>JADJKB010000010.1 GCA_016706225.1 Myxococcales bacterium
AGCTACTCATTCATCGAGGCCAGCTACGACGAGGACCTGCCGACTTTGCATCGTTTTTTGGACGCCCATTTGAATGAGGCTGGACTCTTCGCAAGTCACCACGATGCTACAGTCTTCCTTGAGACCTACGCGGCCGCCCTGGCGGCAGGCAGTCCGATCGAGACGCTCGATGGATCCGTTCTGATTCCATTGTGGGAGGATCGCGGCGCGGAGTGCCTTCGCGCACTGCTGTAAAGCGGTGACCGAGGAAGCACCTCGCCCCGTCCCAATCCCGCGTTGGCACGCGGCGGGCGTTTCCGCGCCGCGCATCTCGTCTCCGCGCCGCCCTCCCGCCGTCGAGGCCCAACGCAGGATTGGGCGGGCGCTGTGACGAACAACGCTTCCGAGCATCGCCCAGCTCAGCGGATTCGTGCGATCATGCGGGCATGAGCGGGGCCGCCGTGAAGCGCATGCTCTTGGCGCTGTGCGCAGCGATAGCGCTGGTGGTCTTGCCCGGCTCGCAGCCCGCGCACGCGCATCCAATCTCGGAACGACGCGCCCCCTCCATCCGCGCGCAGCGCCGGCCCCAGGCCCTTCCAACTTCACGCGTCTCGCATCGACTCGAGCTGCGACTCCCGGCCTGGGAAGCCGGCGCGAGCACGGATTTGGAGGGGGCAGGCGGCGCGCAGCGGCGCGCAAGCGCCGCGAGCAACGACCGGGGGAGGCATCAAAGCGGCAAGCTCCTCCCCCCCGATGACGGCACGCCCTATCCCGGAATCAACCAACCCCTCCGCTGGCAGGGACGGTGGTTCTTCAACGGCCAGGGCATCGACCTGTACGATTTCAGGAACCGTGTGTGGAGTCCGGAGCTGGGGGCGTTTTTGTCGCCAGACGACTTCATCTACCACCGGGGGACCGGGACGTTGTGGTCGTGGCCCGGACAGAACCCGATTCGGCATCGGGATCCGAGCGGACACATCTCCATCTACGACTTCCTGTCGCCCGACGAGAACCAGGCCCTCACCAACTGGGACACGAACACCAGCGCGATGAACTTCCTCCGGGAGTCGAGCTATCGCGCGTTCCGGGTGGGGGACTACGGCACGGCAGCGCTCGATGCTGCCGCAGCGGTGGCCGTGTCGGCGTACGGATACCTCAACACCGAGGAGGGGCAAACCGCTGCGGCGATCGTGGGCGGGGTGAGCGGCATGGGAGGGGGCTCGAGAGGAGCCTGCCGGGTCCCGTCCATGCGCATCAACATGCTAGATCCAGTCCCGTCACCGAAGGGCCTGGGGCAGCGACCGACCGTCCTCCAGACCGGTGGCCACACGCTCTCGCCCCAGACTCTCGACGCGCTGGGGCTCGACCGGGGAACTGGCAAGCGTGCCATGGAGGGGCTGAAGAGAGACAATGCTCTCCCACCGAGCTTCCACGAGACCAAGATTCTGTCGAACGGTGACATCGTGAACAGCCACACGGGCAAGCGCATTGGGAACATCTTCGAATATGTCCCGTGAGAGAGAGGGCGCGCCTGCTGTTCCCGCGAGCGGAACGGTCCATCTGGCCCTGGTCGGGGATAGAGTGGATCCGTCCGTTGCAAGCAATGCTCTGGGACTTGAAGCGAGTCGCTGCTTCGCCAAGGGCGAACGCTACCAGACGCGCGACGGACGCCAGCTGACGCGCCCGCACGGGGTGTGGCGGATCGAATTCGAAGCGGCAGACGTGGAACTCGCGGCTGAGGCGTTGCTCGCGGTCGTGGAGCCGCGGGCCGCGCAGATCCGAAGCCTCGCACACGAGATGGACGCCCTCGTCGTTGGCGGAGTGTGGTGGGCTCCGGACGAGGGCGCGGGTGGCTTCAGCATCAAGGGCCCAACGCTTGCTCGGTTGTCCGCGCTGTGCGAGCGACTTGATTTCTACTTCGGCTGAGTTTGTGTTGCCGGCCAAACTGACGTCGCACGAAACTCCAAAACTGACGTCGTAAAGATTTCCGAAGAAGCTCGCGCTGCCATCGCAATTCGCGACTGAAACGGTCGTAGGCGCAGGATGCAAAACGACCAACGCCGTCGTAGCGCTGGTGGGCACCACGACAGCGCTGGCCGCGTGCAGCGAAGTCGCTACTGCGGCAGGTCGACCTCCCTTGCGCCAGTGTGGCTGGAGCAAGACGCGGTTGATTTGCTTCAGGTCGACGGTTTTGGTGCGGTCGCGCACGGCTTCGAACAGGGCGCTGAGGCAGAGGTTTCTGGCGCGGCGCAGGACGCCCTCGGACGAGCGGACGATGAGGCTGAGCGCGTCGTCAGTGAAGGTCGAGTGGGCGAGCGCCACCTTGTCGAGCTCGGCGCGGATGAAGTCGGCCACGCTGTCGGGTGCGAGCTTCTGCATCAGGACCGAGTAGGTGACGCGGTTCTTGATGTCTTCGTTGACGGTGAGGCCCAGGCGGCTGAGCAACTCGGGCTGGGCGACCAAGACCAGGCAGTGATTCTTGGGGAAGTCTTCGAAGAGCAGCCGGATCCGGCGCAACGCGGAGACGTCCATCAGGTGCGCGTCGTCGATGATGGGCGCGAGCATCTTGCCGCGATGCGTTGAGCCGGCGCGCCTCTTCGATGAGTCGCTTTTCGCAGCGGAAGTCGGCCCCGTCCGGCTCGATCTGAAACGCCTCGCACAGAATGCGCAGCGTGCCGTGGTAGGTGTGCAGTGTGCGGTTGACGACGGGCGTGATGAGGCGCTTGGGATCGTGCTGGACCAAGGCCTGCTTGACGACGCTCTTGCCGGTGCCGGGCTCGCCGACGATGACGCACAGGCCGCCCTGCTGGCAGTGCACGCGCACGGTGTCGAGCACTTCCCTCTGGTGCGGCAACAGGGTCAGGATTCTCCGCCGAGAATGGGTCTTTCGCCAGACCGAAGTGAGCGCGGATCACGACTGCACCGCCGGCTTGGTCGCGCGCCGGCGCGTTCGCGTGAGCTTTTTCGAGGGCTTTCGGTCATTGGCGACGAAGTCGACGGGGCGTGCCTCGCCTGGAACACGATCGCGCGGTCGAAGTGCAATCGATCGAAGCGGACCTTGGATCTTGCGACTTCGGAGATCGCGCGGCGCTTCGAAGCGGGTGTCCTTGAGGGAGAAGGTGTTGTCGGCAAGGACGGTGCGATTTTGCTCGACGAAGAAGAACTCGTCGTTGACGTCCCCGGGCGGCAGGAAGCGGATGCGGCGGAGATCGAGTCCGAAGCGATCGATGGGGCGCATGCCGAGGGAGCCGTGCTCGCTCTGGTTGTACTCGTCCTCGACCCAAGCGGTGAAAGCTCGGTTGAGGGCGTCGAGGCTCGACAGGTCGAGCTGCCGGCTGAGGAAGCTCATGCGGACAGTGCGGAAAAAGCGCTCGATCTTGCCCTTGGCGGCGCCGTCGCGCACGGGCGTGTGGCACAGGATGGCGCCGATGCGCTGGCAGACCTGACTGATCTCCAGCGAGGAGTAGTTGCTGCCGTTGTCGACGTACAGGGACTCGGCACAGGCCGCGCTTGTAGAGCGCGCTCTTGAAGGCCTCGAGCAGAAGTTCGGTGTTGTCGGCGGAAAGAATTGCCCGTGACAGCACACGCGGCTCGCGTCGTCCAGAAACGCGATCAGCTTGGCTTGCACCTTGCCCGCGCCGATGCCGCACGTAGGGGCCAAACATCGTGTCGGCCTGCCAGAGTTCATTGGCGTGCGCCTTGGCGAAAGCCAGCCGGCGCTTGTCTTTGACTTCGGCGTCGGGCTTGAGCAGCTCGTGGGCCTTGAACGACGCGGCGGAAGGTGTTCGGGGCGATGCTCGCGCTGCAGCAAGCCGCGCTCGATGCAGGCGCGGTAGACCGCCGTCACGTTGGGGCGGGCCGCGGAAGCTGCCGCGCACCTGGTCTATGGCCTCGAGCACCTCCTCGGGCGTCGTCTTGCGCGTCTTGCCCTTGTCTGAGCGGGTCTTCGGCTTCACCGTCGTGATGCCGTTTTTCTCGTAGCGCGAGTACCAAGTCTGGATCGTGCGCCAGGTGAATTGGAAGCGCTGGCCATCCTCGTCGAGGAACACTTGGCCGCTGACGTGGCGAATGCGCGCCACGATGCTGTTGCCTGGCGCCGATTCGATGGCGCTGAGCACCCGCATCTTCAAGTAGCTGCTGACTCGTTTCATGTTGGGTCCTTTCAGGGGCGCGCGGCCCCCGCCCGGACGTCTACGGCGAGCCGCGTTGGGATCCGGATTGCCGTCTGCTGTTGTTGTGTGCGCCCGGTTCGAAGGCGCCCGCAGGCTACGAGCGCAGTGTGGATGGCGCGCGGAGGTGACGATGGCGCGATCAACCGTCGAAGAGCCCACGCTGCAGGCGGCCCTGAAAGCCGGATAGGAGCTCAGTCTTGCCAGAGCCGATCACGACGCGCAGGTGCGCCCACAGCTGCGCCAGCGGCTCACGCGCCGTGCTCGGGGTGCCGTCGCCTCGCGGCACAGGCGGGCGCGGAGCGCGCTCTGCGCCCTCGCACAAGCGCTGCCAGAGTCGATACCCGCTCGACAGCGACAGCGCGCCGCCCGCCGCGCGCAGCCACGCTGTCCGCCTGCTGAGCCCGGACAAGACGAGCTGCAAGAAGACCCAGAGCGTGAGCGTGCGCACGAGGAAACCGGCGACCACGGTCGACAGCTTCACCGAAAAGGTCCGGCCACACCCGCGTTGCCTGCCGCGGTTCGAGCAAAAGAACCGCCGGCCGCGCACCACGATCTCGGACCCGCGCTCCGCGTAACCGCGCAGGAAGCCGTGGCCGATGAGGGCTCCGGTCCGGCGGCAATGCGGACACGCGATGAGCTTGATGCCCTCGAGCACCGCGCCGAGCGCGACGTCGGAGTCTGCGAAGCGCGGAGGGCCGAGCGGGCGCAAGGGCGGCTGCCCTATCGATGCCGACTTCTCACGTCAAAACACCAGCCGCCGCAAGCCCGAATTGTCGGCGTTTTCCATGCGCCACCATCCGACGTCAATTCGGGTGAATTCGAGCTGGGGCTACGACTGGAGTGCGGCTTTCAACATCTACGCGGCAGTGCCGACCGACGGGAGCGGTGCCGTCGAAACCGGATTCCTGAACCGACCGACGGTGGCCAAGAAGAGCGGTGCTGTCGTGGGTGCACGACTCTTCTGCGAGCCGCAGTCGAGCGGCGTTTCGGGAGTGCTGTTTTCCGACATCGGGATCTGGAACGCGCCCAGGGAGATCGGCACGGATCTGATCTTCGTCCACAACCCGATGGCGGCTGTGCCGCTGCCCGTCGGGGTCTTCGGATTCGCCACCGAGTACCACGTGGGGCCGGGGGGAAAACTCTGCACGAAGCAGCGCGGCTGAACCCCCTTGGGTGGTCCTGCGCCCCGCCCTGCCCAATCCCGCGTTGGCCCGCGGCGGGCGTCTCCGCGCCGCGCATCTCGTCTCCGCGCCGCCCTCCCGCCGTCGAGGCCCAACGCAGATTGGGCGGGCGCAGTGACGGGCAACGCTTCCGAGCATCGCCCAGCTCAGCGGATTCGTGCGATCATGCGGGCATGAGCGGGGCCGCCGTGAAGCGCATGCTCTTGGCGCTGTGCGCAGCGATAGCGCTGGTGGTCTTGCCCGGCTCGCAGCCCGCACACGCGCATCCAATCTCGGAACGACGCGCCCCTCCATCCCGCGCGCAGCGCCGGCCCCAGGCCCTTCCAACTTCACGCTTCGCATCGACTCGAGCTGCGACTCCCGGCCTGGGAAGCCGGCGCGAGCACGGATTTGGAGGGGGCAGGCGGCGCGCAGCGGCGCGATAGCGCCGCGAGCAACGACCGGGGGAGGCATCAAAGCGGCAAGCTCCTTCCACCGGATGCCGGCACGCCCTATCCCGGAATCAACCAACCCCTTCGCTGGCAGGGGCGGTGGTTCTTCAACGGCCAGGGCATCGACCTGTACGATTTCAGAAACCGAGTGTGGAGTCCGGAGTTGGGGGCGTTCCTGAGCCCGGATGAGTTTGGATACGCGACCACGACGGGGACACTGTGGTCGTGGCCGGGGCAGAATCCGATCGCGATTCGCGACCCGAGCGGAAATGTCGCTCTTTGGGCGGCAGGCGCGGTGGTCGGAGGCGTGGCCAATCTGATCGCGTATTCTGTGACGGCACCGACATCGATGAGTTGGGGTCAGTTCTTACAGGGCGCGGCCGGTGCCGCTGCGGGTGGAGCGCTCGCAGGGGCGCTCGCGACCGTCAACCCGGCGGCGGCGGCGCTGGGAGGAGCTGGTGGATCCGCGCTCGACGACCTGATCGCCGGTCGATCGGTAAGCGCGGAGGGAGTCGTGCTTGGAGCGCTACTCGGTCCGGTCGGCGGTTTGGCCGGAGAGCAGGCCGGGGTGGCGCTCGGCAAAGGCTTGCTCGCATCCAAGGGAGTCAAGGACCTCGCCAAGCAACAAGCCCTTGAAGCTACGCTCAAGGGCGGCGGCGAAGGAATAGCCCTCGCCATCGACAAGAACCAGCTCCAGCAGGTCTGCGAATCCAAGTGAGCCGAGCCAAACCGACCGTTTGGATCGCGAGCTTCGGCATGCCGACGGCGGGTTTCGGTGCGTATGTCTACGCGGCGGTGAGTGTGCTGCTCGCATACGTGGGACTTCGCTGGAGTCGAGTTCTATTTGGCACTCCCGCGGACGTAGTGGCGTTTCTTGGAATATTGCTCCTGGCTGCCGTGGTGGCCGACACACTCGGTGCCTCGCGCATCGAGCTTCACGCGGACACCATCGTCGTGCGTCACCTCGGCGTGTTCAGCCGTCGGCAGAGCGTCCGCCTTTCCAGTGTTGACGGGATTCAGGCCTGGGGCGAGCACTACACCCGAATTGAGCTGACCCTCGCGAACGATCAAGTCATTCGCATCGGGCCGTGGCGCAGGTCGCGCGCTAGGCTCGCGCAGGAGACGGTCGCCCGGGTTCGCGAGCGCATCGATGCGCGATTGTGACCGAAATGCGCCTGGCTGCGTTGGAGTGGCTGAGTGAGCCCCGCCCCGCTCCGCCCTCCCCAATCCCGCGTTGGCCCGCGGCGGGCAGACACGCGTCGCACATCGTCGCACCGCGTGGAAGTCATTCCGCTCCCCGCCGCCCTCCCGCCGTCGAGGCCCAACGCAGGATTGGGCGGGCGCTGTGACGAACAACGCTTCCGAGCATCGCCCAGCTCAGCGGATTCGTGCGATCATGCGGGCATGAGCGGGGCCGCGGTGAAGCGCATGCTCTTGGCGCTGTGCGCAGCGATAGCGCTGGTGGTCTTGCCCGGCTCGCAGCCCGCGCACGCGCATCCAATCTCGGAACGACGCGCCCCCTCCATCCGCGCGCAGCGCCGGCCCCAGGCCCTTCCAACTTCACGCTTCTCGCATCGACTCGAGCTGCGACTCCCGGCCTGGGAAGCCGGCGCGAGCACGGATTTGAGGGGCAGGCGGCGCAGCAGCGCGCGCAAGCGCCGCGAGCAACGACCGGGGGAGGCATCAAAGCGAGCTCGACTGCATCGGCAACGTGCGACGCTTGCGTGGTGGCGCACGCTACGGCGCGGGGGCGGCGCTGCCGAGTGATCTCGGCGGTGCGCAATCGGCAGTGGTCGCCGGAGTTGGGGGCGTTCGTCAGTCCGGATGAGTTTGGGTATGCGACCACGACGGGAACGCTCTGGTCATGGCCGGGGCAGAATCCGATGCGGTGGCGGGATCCCTTCGGGAACGAGCCGATTCCGGAGGGGCTGCGGAACCAGCTGCAATACTACTATCCCGCCATCGACCTCTCAGACGTCAACGTGAATCGGAATTCGTTGCGCATCTCGGAGAACGCGAATGCGGAGGCCAAAGGGTACGATATCGATTTCGCTCCGGGCCTCGACCCGTTCGCCGGTCGCGGCCTTCGGACGCTGGCGCACGAACTGACGCATGTGCAGCAATACGAGCAGTTCAATCGAGACCGAGGCTGGATCCTCACGTTGTTCGGCTACGACTTTTACAAGGAGTCGCGAGAAAAGTACCCCGAATCGCTGCCTCATGACGAGCGCTGGTGGGAGTACTTGGCGATACAGTGGGGCACACATGTCTACGCCGAGATCTCGCAGGTCTGCAAAGACTAGCGTGCGTTCCGCCTCCATTGTCGCAGGAAAGAGCCTCGCGCTGTTGTTCCCGTGCATGCTTTGGGGGTTTGGTCTCTACCTTCGTTCAGAGCTGCACCTGCGAGTCCTGTTCGCGACAACAATTCTCGCCAACCTCACGTTCCTGGTCAACGAGCTACGGGGCGAGTCGGCAGGCACGACGTGGCAAAAGCTGCGGCTTCCCATTGGGGCAGCGGTGCTCGCACTCAACATTGCGTGCTTCCACTGGGGCCGATATCCGCCTTCTCCGGTCATCGACTAGGATTGTGACGCCGCGCTCACTCGTGCTCGTGAGCCTGGACTGCGCGACCGCGCCCCTCCCCAATCCCGCGTTGGCCCGCGGCGGGCGTTTCCGCGCCGCGCATCTCGTCTCCGCGCCGCCCTCCCGCCGCCGAGGCCCAACGCAGGATTGGGCGGGCGCAGTGACGGGCAACGCTTCCGAGCATCGCCCAGCTCAGCGGATTCGTGCGATCATGCGGGCATGAGCGGGGCCGCCGTGAAGCGCATGCTCCAGGCGCTGTGCGCAGCGCTGGCGCTGGTGGTCTTGGCCGGCCTCGGGTCCGCGCACGCGCACCCAGTCTCGGAAGGACGCGCCCCCTCCATCCGCGCGCAGCGCCGGCCCCAGGCCCTTCCAACTTCACGCGTCTCGCATCGACTCGAGCTGCGACTCCCGGCCTGGGAAGCCGGCGCGAGCACGGATTTGGAGGGGGCAGGCGGCGCGCAGCGGCGCGATAGCGCCGCGAGCAACGACCGGGGGAGGCATCAAAGCGGCAAGCTCCTCCCCCCCGATGACGGCACGCCCTATCCCGGAATCAACCAACCCCTCCGCTGGCAGGGACGGTGGTTCTTCAACGGCCAGGGCATCGACCTGTACGATTTCAGAAACCGAGTGTGGAGTCCGGAGCTGGGGGCGTTTTTGAGCCCGGATGAGTTTGGGTACGCGACTACGACGGGGACGCTTTGGTCGTGGCCGGGGCAGAATCCGATCGCCTTCGCAGATCCAGCTGGACTGGGGCTTGCCCCCGGAGACGAGCGTGGGCCGCTGGTCTTCATTTTGGAGATGGTGGGCCTCGGGGACACCGCGACTGTCGTCGTCGAGCACCAGAATTCCCTCGACTCGATCATGGCGGGCAACGTGGCCGCCGCGGAGTGCAGCGCAAACAAGATCATGGCCGCGTCGGCAAGCCTGGCGGCAAGCGCGGCAGCAGCGGTGGTCGCGGGTGCGGTTGTGAAGGGCGCCGGGGCGCTGAAGTGGAGAAGCACGAGGGTTTTCGGTCACACGTTCGCGAGACACGGGCAAGGCGCCAAGAGCATGCGGGGATTGCTCGGTCGCGCGGGAGGCACTGGCGAGCCGCAGGGTCAGTGGCTAAACAACCAAGCGGCCGCGGAGTTGCTAGCCGGAGAAAGAGCGTCTATCCAGGGCCCGGCGAGCGTGCGAATTCCAGAAGGCCTCGGTCAGGTTGTACTGCCGAACGGAACCATAGTGCCTGCGACACGCGCCACGCTCATCCCCAATCCCGCTGGTGGCTTCTTCACGGCATACCCGATTCCATGAGTACCTTCACCATCAGGCTCGAGCGCTTCTCACACCATCCGCGCGAACGCGCGGGTGTTGGGCAAGCAGCGGAGGAAAGCAGTGTAGCCGAACGTCTGAGCCAGATCTGTGAGCTCATGAGCGAGGTTTCCGCCGTGCGATTCGTCGTGGAAGGCTTCCGGGCAGAGCCCCTGGCCGGTCGACGTCACCGGCGATCTGCCGATGGTGATGGAGCAGGTACCAGGGGTCATCTCGTCGCTTCGCGCTCGGCAGAGCGCACAGCTGGGCTTCTACGAACAGGGAGTGGAGCGAATTCTGGTGATGGAGCCGGAAGTCGATGACGTGGTTGTTGAATGCCAGAGCATGACCGCGTGGCAGCCGGTGCCGCGACAGGTGCGGCTTCAAGCTGGGGAACTGCTGGAGATGCTCACGCAGCTGTTGGAGACATTCGTCATCGCCGCCCAAGAACTCTGTCCCGAAGTGCTGGGTGAGCCGGAGGTCAGGTCCTGGTTGGGTGAGGATCGCCATTAGGAACAGCGGGCGCGGCTGGGCTTCGTTCGACGCGCGACGGTGGGCGGAGCGACCAAAACCGAGCGGCGCGACAGCGTGCCGCGTGGACATGGCCCCGCCCTGCCCAATCCCGCGTTGGCCCGCGGCGGGCGTCTCCGCGCCGCGCATCACGTTCTCCGCGCGGCCCTCCCGCCGTCGAGGCCCAACGCAGGATTGGGCGGGCGCAGTGACGGGCAACGCTTCCGAGCATCGCCCAGCTCAGCGGATTCGTGCGATCATGCGGGCATGAGCGGGGCCGCCGTGAAGCGCATGCTCTTGGCGCTGTGCGCAGCGATAGCGCTGGTGGTCTTGCCCGGCTCGCAGCCCGCGCACGCGCATCCAATCTCGGAACGACGCGCCCTCCATCCGCGCGCAGCGCCGGCCCCAGGCCCTTCCAACTTCACGCGTCTCGCATCGACTCGAGCTGCGACTCCCGGCCTGGGAAGCCGGCGCGAGCACGGATTTGGAGGGGGCAGGCGGCGCGCAGCGGCGCGCAAGCGCCGCGAGCAACGACCGGGGGAGGCATCAAAGCGAGCTCGACTGCATCGGCAACGTGCGACGCTTGCGTGGTGGCGCACGCTACGGCGCGGGGGCGGCGCTGGCGAGTGATCTCGGCGGGTACAAGTTCAGCGCGTTCGGGAGAGCGCTGGCGGCGGACGCAGGGACGCCGAGCCCGGTGGTCGATGGGGTGGCGTTCGGGCAGCCGCTTCGGTGGCAGGGCCGGTGGCTCGATGCGGCGAGCGGGATCTACGACGTGCGCAATCGGCAGTGGTCGCCGGAGCTGGGGGCGTTCGTCAGTCCGGATGAGTTTGGGTATGCGACCACGACGGGGACGCTGTGGAGCTGGCCAAATCAAAACCCGTTCCTGTTCAGCGACCCGTCAGGGTTGTTCGGCCTGGCCCTGGGTGGCGCAGCCTCGGGCGGACTGTGGGGACCGAGCACTGGGGGCGGAGCCGGCGTGTACGTTGACGTGAGTTCGTCCGGTGTGGAAGCTGGCAGCTACGGCTCGACGCAGGGAGGCTTCGGCTTCGGACTGTTTGGCGGCGCCGGGTGGTCACTGAGTGGCTTTACCGACCTCGCCAGTTTCGAGGGCGCCGGGATCGGGGCGCAGCTCGAAACTGGCAGCATTCTTGGGGTCGGGCTGGCACTCTCGACACCTGCGGCAGCTCCACTGTCGGGCGGAACACTGACGGTCAGTGGCGGTCTGGGTGCCGGGTTGTTCACCGGGGCGTTTGGTTCATTCACGAAGCTGGCCGGTCGGACCCGGCTATGGCCGCCCATTCCGCTTCACCCTGGGGCGGCTCCGGCCCCGGCTCCGGGCGCCTCGCCCGCGCCTCCGCCCCCGCCGTGCAAATGAGCGCTTCATCGCCCGCCACGATCGGAGAGCGCAGCCCCGCAGTGAGCGCATTCGGCCCTGAAGGGATTCATGAATCGATGGCCGCCGGAGAACTCGCGCCTACATGCCGGACACTTCGAAAGCGCAAACCGAAACAGGCAAACGAATGCCGCAATACCGAGCGCGAAAAACACGAGGACCGCGGCCGGTCTTGGGAAATGAGCATCAGCAATGAGGTACCCAGGCAAGACCATCAGCGCCGAAGCAGCAGCGATGCGCCGCCTTCGCCGAATCGCCGTCCAGTCAAGCGACTGGCTGTGCCGCGCGGGCCCGGAGATGGTGCGGTATGGCCCACTGTCGTCCGGACGCATCGGTTCATTCTACGCTCCCAAGCAGGCAACGCCAGCTTCCGGAGCGGCACATCGACACCCGCGGCGCTGAGCGCTCAAGCAACGGAAGCGAGCGTGCGTTGGCATTGGTAAACGCTGCGGGGGGACTTTGCCGTGACGGGAGCGGTGACCAACGACGCTGGCGTGCCCGCGCCAAGCGCCAGCAGCGCCGATCGGCTCGGTCCGGTTTGCCTGCGCCATGTGCGCGGTCACTGGTATCTCACGGTGGGCCGCAACGGAGGTGACCCCTGAAAGCGCGACGAGCAGTTCGAAGCGACGCTCTCCGCACCCTGCCCAATCCCGCGTTGGCCCGCGGCGGGCGTCTCCGCGCCGCGCATCACGTTCTCCGCGCGGCTCTCCCGCCGTCGAGGCCCAACGCAGATCGGGCGGGCGCGGTGACGGGCAGCGCGCGCTCATCCGAGCGCCTCCCGCACCAGCCCCAAAGCAACCTCGGGTTTTTTCACGACGAGCTCAGCGTCGAGCCGCAAGACGCGCCACCCGAGCCGCGCGAGCTTCCGGTCGCGGCGCGCATCAGCGGCGACCTTGCGCGCGTGGCTGGCGCAGAACCGGCCGGGACCGGCGGCGGCTGTTTCGCCAGTGTGGAAGCGTCGCGTGGCGTTCGCTGTCGTCAACGGAGTGAGAACCATAGAGGCTCTAGCAGCTAGTCTCCCGCGCCCGGCGGCGGGAACTGCGGGTTCGTCTTGCGCACCTCGCCGAGCGGCGCAAATTCCCCGCCGTAGGCGTGCCCGGGATACAGCACGACCTCGTCCGGCAGCCGCGCCAGGCGTTCGCGGAGCGTCCGGCGCATCTCGTCGGCGTCGCCGCCCGGGAGGTCGACCCGGCCGCAGCCCTGGAGAAACAGCGTGTCTCCTGCGATCAGCGCGTCCTTCACCCGGAAACACGACGAACCCGGCGTGTGCCCGGGGGTGTGCAGCCACTCGATCTCGATCTCACCGACGCGTATCTTGTCGCCCGAGTCGTGGAGCGTCATGTCCGTCTTGGAAATTCCGGTGACCTTGCGCAGCCCGTCCGCCTCCAGCCGATGCGAGTGCACACTCATGCCCTGCACCCCCAGCAACTCCGGCAGCCCTTCGATGCCAAAACCGAACAGCCCGCCGCCAACGTGGTCCGGGTGGTAGTGCGTCGCGAACGCACCCACCAGGCGCATTCCGTCTGCTTCGACCGCGTCCAGGAGGCCGCGGATATCCCAGGCCGGATCGACCGCGATGCACTCACCCGCGGTGCGATCACCCACCAGGTAGACGAAGTTCTGCATCTGACGCCCGACGCGGCTCTCCTTGCCCACGTCACGGCCGACCAGCAACTGTCGAAGGTAGAGCTCTGCCATCGCGGACCGCAGCAAAGCACGGGTCGGTGCGACGAACCACCGCGAGATCGTGATAAGTTGTCAGGATGGAGCACCTCGCCGGCGAGGCCGAGGGCGGCAACCCGCCCAGCGCATTGCCCGCCGTCGGCAGCGTGTTTGGCGAGAGCTATCGCATCGAAGGCACGCTCGGCCGCGGCGGGCATGGCGCCGTCCTCAGAGCGACGGATCTCCGAGATGGCAAGCCGGTCGCGCTGAAGTTGCTGCTGCCGGAGCACCTGGACGCCGTCGGCCGCGATCGCTTTCGCCGCGAGGCGTCGTTGGCCGAGCGGCTCCGGAGTCCCCACAGCGTGCGGCTGCATGCCCACGGCGAGGACGCACGCGGACAACCGTTCATCGCCTTCGAGCTCTTGAATGGGATCTCGCTCTCCCAGCACTTGAGAAAGCGTGGTGCGCTCGAGCCGGGCCGGGTCGCCGAGGTAGCCAGCGCCGTGCTCGAAGCCCTGGCGGAGGCTCACGCCCTCGGCATGGTCCATCGGGACATCAAACCCGCCAACATTCACCTGTGTCAGTACGCGGGCAGCTCGGACTACATCAAGGTGCTCGACTTCGGCATCGCCAAACGTTCCGCGAGCGACGCAACGCAGCTGACCAGCGCCGACGTGGTCGTGGGGACGGCGCGCTACATCGCGCCGGAACAGCTGCGAGGCACCGAGATCTCCCCCGCAACCGATCTCTACTCGCTCGGACTGGTGATGGCCGAAATGCTGAGCGCCGAGCCGGTGTTCCAGGGTTCGACGATGGAGATCTGCCTCGAGCAAGTGTCCGCCAACCGGGTGCCGCTCTCCGACGCGGTGCGAAGCTCAGCGCTCGGCGCCGTGATCGAGCAGGCGACCCGCAAGCGACCGAGTGAGCGCTATCAGGACGCGGTGCAGATGCTGGCGGCGCTGCGCCCCGTACGTTCGCCGCCCGAGGTTGCCGCACCCGAAAGCGAAGAGCCCACCCTCTTCACCACACCAGACTTGGCAGCGGCGGATCCGACTCAGCTCCTGTTTCCGGGGGCGCTCGCAGCGGCGGCGCCACTCGCGCCGGCGCCGCCCCCACCCCCAGCGCCGCCGGACGTCGAGCCAATCGCCGCGCTGCCGCAGCATCCCTCCGGCGGCTACCCTCCGGTGGCCACGCCCATGGCCTCGCTGCCGCAGCATCCCTCCGGCGGCTACCCTGCGGTGGCCACGCCCATGGCCTCGCTGCCGCAGCATCCCTCCGGCGGCTACCCTGCGGTGGAAGTGCCAATCTCCGCCGCGCCGTATCCCGTCGCAGTTCGCCCGAGCATCGAGGTTCCCTTCAACGGCGGAACCCCGGGCTTTCAAGCGCCGCTCGGCAGTGCCCCACCGTTCCCCGTCCCGAGCACTCGGGAGCTCAAGCGGACGCCGGGAGCGCCGCCGAGCCGCCCGCTCCTCTGGGCCATCGGCATCCTGACTCTGGCGCTGCTGCTCGGCGCCCTGATCGCGGCGAGTGCGTCGTTGCTCAGCAGTCCCAGCAATTCAGACGACGCGCCGCCACCGCTGCCCACCCAACGCAGGTGAAGCCGTCCTCTTCACGGTGAGGGCTGGTTGACGAGCTCGACGTAGCTTCGGCACTGCTGGCCGCGAAGCGAAGGACACGGCGCGAGCTCGGGCGGCGCGACCACACCCGGCACCACCGCCAGCGCAACGCTGCTCGGCTGCTCCGACGAGTGACCGACGTCGTACAGCGCGTCGCCGCTGAACTTCTTCAGATTGAAGCGCCACTCGGCGCGACTGTCACCCGGAGTGTCCACGGAGATCCGGAGGCGTGAACCCTTGCGGAAGACGTGCGTCATGCCGGCAATGCCCACTCGAACCTTGGCCCACTGCCCGGGCACCAACATTTCCAGGTCCTTCTCCCGGAAGGTGTGCTCCGGCCACACCTCGGTGGACTCCGCCGCGAGCCCGCGGTGGCTGGCGCGCAACCAGCCGCTCTGCACGTACATCTCCTGTCCGTCCGGCCGCACCTCGCTCACGTTCACTTCGAGATCGGCGTCGTCGACGTTGCTCTTCAGGAACAGATCGACACTCCCGGTGCCCAGCACGGGCATGTCCTCGGTCAGTGCATCACTCACGAAGGCCACGGCCTTGCCGGACTCGAGGGGTTTCCAATCGTAGTCTGGCAAGAGCGCCCACACGCCGCCCTTCGCCAAGATCCCCCGCTGCCCCGCGCCGGGATCCAGCGCAAACCGGCTTGCTCCACTGGCAGCGACCGGTGCGGCGCTGGCCAGAGTGCCATCTGGCTGAAAATAGAAACGCCGCGTCGTCGCGCCCTCGATGGGCCAGCCCGAAAACTTCTGCTCGTGCACACCCTGGGGCGCGCCCAGAGGAGCCTTGCCCCCCGCTTCGAACAACACCCGGAGCGGCGGCTCTTTTTCGTACGCCGCTCGCGCCTCCTCGTAGGTCTTGGCGTCGCTGAAGCGATCCGGGGGCAGCTCTAGCTTCACCTTGAAGATCTCGTTGAACAAGAGCGGGATCAGGGTGCGGATCCCGTCGTCGGCGCTCGGGATCTTCTTCGCCACGTAGATGTCCAGAAAGTACTTCCACTCGAGCAGCGTCTGCGGCCCGTAGGCGTCGGGGTGCACGCCGTTGTAGACGGTGAAACGTGTCATCGGCGAGCTGGTGAAGCGGTCGAGCAACGTGAAGAAGAACGGTCCGGTCTGTTCGTCTTGCCAGGCCCCCGCCAGGAACACGGGCACGTCGATCTGATCCACGAACGTGGTGGGGTTGAGCGGCGCCGCGACCTCGTCGGTGTAGAACGGGGTGTCCTTGGCCTTCTGGAGGATGTCGACCTTCTGACTGTGCAAGAGCTGGTGCTCCTTGCAGGCGTCGTCCCCGGCGTCGACCTTGGCCTGCTCCCAGCCCTGACCGTAGGGGTCGGCTTTGTCGAGCACGTTCTCGGCCCAGTTGAGCGCGAAGCCGTCGTTGAGAATTCCGCCCGGCACGAGCGTGCTCACCGTGTTGCCGATCACCGACAGCGGCGCGATGGACGCCAGGCTCGGCGGATGGGTCTTGGCCACGAACAGCTGGGTGATCCCCGGGTACGAGAGCCCCGTCATGCCCACCTTGTGGTTCAGCACCCAGTCCTGCGCGGCCACTGTCTCGATCACGTCGTAGCCGTCCAGGAGCTGAAGCGGCTCGAAGAAGTCGTAGGCCCCATCGGAGCAGCCGGTACCGCGCATGTTCACGCCGACCGTCGCGTAGCCCATCAGGGCGGCGATCAGCGCACTGGAGTCCGACGGGGCGTCGCACAGCACCGGAAGCTCACCGCACAGATCTTCGTACTGACCGATCGGCTCACCGGGTTTCGAGGGGTCGTAGCCCGAGTAGTTCACCACCGTGGGGTACGGCCCCTTGTCCGCTGGCCCGGGCAGGGTGACGTAGATCGATAGCTTGATGCCGTCGCGCACCGTGATGTACCCCGACCCGGCCTTCAGCTTCTGCGCAGCGTAAGAGTCCTGGCTCGGCAGGCTCCCCGCCACCGACATCACCTCGACCGCGTCGCTCTCTTCGCCGCCGCCGCGCACACGATAACCCTTGCCCGGCGTCAGCTCGCGCACGACCAAGCTGCCTAGCTCGTCCGCGGTCCCCGTCTGCACCACCGCACCCTTTGCGTCGACGACGTCGAGGCTCGTCCCAGGTTTCGCGTGGGTGACGTAGATCTGCTCCACCGTCCCGCGAGTCTTGAAGCTGGCCGTCGGAGCGGTCGTGCCACCGGTTCCACCGCTGCCGCCGGTGCCGCCGGTGCCCAGCGGGGAGATCACAAAACGCTCGTCCTCACCGCAGCCAACCAGGAAGGGTGCGAGGATCACCCACAGAACTGCGCTCCGCATAGGACCGGCATTCTGCCGCTTCGCCCGACGCTAAGCAACGAACGCCCTCGACAACGCGCGGCGCAGTCATCTTGCCCGGCAGCGCGATCCGGGCAATTCTTGGCCCCATGCTTCGCCACACCCTGTTCGCAATTTCGTTGTCCCTCGGCGCGCTGACGTTCCAGGCAAGCTCGGCCCACGCCGATGTCCCACCCCCGAACGGCTGCAACACACCGGGCGCGAGCTGCACGACGGCTCCCCCCGACTACAAGAGTCCCGGCACCTGCGTCACCTCCAAGTGCCAGAAGGCGCTGCCGGACGGCAGCATCGAATACGACTGTTCGCTGTGTGTTCCGAGCGACGCGGGCAGCGCGGGCGCCGGCGGTGGCGCCGGCGCTGGCGGCAGCCCGTCCACCGGCGGCAAGAAGGCCAGCGACTCGAGCAGTGATAGCAGCTGCAGTCTGCGCGCGACGAACACCGGCGAACCCACCGGGCTCTTGTCCCTGGGACTCGTGCTGGCGGGGCTCGCTCTTCGTCGCCGCCGCGGGTGAACCATGAGGCTCGCGTGAGCTCCCTGGTCGAGCGTGCCGTCTCGCCTCTCGACTGGGCGCGCAGCGCGCTGTATCGGGTCGCGCTCCGCGTCCGCCCACTCGCGCCGCTGATCGTGACCAAAGATCGGCGGGTCGCGCTGACCGCGAGCCTGCACGCAATCGTTGCCTTCGTGCTCACGGTCACCGTACCCACGCTGTTGCTCGCGCTCGGCCCGATCTTCCTCGGGGTCGCCCACGTGGCCGCTGATCTGCGTTACCTGGTCCTGCGCCGCGGCCTGGCCAAGGGCTGGCTCGTGATCATCGCCGTCGCCTGCGCGAGCATCGTCGTGCTCCGGAGCTCTCAGGAGCTTGGCGCCGATCCGGTCGCCGTGGCGCGCCTCGAGTTCGGCGTCGTGACCGCCTGGATCGGGGCCGCGCTCGCCGCCGGAGCGCTCGTCTCGGGCCGTTTTGGCCGCGCGGCCTTGGGCGCGCTGCTGCTCGCGGCCTTCGGGATCTACGCGCAGCTCGAGCCCTACGCCGTGCGCATTGGCTTCACCCACCTGCACAACCTGGTCGCGCTCGCGCTGTGGCTGTACCTGTTCCGGGGCCGGCGTTCGTCCGCCCTCTTGCCCCTCGGGCTCATGCTCGCTTTCTCTCTGATCTTGCTGAGCGGACAGACCTACTTCTGGACCGAGCGACTCGGCACCGAGCAGCTCTTGGGTCTGCACATTCTGGCGGCATCGGACTGGCTCGCACCGGGGCTGCCGTTTCGCGCCGCCGCGGGGCTGACCCTCAGCTTCGCGTTCTTGCAGTCGGTGCACTACTCGACCTGGTTACTCGTCGTGCCCCAGGAGGACGTGCGCGGACAGGGCACCGTCACCTTTCGTATGGCGGCCCGAGCGATGACCCGGGAGTTCAGCCGCGTAGGGCTGCTGCTCTTGGCGCTGTCGGCCCTGGCCGTGCTGCTCGGCGCGTTGTTCAACGTGCACAGGAGTCGCAATCTGTACCTGTCGTTGGCGATGTTCCACGGTTACCTCGAGCTCGCACTCGGCGCGTACTTCTTCGTTCGCGGTGGCACGCTGAAGCTCTCGGAGCCCGCGGCTACCCCTTCACTCGCCGTCGCGTCACGCTGATCGAGACCGGCGCGCCGCCGTCGGCTCGCCGGACCAGCAGCAAGACCTGGCTGCCTTCCGGACCCCGGATGCGGTGGATGGCGCCCTCGAACCCGAGCGCGACCACTGACTGCCCGTCGATCGCGAGCAGCGCATCGCCCGGGACGAGACCGGCCTCGGCTGCCCCGCTTCCCGGCATCACCTGGCCAATCATCAGGGCGTCGTCCTTCGCAGCGAGCACCGCACCGATGCCCACCAGCTCGATCCGCGGCTCCTCGTCGGCGCCGAGCGGGGTCAGCTCGACCTCCAGTGGACCCAGGGACTCCTCGCCGCGCACGCTCAATCCGCCGATCAGCCGCGCGTGGTGCGCTGAGGCCTCGACCAGCACCGAGCGCTCACCGGGCCCGAGACCCGAGAGCACGAAGCGACCAGCCGCGTCGCTCTCGGCCGCGGCGATCAGCTGCACCGCGCCCTCCCCACCGCCGTGGCGACCCTCCAGAGAGACCTTCGCGTGCTGGAGCGGCGCGTGGCTCACAGCGTCTCGCACGACACCCACGAGCTTGGCGCCCACGCTCAGCGAGACGTCCTCGCGTTTGCCCTCGGCGACGTCGATCTCGCGCTCCACGGAGGCCGCGAAGCCCGCAGCGGCAACCAACATCAGGTACCTTCCCGGGCGCAGCCCCTCGATCACGAACTGCCCATCGGCATCGAAGACCGTGACGGCGCGGACCGCCTCGAGCGCGATCGGCCCACGCCGCTCGGAGAGCATCACGCTGAACGCGGCCACCGGCGCCCCCGTGGCGGCATGCGTGACACGACCTCCGAAGCTCACACCCAGGCTGAGCGTCAGGGTCACCTGCGGGCCGTCGACAGGCACGTCGCGCAAGCTCGCCGGTGCACTCGTCCCGTCGCTGGCCATCAAAAAATATCTGCCCAGCTCCAACCCGGTCAGCAGGAACACACCCGCGGCGTCGGTGCGCCCCCGCACCGGCAGCGAGATCAGCTCGGCCGCGGGGTTTTCTGCGTCGCGCCGTGCGACGACGGCAACGTCTGCTCGCTCCGCCCCCGTCTCGTCGATCACCCGGCCGCGGATCGTTCCCCCGCGCTCGGCGGAGGCCCTCACCAGCTTGATCCGAACGCGCTTGCTGATCCGCGCACTCACGTCGATGCGCGAGCGACCGGCACCGAGCGATGCGTGGGTAGCCTCCACGATTGCGCCGTCCGGAGCGTTGAACGAAACCTCACCCGCGTCATTCGTCTGGTGCTCCGCCGCAAAGTCTCCTCGGTCGAGCTCGAATTCGTCGCCCCCGACGACCCGCACGTGCGCACCGGCGGCTGGCCGCCCGCCTTCGTCGACGACCAGGCCGCGGTATCGAACCAGGGGCTGCAAGCGTAAGAGCACCCCGACGATGCCGACTCCGAGCCGCGCCGTCAGGGTGATCGGGCTCGACGACAGCTCGGCCGAGAGCGGCAGGAAGCCCGGCGCGCTCACGCCGACGACCTCGTGCAGCCCGGCCCGCTCCGGCTGAAACACGAAGCTGCCGTCGGCTCCGCTCCTCACGACCCGAGCGCCATCCGGTCCAACGAAGGTCAGCTCTGCCTGCGGCACCGGCGCGCCGTCGCCCGCCGACACGACCCGCCCCGCAAACACACCCAGGCGGCCGTCGTTCGCGCGTTCGACGGCGCCCTCGGACAGCTGGATGCTGCCGAATCCCCCTCGTCGGGGCCGGAGTCTCACCGACGTCGAGGCGGAAGCCGGCGCGGCGCTGGCTGCACTCGGGGCACCGCTCGTGCCCCGCCGCACACCAAGACGATAGCCGGCGAAGAGCGCGATCGCGAGCAGCGCGAGGGCCATCAGAACGGTGCGAAGGCCGGTGCGGGCTCGGGGCATGGGGTGATCCTTCTAAATTTAGTGTGCCGGGTCCGCAATTTCAGAAGCGCGTCGGTGACGCGCTCGATCGTGAGCGGGCGCGTCAGCCGCCGCTGACGCCAGCATCAAATTCCGCCGTGCGAACTGCAGTCGCGTTCTTCGTAGCTCGTCTTTGCGTGACGATAACGCCGTCCGTCGAAGCGCCACTGCTCGTACCTCACGGATTCGCAGCACTGGACGACGCACGACCAGCCCCCGCCCAAGTCGAGCAAACCGCGGTGGGATGTCTCGAGCGGGCCCAGACCGGCACGCGTCACGATCTCCCCGAGAAAATGACCACACTTGCCGCGGCGAACGTAGACGTAAGTTCGATGTGTGGTGTTCCATACTCCTCCGTCGAAGAATTCGTCCTCCTGACCGTCCGCGTCGAGATCGGCGGACAGCCTGAGACTGGGTTCGCTTGCGCCACCGGGCGCGGACTGTCCCAACGCTCGATGCCGTCTCTTCACGTCTGCCTCGGTGTCGACACAGCGCCCGGGCGGATGAAACGCCAGCTTTGTTTTGGGCTTCTCGGCGCCGCCGTCCTCGCGTGCACCCGAGTCCGACGCTGCCCCGGTCAGCGGTCGCGAGGCAAACCCAGCGTCGGGTACCGGCGCGCTCTCGGCGTCGGGCTCACTCGGCGGAGCCGGCGGCGTCGGCGCTGCCGGCGCTGGCACTTGGCTCGGCCCGAGCGGCGGCGTCTCGTCGGGCGCTGTGGCACCCGTGCGCTCCGTCGCTCCGCCTGCGCACGCGGATGCGACGGCGGCGCCGACGAGCCAAGACCACGGTCGACTCCGCACCCGGCCCAATCTCCCACGAGCCCGCGCGCGCGTCGATGCGCTCGCGGGATCCGCCACTCGGGGGCACATGCCAGGCGATTGCTCTCCAAGCCTCGGCTCGGCGATAGTGGTCGGCATGGAGCTCCGAGGGGACGATTTTGTGCTTCGCCCGCTGGCCGATCACGATTTCGGCATGATCGCCGCGGCCAGCCGGAGCGACGTGCCGGACTGGACGTTCGTGCCGCGCGACCTCTCGGACCAAGATGCCAAGGTCTGGGTGGAGAAGCGGGTCGCCGCTTCGGCGGCCGGCGGTCCGATCCGTTTGGTCATCGAGGTGAACGGTGAAGCCGCGGGCGTCGTCGGTGCGCACCAGCCGTACGCTCACGACGCCGGGCTGCTCGAGGCGTTCTACTTCGTGCTGCCCGCGTTTCGCCGACGCGGGCTGGCCGGCGCCGCGTTACGCCTCTTGGGCGATCACGCGCTGCGCGTGACGCCGGGGCTCCGCCGCCTGCAGCTGTTCGTGATCGAAGGCAATCCGGCGTCAGCGCGCGTGGCCGAGCGCGCCGGATATCAGCGCGAGGGTTCGCTCACGAAGCATGTCATGGCGGTGAACGGCTTTGGTCCACGCGACGCGGCGCTCTACGCGCTCATCGTGGGTTGAGCGATGGGGCACGAACGCACACGGACCCGACTGGGCGCGGTGTTGGCCCTGTGTTTCGGCGTCGCGGCCAGCAGTTGCGGCTCGCGCAGCTCCCTCGTCGAACCAACACCTGGCGACGCTGGGTCCCCGGGCGAACCGTGCGAGCCACCGCAAATCGACGCGCCCTGCGCGCTCGACATCGAGAACACCGCGGCGGGCAGCGAAGTGTGGAGCGCGAGCTTCGACGTCGGCACGGCGGCGCTCATCGGCCCCTTCGCCGCGGACGCATCCGGCTCCACCTACTTCGTCGCGCGCCTGCTCGAACCGGGCAGCTCGCAGCGCCTGGTCACGCGCGCACTCGCCGACGGCGCCGAGGTTTGGCAGGCCGCCCTGCCCGTGTCGGGGAAACACCCGACCTACTCCATGCTCTTGAACAATGCCGGGGCGCTGGTGATGGCGATTGACAATCGAGCTCATGCCTTCGCGAGCGGCCGCGCAAAACCACCCCGCTGTGCGTGGTGGCCAACACCCCAAGGCGGTCCCGACGGCAGGGCGTGCGCCCGCGGGATCTAGGTCTCCCCGCCGGTGTCGGCTTCGCCGCCGGGCGCGGCGCGCTGCTGCGCCGCCGTGGGCTCGGCGCCAGGCGCATGAATGTCGCCCCGGTCCCCGGGCAACGGATTCGCCCGAGGTGATGCCATGGCAGCGACGAGCTGGAAGTCCGGCGGCACGCTCCGCATGACGAGCACGGGAACCTTGGTCGGTATGCCGGCCCTCCGCTCCGGGCTCGACGCCTACCACCCGGAGCGCTGGAGCTGCCCGCCGGAACCCGGCACGAACCCCATCATTCCGTGTGACGACGTCGATGATGAAGTCACGAACGCGCCCTGGCGATCGCTGCAAGCTGCCGCGCCGCTGCCAGAGCGAACCCCGCTGCCGCGCCTGCCCACGCGTCGTGTCATGCCCGCCGATGAACGGCGCCTGCTCCAGCGCTGCGCCGTGATAGCGCTCGTTGCACTGCCGACGGTCGTCTTGGTGTTGTGGTGGAGCGCCGGGCGCTGAGCCGCGGCTGGCCCGAGCCTAGTTTGCTGGCGCAGCGTCCGCCATCACACCGCCGTCCCCCGCGGTCGGCACGTCCTGACAGCAGCGAAACCCGACCTCGTAACCCTGATAGGTCTCGCCGTGGCTCTGGGTGATCGCCCGACAGCGATTGCGCACGGGTCCCCACCAGCCGCCCTTGATCCCCGAGCGATGCGGTGGGTTTTTCCAGGGTTGGCTCACCCACTCGTTGGCGTTGCCGTTCAGATCGTAGATCCCGAACGGCGAGACACACTCCGGGTGCGAGCCGATCGGCTCACGACCATCGACCCGCTTGTACTCCGCGGCGCACGTCGGGTTGGCCAGGCACTGCTCGTAGGGCAAGAGGCGTTTGCTGGGTGTCTGGTACGGCTTGTCGATGTTGCATTTGTTCGCGTCGCGCTCGAGGCCGTAGGTGTAAGGCAACATCTTCTCGCCTTCGCAGGCGAAGGTGAACTCACTCTCGGTACACAAACGCTTGCCGTGGGCTCGACAGGTGCGGTCGGCGTCGGCCCAGCTGATCAGGGTCATTGGCAGCTCCCCGACCACGTTCGGATACTCGTAGCGGTCCATGCAAAAGCGCATCTTGCGTGGCTCCGGCGCGGTGCTCGTACACTTCGAAGCTTCGAACTTCGCGCAACGATTTTCATCGGCGCCGGCCTCGGGGCTCGACAGCTGTTCGAGGCAACGCTGCTCGACCGCCCGGCAGTGTTCCCCCTCGACCAGCGCCATGCCGTCCGGGCAGCTCGTGACAGGTTCGCTTGCCGGCTCCGCGCTCACCGCGACGGGCGGCACTTCGGTCTTCTCTTTCGCGACCGGCCTGGCCTCGCGTCGCAGCTTCTTGGCGCGCACGCGCTGGGGCGTCACCTTCGCCGCTGGCGGCGGAGCCGCGCCGTCGTCGTTCGCTGCGCAGGCCACGAAGAGCGCGAGCGGGGGCAAGCAGAGGAGCGCACGGAGCCGGAGCATCGGCCCGAACCTAGCGGCGGCAGCGGCGATCGGCCGAGTTTTTTGCCCTTACGGCCCAGGCTTCGTTATGCCTGCGAAGGCAGGGCGGAAGTGTGCCCGAGCGCCGTCGTCCGCGCGCTAAGCTCGGCCCGATGCGGCGCCATCTGGGTCCACTGCTCGCGCTCTTCAGCGCCTGCGCGCCGCCCGCGCCGATCGCGGAGCCGACCCCGCCCGCGCAGCCCGCGCTCCGAGCGCCGCCGGCACCCAGTGCAATGGCTTCGACCTCGGCCTCGGCGCCACCCCGAGCGCCGCCCAAACCCGCGCAGCTCGATCCCGACGGCAATGATGAGACGGAAGCTGCGACGGCCACGCTGCCGGAGCGGCCGCGCTTCGTGAAGGTCGGTCGCCACTGGTCGGCGCTCACTCGGGTGTGTGACTTCGGCGTGCGGAACGGCGTGTTGTTCATGAGCCACGCCACGGCGCCGCTCGGGTACACCGGCGCGACCATCACTCGCTACGACCCGCGGGAGAAGACACCGTTCGCCCTCGTGTTCGACTGGAATCGCGCGGGTGAGCCCGAGACCGGCGGCGCGGGCGGTCAGGGATTTCTGCGCCTGCGCGACATTGGCGGCCGCTTCTACGTGCCCGACGCGGATCCGCCGTACCTCGGGCTGGGTATCGGGTTCGGGGTCGAGGGTTACGTGTTCTCGAGCGACGGCGCCGGGAAGTTCGAGCGCGTCGGCAGCCCCGGGCATCGACCACCGCGCGCACCGACCCAGGAGCGCGGCGGAGCGATCTTGCTGCCGGGCGCCATCCACGTGCTCGACGTCATCCGCTTCCGCGGCAAGCTCTACGCATCGACGGGGGCGGTCGTTCCTCCCAAGGCCACGGCGTCGCGCTCGCCGGGTGTGTTGTTCGTCGAGGGCGCCAAGCCGGACCGATGGGACGTGGCCTACGCGTACGACGGCGCCAAGGGCGAGAGTGCGGTGCGCCTCGGTTACATGACGCGTTTTCGCGATCGGCTCTACGCCGCGATCAGTCCCCTGTACGGCATCGACCGCAACGACTACGTGGTGCTCGCGCCGCCGCGCGATGCTGTTGCGCTTGCGCCGGAGCATGCCCGGGCGGTGCAGATCACACGTTCGGGCGGGGCGCACACGCTGCGCTGGTGTGCGGACCGCGGGCGGCTGTACTGGATCACGCTGGGTGCGGACGGTGGTGAGCTGTGGGTGACGGAGGACGGCGATCACTGGCAGAGCGTGACGCTCCCGGCCGACGTCGGGCGGCCGACGGACGTGCTGCGTGCGGGAGAGCGGCTGCTGGTGATGGCGGAGCGAGCGCTGGTCGAGCTCCAGAAGTCCGGCCCGGTGGTGCTGGCCAAGGTGGATGCGGCCAAGTCCCCCTTCGCCGTGGATGACGGGTATTGCGCCGCGCCGCTGGTCGCGTTCCAAAATCAGATTTTTGTCGGAGATCAGCGCCGCGGCGCGCTCTGGACCCTCGAATCGTCGCCGTGATCGCAGATTGTTCAGCGTGTGATTGTCGAGCCCGGGGCTTTTTGCTAGATGGAGCGGCCCTGCCGGTCCCCATCGTCTAGCCCGGCCCAGGACACGGCCCTTTCAAGGCTGTAACACGGGTTCGAATCCCGTTGGGGACGCCAAACTACGTGTGTGATTCCGAGCGGCTGACCCACGGGCCGACTTCTGGGACGATTGGCTGGGACGATTGAGCCCGGTTTCGGCGTCGACGACGCTCGGCGGCAGCGGCGGGAACGGCGTGCCCACGGCAAGCCCCAGCGTCTCCGCTTCGCGGATGTATCCGAGCGTGGTGGAGAACTGAACATGCCCGGCGCGCTGCATGACGCGCACGTGCTCCGTGCCTGCCAGCACCTCCCAGGTGATGCCGGTGGCGCGCAGGTCGTAGAACGTGATCCGCTTGGTCGTCGGCCGGTCGGCGTACAGGTCGGCTCGATCCACGCCAGCGCGCTTCAGGTGTACGCGCAGCCGGTCGGCCAAGTCCTCCAGGGGCGGGAAACCGTGCTCGGCGTCCTTGTTGGCGTGCTGGTTCTGGATGACGCGACCCTTGCCGCCGGCCGCCCTGTGCATCGACTCGAGCAACGGGCGCAGGGCCTCGGGGACGGGCACCTTCCGGGTCAGCTTGGTCTTGGTGGACTTGGTCTCCCCCGTGCGGAGGTCGAGGCTTTGGTGCACGTAGACGTACCCGTGGTCGAGGTGCACGTCGGCCCATTCGAGGGCGGCAAGCTCGCCCGGTCGCACGTAGAGGTAGGTCGCCAGCGCGTACAGCTTGCGCCAGCGTAGCGGTACCGGCGCAGTCGAGCAGGGCCAGCACCTCGCTGGGGTAGAGCCACTGCTTCCCTTTGCGCTCACCTCGGTCTGGGCCAGGCAGGCTGGCGCAGGGATTGTCGGCGCGCACCCGCAGGCTTGCCACCTTGGAGTCGGCGGCGTCGCCGAACATCTTGGTTACGAGCCCCCACACCTTCACCCCGGTGGACCAGGAGATAGCGCCGGCCTTCACCCGGTTGTCGATGTACTCCACGACAGCGCGCACATCGTCGCGTGTGACCTCCGCCATGGGCCGGGGGCCGATGACAGGGAGCACGTGCGTGGTGATGCGCCCGGTGTCGGTCGAAACACTGGTAAGGCCAGCGCGTTGCCGTTCGGCGAACCATCGCACCACGTACTCCGCAACGGTCTCTCCCGGGGCTGCCGCGGTCGGTGCGGGCGCTTGGCGCTGCGCTACTGCGACGATGCCACGCTGACGGAATACCTCGCTGTAGTGACCGGCGGCCTCGCGTGCTTTGGCCTCCGACTGCTTCGACTTGGGCGAGGGGTCGAGGTCAATCCAGGGGCGTGAGCCATCGGGGCAAGTCACGCGGATGCGCCAGTGTCCGATCTGCTCTCCCGGTCGTGCGGGCCTGTACATCACGGTGCCGGTCGCCTTACGCGCCATGGCGGCCTCCGGTGACGTGCGTTAGGTTCTGCATTGCTCGTGCCTCTCGTTCAGGTTCGGGCCATGCCCCCGGACGTTGACGCGTCGCGGGGGCGCTTTCGTCTCAGGATGGGACCGATTCGCTGCGATGGAAAGGGGTCACGCGTAAGAGCGCGGAGACGCGTAGGAATTACGCAACCCAGTTGTCGTAGCGGCCGGCGCTCGCCCATGAAGATGCTCTTCGAACTCGAACTCTTGCAGACCGGCCCAACGGTGCCCCGGCTGACGCGAGCTGTAGCCCCGATGCGTTCTAGTCCAGGTCCTCTTCCTGCGGCTCCGGCGGTCGCGGGCGCGCGCGCGGCGCTCGGCAGGCGATATTCATCTTGTACCAGGTGTTGAGGAACCCCCACGACGGGGAGCAGGCCCCGCCGAGTTCCTCTGACTGGCTGAGTATCTCGTAGTCCCGAGAACCGCACAGCAACCTTGCGTGCTCGTGGCAGAGTTCTATGTCCGAACGGCACTTCACGTAGGCCGTCGTGCCATTGGGTGTGATGTACTGCTTGCCAGAAGCGCGTGCGCCGCAGCACCCAGCAAGCAGCACCGCAATTCCAAACGGCAGCCTGTGGAGGACAAGCATTTGCGCGCAGGCTAGGCGAATGGCGCGATCGCCGCAATCGTAGCTCGTCTCGTCGCAGGTACTGCTCGGCCGTCCCGGGTGGCCGGTTCCGCTTGTGGCATCGTTCCTTGCACGTTCCCAGTGATTGCGGGCTCACTACGCTCACGCCGGCTCGCGCTCCTCGGTCAGCCCTTCGGACAGCACCTCGCGGGCGTTAGCCATCGTCTCGGCGAAGCTGCCGGTGCGGTCATGCTCTGCCAAGGCGCGGCGCACCAGCTCACGAGCCAAGGGGTTCCGCATCGCCTCCAAAGTGAGGGTCTGAGCGCGAGCCCAGGAGCGCAGGTAGCCCACGGCGAGGTCTGTCGTTTCGTTCGTCATTGTGTTCCTTCATTCAGTGCGGCCAGTAGCTTCGGCCGCGCGCTGGTGTCTCTAACCAGGGCGGCCAAGAATCGCTCGAGCATGCCGGCGTCGTCGGCAGCGAGGCGCGCCGCGAGCAGCTCCACGAAATCTGGCGGCAGCTCCTGGCGTGGGGCTCGTGGGTCTTCTCGCCTCGCGAAGCTGGCGTGCCCGAGCAGCGCGGAGGCAGCGCGTACACGGATGGCGGCCGGCTGCGCGTCGTCGTCGGCCAACTCGGCCAGTACGGTGATGGCGCTTTCGGCGGCGTCGTCGAGGCGCTCCGCTGCCGCGCTAACGCGTTTCTGGGCGGCGATGCGATACCGGGCAGCGAAGTCTGGCGAACGCGTCCAGCGCCAGCATGTGGAGCGCGCGATGCCCAGCTCGCGCGCCACCTCCGGGATGCTGAGCCCGAGCAGGAGCAGCTCCTGCGCCCGGTCGCGTGGGTCGGGCGGTTCCGCGATCTGTTGCGTGGGGTTGCGCGCCATCAGCGGGCCTCCGCAGGGCATCGGGTGCCACACCCGTTGGGGATTCGTGCGATTCGCAAGTCAACGCGTGTACTTGCACCCGTGCGACACCACCCTGAGACGATTGGCCCGAGACGATTGGCACCAGCGCTGACGCGCTTTCGCGGGCTTGCGCTCACCGACCGCCCCCCACGACGCGCAGCTTCCCGGCGGCGATGAGCCGCTCCACGGGGTCGACGGGATCGCTCTGCGGGTGCTGCTCGTGATCGAGCTCGATGCGCTGGTCGATGATGTACCGCTCCACGTCGGCGCGCCGGGCGATGAGCTTGCGGCCCTGCTTGAAGGTCGGGAAAGCGCCCTGCTTTGCCAGCCGGCGGAAGGTCCAGGGCGACCCCAGCGGCGAGGTCTTGGCGTCGCACCAGTCGCCAGCCTGCGGTGCCGCATGCAGTCGGAGCGCCCGGGTGACGGCGGCTTCGATGCGCTTCTCCAGGTCGGCGGCCTCGATGACCACAAGGCCGCTCATACTCGCGACCCCTCCGGAGCGGACACCGGGTTTTGAGGCTTCTGAGGCTTTTGAGCTAGGGCGGAGGGGTTGACCGTGTACGACGGTCCCCTGGGCCTGCCCCCGTGGGTCGGGACATCAGGCCGGCGAAAGAGGAACCCATGAGCCTCGAGCAGCGCGAGCATGGGGTCGAGGTCGGCTGCACGCTGAAACATCGCCCGGTTTGCCTGGTGCGCCTCCCTCTTGGTGAACTGTCGGGTGTCTTTGCTCTGGACCCAGGCGAGCAGATGCTGCGCCCCCGCCGTAGCGCTATCCGCGCCCATCACGGCGAAGGCGGCGGCGGCATGTGCCAGGAGGTACCGCCCGACCACGATGGCGGACCTCATGGTCTCCACGCCTATCTCAGAACGCTCAGAACACTCGGAAGTCCCCGCGGTAGGCCCGGCGAGGTGAAACAGCCCGGCGAGACGAGCAGTCGCCCCTACCGCCTTGCTGGCCCAGTCGGCCATCGGGGCGAGCGACCCGCCCGGCGCCATCTTCGCTTCGATGTCGTCGGCGAACGCGCGAAGCTCCGAAACCGCGCCGTGGGCCGCCGTCATGCGCTTCGGTCCCTCCCGGTCCAAGGGGACACGGAGGAGACTGCGGAAGAGCTCGCGGTAGTCGTCCAGGACCCCGTCCGGCACCTGCGGAACATCGAAGAGCCGATGCCCCACCATGCTCTCGGGCATGAAGAAGAGCACGCGGGCGAGGAGCCCCCGGCCTCGGAAGGTCGGCTTGCTCGCGAGCCCTGACACCACCTCCGGCTGAACGGCGAGGCCCAGGGTCAGCGCAGGCGCAGGGATGTGGCTCGGCGCTCGCCCCACCCGATCCACGCGCAGGTCGTCGCCACAATGGCCTTTCAAGAACACCTCGAGGTTCGGACTGTCCGAGTAGCGCCCCGCGATGATCTCGAAGATGCCGCCCTCGGCGGAGATGATCGCCATGCGCCCGCCGTGCGCGGCCATGAGCGCCGTGAGCTGTTCCGGCGTCACGTCGTCGGCTACCAGGCGGGGCACCACTGGCAGCTCCGTTTCGTCCAGCTGCACGCCAAGCTCGATGGCCTCCTGCATCTCGGCCGGGTCGTCGGAGCCGGCTGCGCGTTTCATCGCCCTCTTGTGTGCTTCGCGCCGAATATCGAGCTTATGTCTTGCGGCATCGACCGAAGCGCGCAGACGCTCGGCCTCCTCGTGCTCGAAGCCGAGCAGTGGCGCGGTGGCATCACGCACCACGGCAGACTTCCGGTTGCCAGGCGGCAGGGAGACGGCGCAGTACAGGTTCAGAGGCTCGCGCCAGCCTGGTAGCACCTCCACCTCAAAGCGCTTTGATGCGGCGGCGGCGAGGGAGGCGAGCGCCATAGCTGCGGCGAGGTCCGGCGGCGTCTGCGTCGCAGTGGCCTCGGCCTGAACCCACGCGCGTAGCGTGGGCGGCAAGGCCGATACCGGAAAGGGTGGCGGGCTGCCGGAGCCCAGGGGAACTGGCTGCTCCCACCCATCGAGTTCGGCGCGCTTGTCGGCCAGCCGCACGGCTGACCTGGCGGCATCGTGAAAGAGGCTCACTGCGCCACCTCGCGGAGTCGGGCCTTCGCGTCGTCGGCTGAGATGCTGTTGCAGCGGAGGGCGTGAGAGACGGATGCGAGGCTTTCGAGTAGACGGCGGACCTGCGCGCACTGACGCACCTGCTCCGCGTAGAGCCGCAGGTTCCGGCCCAGCGCCAGGGGGACCAAGTCCCTCAACTCGAGCAGCAGCTCGGGCACCGGGCCGCGCACGTCATGGACGGCCAGTGCTTCCGCGATCGCGTACGCGTCAACCGGATGGCCACGTTCCTCCAGTGCAGCGGCAGCTCCGAAGACCAGGCGAGGCAGCGGGAGAAAGAAATCCTCGGCTTCTACGTCGAGCCCGGCGGGGCTCGCGTTGCCGCAGAGCACGGTGCTGGCCACGATTTCTTCCGCCTCGCGGTCATGCGGCGGGGGGTTCACGCCCGGGTCTGGGATGTAGCCGAGCACCTCCTCACGGAGCAGGGCGCGCAACTCGTGGGCGTTCATCGGTGCCCTCGCCGGCCGAGTACGATGTCGATGTACCCCGCGACCATAGCGGCCAGGAGGGTTTGGGCGAACGCCTCGGCGTCCTCGCGTCGATGCACGACGCGGAACAGCTCGTTTCGGAGATCAGAGCAGAGCCGTTCTGGGGTCGCCGTGGACAGCGCCGCGGAAATATCGAACCCGTCCGCCATCACGGCTTCGCCTCGCCGCTTTCCGCTGCCACCTGCGCGGCAGACAGCGCCGACTCCAGGCTGTCCGCGATGTCAGCCCGCAAGTCTCGGCCGGCGCCAGCGGCAAGCAGTGCATACCGCGAGAACCCGAGTCGAGCCGCCACCCGGGCTACCGCGTAGCGTCGGAGCAGTTCTTGGACCTGTCGTGCCGCCTCGGGGGAAACGGCGCGGCGTTGTGCTGGAAGGGTGATAGCCACGGGAGACAGCTTGCGGCAGCGCGGCGACCGAATCTCCGATGGCGCAATCGGAATTACTTGGCGCTGAGGTCTTTGACTCGCCTGTGGCGCTGCGCTCTCCGACCAACCAACAGCCGTTCGATGTCCCTTGGTTCTCGCTGCTCAAGCCCCAACTTCATCAACACAGAATTGATGACTTCGGCACGGTCCTCGGCTGTTGAAGTCTCCCCGCCGCGAGGCCGGGGCCCTCGCTTGCTGTGCCTTGGCTTGCGGAAGCACTCGATGGCGTTGCAGAGCACAGCATCATCAGCCAGGGTGACGTCGCGAAAAAAAGGGCGAAGACGACAGCGGATAAATCCAACTGCCCCGGCGTTGTCCCCAAGCATCGCGGCATCATCGAGGGCGGATTCAACCAGAAGCGCCAAGTCCGCGTACTCTTGCGTGCCAGCCACCTGGGCGAGGGCGCTGGCGTGGCGCTCTCTAAGGTCGCCCCTTCGACGACGCGCTGTGGGTTTCCCATCGACGTGCTCCCCGCCCACCGGGAGGTGGCTCAGCTCGTACGCGAGTCGCGTGATCAACTCCAGGCCCGGTTGTCGCGCCGAATCCGCGTTCGCGTACACAGCGCGCTCGCCAAGCGTGAAGATGCGCTTGAGAATTTCGGGAATGTCTCTTGGATCCAGGCGCTGCCGAAGTTCCTTGGTCTCAGCCGCGCGCAAGGCGCGCCACCAGTCGGCGGGCATGTTGTCGGCGGACGTCGAACCCGATGACGTCTTTTGCTTCGGTGCTATCTTCGGCGGCACGGAACTGCACCTTCCGTCATGCCCCGGCGGCGCCAACCGTGCGGGGCTTTCTCTTGTCCTACGCCGAATCCGCTCGGCGTCTAGTAATGGTGGCTCCACCGTCGGACTTTGCCTGTCCCAGCCGGGAGGGCGCCCGCGTCAGTGGCACGTCGGCGGGTGCTCCTTGCTGGTGTCGACGCACCGGCGGGAGAGCTTCCCGCAGATATCCGCCAGCCGCTTCGAGGTCTCCTCGTCGTCCTTCGCCTCGCAGGGGAACGTGCAGCGCTTCACGCCGTCCAGGTCGGGGGCGCACGTCTCCATGTCCTTCAGCCCGTTTTCGATGAGAGCGACCCGGAGGCGCGTGCAGTCGCCGTCAGACTGGCATGGAGCGTTCAGGGTGCCGCGTTCGGTCTTGCACTCCACGAGGTATTGCTTCGTCGAACTCTCCTCGGTCTCGGACTTCCCTCCCGCAATTGCGATGTTGTCGGTCACCGCGACCGCCGTGGCCTTGCTCTTGGTGGTCGTCTTCTTGCCGGTCTCGCCGAGGGGGTTCAACTCGTACCCGAGCTCGCACCGCGCGCTGGCCTGCCGGACGCAGTCGGCGTTCGCCAAGCACTCCACCACGAAGCCCTTCCCACCGCTGGGCGCTGTCACTTCCTCGGGCTCCGGCTCTGGCGCCTGCGGCTCCGGCGGCGGACACCCAGCCAACAGCCCAACGAGAACTACAGCTCCGCCACGCATGACGGCGGATGCTACGCGGCGCCGCGCGAGGCGTCGACCCCGCGCCGCTGCCTACTACCGACCCCGGTGGCGATCAGGAGCACGAGCCCGACCCGCTAGCCTTTCCTCCGCGCTCGGGCGGCGTCGAGGCGCACCACCCCCGCCCCGCCCTCCCGTCGTACCTGAAGCTCCCGGGCGAGCTGGGCGACAGCATCCCAGGCACCCGCAGCGGTCGCCTTCACGAGCGCATCAGCAAGGGCAGCTTCGACGGTGTCGGCAATCGTCCCCAATCGTCCCGGGTCGCCAACGGTCGCCAACTTGGAACCATCGTCCACCACGTGCGGCGTCCGCTCTTCGATGTGGCTTTCGGCGGATTCCGCGGTGGTAGTGGGCGTCCCCGGGCGTTCGAATCCCGTTGGGGACGCCATTTTTCATCTCCGCGGATTTGGGTGAGCACGTCGAACGTTTTCTCGGCGGGCGTTCTGGGAATCACCCCGACGCGACGTCCGCCCAAAGTACGCCGAGATCGAGCTCGATGGCGTCGAAGGGCTCCGCCCGCACTCGGGCGTCGTCGCGGAATGCCGCGGCGCGCACCCACTGGCCGTCGCCCAGTCGCAGAACCTCCAGCAAACGCTGGATCGGGTTCACGAGCCAGACATGGCGAACCCCCTCGCGCGCATAGATGCCGAGCTTGTCGGCGCGGTCGATCTTCTCCGTCGATGGCGACAGCACCTCGCATGCCCAATCCGGTGCGAGAGTGAGGTAGGGCTCGTCTGGAAGCACCGGCAGCCGCTCTCTCTGCCAGCCCGCAAGGTCCGGCACCAGGATGTCCGACGCCAGGTGCAGCTCGGGCTCGTCGAGGATGATCCATCCACCGGGGCCGCCCCGCCCTCTCTTGAACGGCGGCCCGAGCTCCTCGCCCAGTGCAGAGGACACGGCGCTGTGCCGCAAGGCCGGTCTCGGGGAAAGTCGTAGCTCACCGTCGATGATCTCAGCGATCATCCCGGCGGGTGCTGCGAGCACGTCGGCGTAGGTCGCACGCCGCTTCGCAGCTTCGGCCATGTCGAAAGCCTACCACAGGCAGCCCACCGCGTGGCCCCGCCCAATGTAACATGCAGGTGTGCAGCGGGAGTGGGGGCGTCGCGTCGCAACGTACCTGGTGTTCGCCGCCTGCAGCTCGGGCTGCTCGAGCTCGGCCACGTTGAGGCTCCGCGACGGGCGAGAGGTCAGAGGGAAAATTTCCCGCAGCGATGCGGACGCGGTGTGGGTCGAGAGCGAAGGCCATGAGCGCCTCGTGCGCAGGAACGACGTGGACGACGTCACGCACCCCGGACGCACAGAGATGGTCGTGGGCGGGATCCTGTTGGCAGCGGCCTTGGGCACCGGCATCGCGGCAGGCGTGAGCAGCTCCAACTGCGACCATCCAGGGAGGGCGGGCTGTGTCGACGCGCAGTTGGCGGGCGTCGCCGCGGTGGCGGTTGGCGTACCGGGCCTCTTTCTCGAATTCGACAGCATCGCTACGTACTACGGCTCCGTTTCCCGGTACGTCCCGCCCGCAGCCGCCGCGCCTCCGCCGCCGACGCGCAGTGACGGGTTCGAGTTCTGAAACACGATGTTCTAGCGACCGCTTCATCTCCGGCTCCGATCAGCCGTGCGTTCACCGGGTCCGGTTGCCGTCCAGCGCTTGCCGCACCTTGGCGCAGAGAGCCTGGATGGTGAACGGCTTCGGAATGAAGTTCACGTCTTCATCCGGCCCGCCGGTGCCGGCGATGACGTCGGCCGTGTACCCGGACATGAACAGGCAGGCGAGCCGCGGGCGCTGGCCGACGAGCGCCTTGGCCAGATCCCGCCCGTTCATCTCGGGCATGATCACGTCGGTCAAAAGCAGGTGGATCTCTCCGGCGTGCGCCTCGGCCAAACGGACGGCTTCCCCGGCAGTGCTGGCGGTCAGCACGACGTAACCCGACTTCTCGAGCATGGTCCGGGTCATGCCGAGGAGCGCCTCCTCGTCTTCCACGAGCAGGATGGTCTCGCGGCCGCGCAGGGACGGCTCCGCCGGCGCGTTCATTCGGACCGCCAGGACGCTGCCCTCGTACCGAGGCAGGAAGATGTTGAAGGTAGAGCCCCTGCCCAGCTCGCTGTGGACCTCGATGAAACCGTCGTTCTGTTTGACGATGCCGTAGACCGTCGCCAGCCCCAGCCCGGTGCCGCTGCCCAGCTCCTTGGTCGTGAAGAAGGGCTCGAAGAGCTTGGCTTGCGTCTCTTCGTCCATGCCGCAGCCGTCGTCGCTGATGGAGAGCCGGACGTAGTCGCCCGGGACGGAGCCGAGGTGTGCGGCCGATTCGCGTTCGTCGAGCGTGACGTTGCGGGTCTCGATCGTGAGTTTGCCAACGCCGGAGATCGCATCCCGAGCGTTGACACACAGGTTGGTCAGGACTTGATCGATCTGAGACGGGTCCACCTCGAGTGGCCAGAGTCCCTCGCAGGGCAGCCAGGCGAGGCGAATGTGCTCCCCGATGAGCCGCCCAAGCATCGTGAGGATGCTGGCCACGGTGTCGTTCAGATCCAGCACCCTCGGGGTGACCGTCTGCCGCCGGGCAAAGCCCAGCAGCTGTCGGGTGAGGTCGGCCGAACGACGCGCGGCTTTGCGGATTTCCTCCAGATCGGCATGCAACGGCGAGCCAGGGGCGACCACTTCCATTGCCATCTCCGTGTGCCCCAGGATCACCCCGAGCATGTTGTTGAAATCGTGCGCCACACCGCCCGCCAACCGGCCCACCGAATCCATCTTCTGGGCCTGAAAAAGCTGGGCTTCGAGCGCAGCCCTCTCCTCCTCGGCCCGTTTGCGCAGGGTGATGTCCTCGGAGATCCCCAGCAAGTACTTCGGCGTGCCATCGGCTCCCCGAATGCAGACCTTCCGGGTATGAAGCAGCCGTTGCTCCTGCGTGGCCGTCAGGACGGTCTCCTCGGGGATGTCCAGCGTGCCGAACTTTCCCTCCAGCACCGCGCGGTCCGTGGCGGTAAAAGAGGCCGCTTGCTCGGCCGGAAAGAAGTCCGCGTCGTTCTTGCCGAGGAACACCTCGCGATTGTGACCCAGCAGCTCTTCGCCCGCGCGATTGAACAGAACGAACGTCAGGTCCTTTGCGTCTTTGAGGAAGATCATCAGCGGCACGTTCTCCACGATGGCCTCGACGAAAGCCTTCGAATCCATCAACTCGCGCTCCGCCCGCTTGCGCTCGGTGATGTCGATGGAGAGCAGAAAGATGCCGTCCTGGTGCGGTCGGACCCTCAGTTCGAACCAACCCGAGGAGCCATCCGCGTACAAGAATTCGTTCTCGAAGAATAACGAGCGTCGCTCCTTCATGCATCGCTCGAGCACTCCGAACATCTCGGTGCGTTCGACGCCGGGAAGCACCTCTTGCATCGTACGGCCGAGGAACTTCTCCCTCGGAATGCGCCCCTGTGCCGCGGCGGAGTCGTTGAGATACAGGAAACGCCAGTCGAAGCCGATGATCTGACAACCCTCCAGCAGGTCGTCCAGGCCCGCCCTGCCCGCCGCGTCCGGCCCAGGCGAAGCGTCGTCGACCACGCCCTGCAACGCCAGGTTTCGTTCCTCCAAGCTCTCGATGGTTCGCTTCAGCTCCGCGAGCTCGGCCCGGGCGCCCGCAAGCTCGGCGGCCAGCCGCGTCTCGCCCTCGTCGCCGCGCCCCCCGTGCCCGTCGTCGTTCGTCATCGCTGCACGCCCCAGCTCGTGCCGGAGCCCCCCTCCTCCGAAGCCATTCTGCCCCCCTGCGCGGACGAGGTCTAGCGCCACCCGACCAGCGCGAGCGGCGCCCAGAACTCGATGTTCCGAGGAGCGCTTCACTGGTAGTTTTCTCCGATGGCAGCACGCCGAGCCAAGCTCCGTCTGATCGACGCTCGCTTTCAGTTGAAGTGGACGGCGTACCTCGTCGTCGTCGTCTTCGTGGTGATGGCCGCCCTCGGCGCGCTGCTCGCCCGCATGGCCGCCCGCACGTCCGCCACCGCGCAGATCGCCGTGACCCAGGCCGAGAAGGCCTTCAAGGAGTCGGAGGCCAACAACGTGCTCGCGCGCGGCGCGGTCGAGATGGCTCAGCCCGACAACGCCGCGCTCGCGTCGGCGCTGAACGAGTCGCTCGGGGAGGTCGACGCACGACAGGAGAAGAACCTCGCGGACGTGCGCCGGTTGCAAGACGACATCCGCAACGACCGCCAGAGCCTGAAGCTGTTGCTCGGCGGCTCGGCGCTCTCGCTGCTGGTCGTGCTCACCCTCATGGGCATCGTGATCACCCACCGCATCGTCGGCCCTGTCTCGAAGCTGAAACGCCTGCTGCGGCGCGTGAGCACGGGCCGCCTGGTGGTGGACGAACGCCTGCGGCGTGGTGACGAGCTGGAAGATCTGTTCGAGACCTTCCTGCAAATGACGTACTCGCTCCGGGCCATGCAGCACGCGCGGATCGCAACCCTCGATGCGACCCTGCGCCGAGCCGAAGAGACCCGCGCCGCTCCGGAGGTCGTGGACGGTCTGCTCGCGTTGCGCGCCCAGATGGTACTGGGCCTCGAGAGGCGTCGCAGCACCTCCATTCCACCCCCACCCCCGCAGGTGGCTTGAGGAGGCAGCATGCGTAAGATCATCGATCCAGCCATCGAGGAGCTGTGCGCCGCGTTCGAGCTCGGCGGGTACAACCCGACCCCGGTCATCGACCTCGGAGTGCTGGTTGCCAGCGCGGACGGCGACGTCGACGCCTCGGAACACGCGCTCTTGTCCGAGGTGTTCCAGACGTTGCTCGAGACGAAGGTCACTCCAGAGGTCGTCGACGCACTCATCAGCGCCAGCGTCGAGGTGATCGGGGTCGCCGGGGCCGAAGCGCGGGCACGCTGGGTCGGCGCGATCTTGCGGGACTGCGACGCCGCCGAGCCCGGGCTGCGGGTCGCGCTCGCCATCGCCTTCGCCAGCGAGGGGCTCTCCGCCGCCGAGCGCAGCGTCATCGATCGTATCGCCGAGGCGGCGGAGGTACCGCCCCCGCGCGTCGCGGAGCTCGTGCTCGAGGTCGAGAAACACACCGACACGGCTGGCCCCACCAGCACGCGGCAGTCGCTCTTGCCCGAGCACCTGCGCTAGAGCGCCGAACAGGTTGAACGTCGTTTGTTTTCCGGGACTTGCAAGGTGTTCGGCGCTCGCGCGCGGAGCGCGCACGGCCGAAGGCCGGGGGTTTGGGGCGCAGCCCCAACGTAAAGGTCCTAGAACACGAACAGCGCAAGCTGCTCGGTGTTCTAGGGGGCGACCACACGCGCCCGGGACCGAGAACGACCCACCAGATCAGGAAGAAATGGGCTAGCGTCCCGCGCGCGATGCTGCTTCGCATCAAGAGTCTCGCCCGCATCGGCATTGGCCTCGCTGCCGTGGGTGCGCTCGTCGGCACGATGACCCCGGTGCTGGTACTGCTCTTGCCGTGGCGCGTGGGGCGCATCTACGTGACCAACGCCTTCGGTGTGCTCATCGGTCGCGCGGTCATGGCGTGCACCGGGTGTCCGGTCACCGTCGAGGGCCTCGAGAACCTGAGCGCCAGTCAACCCGCGATCTACGCCTGCAATCACACCTCCTTGCTCGACGCCTTCACCACCATCTGGTTGACCCCCCGCGGCACCGTCGGCGTCGCCAAGAAGGAGGTGTTCTACTACCCATTCTACGGGCAGGCCTGGTGGCTCGCGGGGCACGTCTTCGTCGATCGCAGTCGCACCGATCGCGCCAAGGCCGCGCTGCGGAAGAGCGCAAAGTTCATCCGGGACAACGGGCTCCATCTCTGCATCTTGCCCGAGGGAACCCGCTCGCGTACGGGGCGACTGCAGCCGTTCAAGAAGGGCATCGTGCACATGGCCCTCGAGACCCGCCTGCCGATCGTGCCGATGGTCACCACGGGTCTGGAGAACGTCTGGACTCGCTCGACGCTGCTGCTCCGGCCCAACCCGGTCAAGATCGTGTTCCTGCCGCCCATCTCCACGGAAGACTGGAGCGAGGACCGCATCGACGAGCACATCCAGGCCCTGCGCGCGCCGTTTCTGCGGGCGCTGCCCGAGCACATGCAGCCGGAGTAGTCCGGGCCCCGCGCCTGCCCGCGCCGCAAAATCAGTCGCTCGGGCGTGCGGCGCCGCGCACAAAACGCTCGACGGCTTGGGCCACGTGCGGAGCAACCTTGGCTGGGTCGGTCGGGTTGAACCAGGCGAAGGGCTCGAGCCACTTCCCGGGCGAAAACCCGGGCAGGCCGAGACCACCCCGCGAACACTCGACCAGCAGGCTGAGTGCGCCGTGCACGTCGTAGAACCAATCGAGCTCCATGCCCGGTGCGGTGAACCCCGGCACCCAGTGCGACGACTGCACCGCGCGATACGGGCGGTGTGGATCCGAGCGGCGCGCGACCTGTCGCGCCCAGCGACGCAGCTCGGTGCGATCGAGCGCCGGCCGTACCTGTCCGCCCCATGGATACAGCACCGCGCCACCAAAGCTGTGGAGAGAGAGCGCGCGGTCGACCATCTTGCCCTTGAAACAGCTGACGATCGCCCGGACCTCGGGCTCACTCGCAGGGCCGTCGCCGGCGGAGAAGATCGGCTTGAGCATCAGGCGAGCGAGGCTCGTCTTGCCCCAGAAGCTCGGGAAATTTCGGTTCAGATCGACGCCCCGGGCGTTGTGGCGCACGAACCGCCGACGAGTCCGGCGCAAGTTGTTCTCGACGGAGATCACGCCATCGGGGTTCGCGACCAGCACGGAGATCACCCGGCGATCCGTCGGCGGGCGCTCGACCAGGCGCTCGAGCAACGTCAGGTGGGTCTCGAACCCGATCCACTCCATCGGATGCACGCCGCTGACGATCGCGCTCGTGCGCCGGGCGTCGGCGGGACCGACCAGGGCGGCGAAGATCGGCTCGTCCTTCACGCTCTTGCCGATCAGCGTGATCTCCGCGCCGCCTCGGCCGAGCTCACCCAACGCCGCGAGGACCTCACCGTACCCGCGATAGGGCCCGAGCCCTCGCGGCTCGGTGGTCAGCGCCAGCGGCGCCTTCTTGTGGCGGTCGATGGCCCGAGCCAACGACTGCTCGGCGGGAGCAACACCGGTTGCCGGGGACTGCATGGGTCAACCGACTCTTTCCCACTTACGCGGCCGCAGGGAAAGCGGAACCGCGATTTGTGCACCCAATTCCCAGAAAATCCGGAGTGACTCGCGGCGAGGCTCCGCTATGTTGCGCCCGCCGTGAAGAGCACTGCGTCCACCGCCACCGATTCAGGTCTGTCGCGCGCGAGCGTGCCGCCCGTCGTGACACCGTTCTGGGTGCCGGTCCTGCTCTTCGTGGTCTCGGGCGCCACCGGGCTGATCGATCAGCTGTGTTTCTCCAAGTACCTGACGTACATCGTTGGCTCGACGGCGCACGCTGTGAGCGCGGTGCTCGCGGCTTTCATGGCCGGATTGGCGATCGGCGCGCACTTCGGCGGCAAGCTGTCGACGCGCATCAAGAATCCGTTGATCGCCTACGGCGTGCTGGAGCTGGCGGTCGCCCTTTCCGTGGCCATCGCGCCGTTTGCGTTCCACTCTCTCACCCCGCTCTACGTGAAGGTGGCTCAGGCAGCCCCCGGCTCGTTGGTCGTGCTGAGTGGTGCACGCTGGTGCCTGGCCATGCTCGTGGTGATCGTTCCCACGACTGCCATGGGCGCGACCCTGCCATTCCTCGCCCGGGCCCTCGGGGAGGGCGCGGCGCAATCCCACGCTGAAGCCAGCGAGCGTGCGCGCCGCCTCGGTTTTCTGTACGCGGCGAACACTCTGGGTGGAGCACTGGGCGCGGTCCTGGCGGCGTACTTCGTGCTCCCGGCGCTGGGCCTCACCCGCACCGTCGGCGTGGCCGCGGCCCTCAGTGCCGGCATCGGCGTACTTGCCATTCTGCTGGGCAGGCGCTCGAGCTCGCTGGCCCCGCTGCGCTCGGACGCGGCATCCGCGCCGGAGTCCGAAACGGGCGAAAACGCCTTAGCAGAGGCCGATCCGAGCTCCCGCGAGCTGGGGCTGCTCACCCTGCTGGCCTTCGCTTCGGGTTACCTCGTGTTCTCCGCCGAGGTCGTGTTCACTCATCTGTTGGCGCTCGTCATCGGCAACAGCGCTTACGCGTTCGGGCTCATCCTTGCCGTGTTCCTGAGCTGCCTGTTCGTTGGCGCTTCCCGCGCCCCGGCGCTGCTCAAGCGCCGCGGTGCTCTCGCCCTGCCCGCGAGCCTGGTCCTCACCGGAGTGCTGCTGGCGGCAACGCTGCCACTCTGGGATAGGCTGCCGCTGATCTTCAAGGGGACTGGCGAACACATCTCGTCTTTCGAGGGTCGCGAGGCCATGCGCGCGCTGGTCGCCTTCGCAGTGCTGTGCCTGCCCACTGTGCTGATGGGGCTCACCTTCCCGCTCTTGCTGGCGCGGGTGGCGCGCTTCGCAGCAGTGGGTCGCCTCGTGGGTCGGCTCACCGCCATCAACACCATGGGTGCCGTCACCGGCTCACTCGTCACCGGTTATCTGGTGTTGCCCGCGCTCGGCTCACAGCGGGTGCTGATCGCGAGCGCGCTCGTCTTTGCCGCCCTCGGCGTGGCGACGGCGCTGGCGACCTCGCCCGCGGTGAAGAGCTTCGCGATCGCCGGCGCGGCCGTGGCTGCGGCCTTTGGTCTGCTCGCGCCGCGCTGGGATCTGGGCCGTCTGACGAGCGGTTCGAACGTGTACTTCGACTCCGATGAAGTGCCCGACGAGCTGTTGATGATGGAGGAGGACGTGCACGGCGGAGTGACGACGGTCGCCCGGCGCGGCGACGTGCTCACGCTCTACACCAACGGCAAGTTTCAGGGCAACAACGGCTGGGAGCTGCACGCGCAGCGATTCTTCGCGCACTACCCGTCGCTGTTCGTGACGGCACAACGCCAGGCGCTGGTCATCGGGCTGGGCACCGGCACGACGCTCGGCACGATTGCCGCCTATCCCTGGCAGCACATCGACATGGTCGAGATCTCGCCGGCCATCAGCGTGGCCGCCAAGAAGTACTTCGGCAGCATCAACTACAACTCGCTCGACGACCCGCGCGTCGCTCTGCACCTGGCGGACGGTCGCAACTTCTTGCTGCTCGCGACCCAACGCTACAGCTTGATCAGCATGGAGCTGTCGAGTGTGTGGTTTGCCGGCGCGTCGAACCTCTACAGTCGTGAGTTCTATCAGCTCGTGCACTCGAGGCTCGAGCCCGGCGGAGTGTTTCAACAGTGGGTCCAGCTCCACCACATGAGCCAGCGAGATTTCGCGACCATCCTGCACACGCTGGCGGACGAGTTCGAGCACGTCACGCTGTTCTACGGCGGCGGCCAGGGCATCCTGGTCGCCTCCGAGCGTCCTCTCGTGGCATCGCGGGCGCACCTGACTGCTCTCGCCGCCGACCCGCGGATCCACGCGACCATTCCCAACAATCGCGACCTGGCGACCCTGCTCGACGACGTGCTGGTCACCGACCGCGGGCTGCGTCGATTCATCGACGACACGGCCCGCGCGAGCGGGGTGCCCCTCGAGAAGATGATCTCTTCCGACGACAGCCTGTACCTCGAGTACGCAACCCCTCGCGGTAACGTGCTGCCGTGGTCGAGCCGCGAGGAGCTCGTTGCAACCCTCCGGCGCTATCGAGATCCAGCAGAGGTCGCGGCCATGCTCGTGCCGTGACGGGCTGAACGCGGCGGATCCGTGCTAGCCTCTCGGATCATGGCGACGCGGTTCCGAGGCGGAGCGCTCGCAGCGACAACGCTGCTGCTCGCCGGTTGTTCGGTGCTCGCACCCAGCGACGACGAGTTCCTCGGCGGGTCCGGCAGCGACGCGGGCGCGTCCGGGGGCGCCAGCGGCAGTGGTGGTGCTTCGACGGGCGGTAGCGCAGGAACCGGCGCTTCGACGAGCGGTGGTGGCAGTCCAACCGGCGGCGGCGGCAGTCCAACCGGCGGCGGCGGCAGTCCAACCGGCGGCGGCGGCAGTCCGACCGGTGGCGGCGGCAGTCCAACCGGTGGCGGCGGCAGTCCAACCGGTGGTGGCGGCAGTCCAACCGGTGGCGGCGGCAGTCCAACCGGTGGTGGCGGCAGTCCAACCGGTGGCGGCGGCAGTCCAACCGGTGGTGGGGGAACCGGCGGCACGACCTGCACGCCAGTCCAAGCGACCGCCGTACCGCTCGACCGCGCGATGTATGTGATGCTGGACCGCTCCGCGAGCATGAGCGGCGCGAACTGGAGCGGGGCCAGCAGCGCTGTCCACAACTTCACGCTGGCTTCCAAGTCCGCGAACGTCCAGTTTGGGCTGCAGTTCTTCCCGACGGAACCTGGCGGAACCTGCGCGGGTGGTGGATACGGCACTCCCGCGGTGGGATTTGGTGTGCTGCCAGGGTTGAGCGCTGCGGTCACGAATGCGTTGAACTCCACGACCCCCACCGGCACCACCGCGCTCGAGGGCGCGTTCAACGGTGGCACCAGCGCAGGCAAAGGCTACCTGACAGGCAAGCCGGCGACCCAGTTCGACTTGGTGTTCATCACCGATGTGACCGCAACGACGACCGGCGGCGGTTGCAGCTCATCGGACACGTTGCTCCAAGGGATCTTGAGCTCCGCCTGGCCCGCCGTCGCGACCCATTTCATCGGGCTGCCCGGCTCCACGAAGGCCTACCTCGACGCGTTCGCGGACGCCGGCGGCACACAGTCGGCAACGTCGGTGACCACCGCGAGCTCGATTGCGGCCGCACTCCTCGAGGCCGCGACTTCGTGCCGGTTCACCCCCCCAGCGTCCGGCGGCGCGTACACGCTCTCGGGAGGCGCCCTCCCGTTCACCAAGGTGTCGAGCCCCTCGGCGTGCCAGCCGCAGGGCTGGTTCGAGTACGGGGGCAACGCGGTCCTCTGCCCCGCGCTGTGCCAACAAGTCGCTCAGAACGGACTCTTCACTCCGATCACGACCAAGACCGTGTGCCCGTGAGCGCTCAGAAGCTCGCGCCGACCGAGGCTCCCATGCCCCGTCGCTGGGGCAACGTGCGCACCCAGATCGCTTGTTCCTGGCCCTTCTTTTTGCCCTGAACGTACAGGTACGCGCCGACGCCGCCGGCGACCAGCGCGACCCCGAGCGAGACGTCCGCAAACAAATAGCTCTGTCGCATCGAGTCGACGTCACCCTTCGAACAATCCGGCTTGCACGCATCCAGATCGCTCTGTTTGCCCTTGCCGGAGAGTCCAAAACCCACGAAGCCGATCAGGCCCACGACCGCGACCCCACCCAGGACCCAGACCGCGGGCTTCACCGCGTTCTTGTTCGTCGGCGCCGCCTCGGGTTCGGATTGGGCCGATGTGTCGAGCCCCGCCTTGGCGGGCACGTCGAGGACAACCTCGGTGTCGCGCTGCCCTTCCTTGAGTTCGATTCGCCGCTCGACGTTGCGACCATCGGACAGCTCGGCCTTGAACACGTGTGTCCCGGGCTCGAGCTCGACGGCACCCGCGGCGAGCTCGAACGCCGCCCCATCCAACGTCACGCTGCCACCGCTCGCAGCCTTGCCGGCGTCGAGCACGCTCACCTTCACCGAGGCAAACGCCGCGGCGATCTTGGGGAGCTGCGCCTCGCACTCGACGCGCACGAGCTTCGGGCAAGCGGCGTTGGCGCAGGTCTCGAAGTCTGCCTTCGCCGATTTGAGCTTGCCGTCCTTCTGCGACGCCTGCGCGTGTTCGTAAGAGTCGAGGCACTCGGTCTTGGTCGGGGCCTTGCCCTCGGCGCGCGCCGGCTGCGCGAGGGTCGAGCCAGCAGCCAAGAGCAGAAAACAGAGGACGGTGTGAAGGGACTTCATTAGATGCAATGCCGCTTGAACTTCTTGATGCCGTTCTCGATCACCCACGGCGGATTGCAGTCGTTCGCCGGTGCCGCGGGCAGTTTGGGGACGGGGTTGACGCTGGGTTTCGTGGGTTTGGGAGCGACCGGCTCCTTCTCCGCCACCGGTTCGGGCTTCTTCGGTTTCTCCGGCTCGGCTGAGGGCTCGGCCACAGGCGGTGGTGCGGGCGCGCTCTCAGCCGGCGCGGGCGTCGCCGCAGGCGGCGTGGGCGGCGCTGTGGCTTTGGGCCCGACCGCGGGTGTGGCGGCGTTCGCGGGGCTCAGGCCCTGCACGTCAGGCGCCTCGTCGCGCCCGCTGCGCACCCGCAGAAACACCAGCAGCACGACCAGAAACAAGAACAGCGATGCTGCGATCGAGGCCAGCGCGACCTTGACCTGTCGCATCTGTGGCGCAGGCAAGAGGGAACGCTGTGCCTCTGTGTCCCAGGCGGCGGTCGAGACCTCTGAGATCTGAGAGCTCGGCTCGACCGGAGGGCCCCCCGGCATGCCCGGAGCAACGGGCGCGAACCCAGGCGCCGGCGTATGGCTCGGCGGCCCTTGAAGCGGGCTCTGATAGGGCGACGACGGTGTGACCGGCGGCTCTGCCGTGAATGGCGATGACGACACCTGGGCCGGCTGCGCGAACGGTGTCGGAAGAAACGTCGGCGCCGGTGGCACGTCGACGACCGGGTGCGCCGGCGCGCTCTGGAGCACGTCGGCCTGAGAGGCCTGCGGGACGCGGGCGCGGGCGGCTGCCGAGTCCGCAGCGTGCTGCACATCCGCTGCAATCGACACGGCGATGCTCGAATCGCTGAGCGTCGGGGCCGCGGCACCGGACTCGCTGCCGAGCTCGATGAGTCGGGCGGCACGGGTTCTGAGGACTTCCCCGACCAGGGACTCCACCCACTCGCCAACCACCCGAGGAACCGCAGGCGGCAGGGCATTTTCCAGGTCGATCGCCAGCTCGCGAGCACTCTGGTAGCGGGCTTCCGGCGCGCGTTCGAGCGCCTTCATCACCACCGCGTCCACTGCGGCGGAGAGCTCTGGCACGATGGAGGACGGCAGCGCGATCGGGTGGTCGAGCACCATCGACATCACCCGCATCGGTTCCTCGGCGTGGAACAACGCACGACTCGTCAACGCCTCCCAGAGCACGATGCCGGCGGCGAAGATGTCCACCCGATGGTCGAACTGATCCGCTCTGATCTGCTCCGGCGCCATGTAGCGGAACTTGCCCTTGATCCGCCCCGCCTCGGTCTCCATGATCCGGCGGGACGCCTTGGCAACGCCGAAGTCCACGACTCGCGCCACGCCGTCGACCCCGACCAGCACGTTCTGCGGCGAGATGTCCCGATGCACGATGTTCAGGGCGGCGCCGCGGTCATCGCGCGCGACGTGGGCGGCGTGCAGCCCATACAGCACGTTGCTCACGATGGCGCTCACCACCGCTGGCGGGATGCGCTCACGCTGGGACTTGACCTGCCGGACGAGGTGGGAGAGCGAGTCGCCCTCGACGTATTCCATGACCAGGAACAGGTCGCCCTCGACCGCCACGACATCGAGCGTCGACACGACGTTCGGATGCTGGATCCCCGCCGCGAGCCGGGCCTCGTCGATGAACATCGCGACGAATTCCGGGTCCTTGGCAAAGTGCGGGTGCAGCCGCTTGATGGCCACGGTCCGGGCAAAGCCCACTTGCCCGAGCATGCGCCCGAGGTGGATCGTCGCCATGCCCCCCGACGCAATCTCGTCGTAGAGCACGTAACGGCCGACCACCCGTCCCGGTTCAGGGGCGCTACTCAAGACAAGGCATGGTACCGCTTCGGGGTGGCGAACCCAAGTCACAGCCTGACAATCACGAAGGGGCGTGATAACCCGGTGGGCGAATGCGACGGCTGTGGGCAGCGCTCTTGATCCCGGTCTTCGGCTGCGCGTCCACGGTCAGCCGGCTGCCCGGAGAGCTATCCACGCCGAGCGGAAGTGCCCGTAACCCGTGTGAATCCAGCCACTGGCTCGTGCTCGCCCCGACCCAGAGCCAGGAGGTCACCGAGAGCGGCCGGAGCAGCAAGCCCCGCACGGACGGGTTCGGTGCGTACGAGGTAGGCGCAGCCCATCCGGAGAAGATCCCAGGCCTCGCGGAGCGCCTCGGAAGCTCCCCGATCATCGATCGTCATCGGGCTGGGGTCGAACGTCACGACCAGAAGCAGCTCCTGGCTGGGGGTCTTGGTGCCGCCGGTCTGATCGCACTCGGCATCGGGTCGTACCTGTTCGCGACCTCGTTCGACACCCAGAAGAAGACGGCCTCGGATGGCACGGTCGGCGAGGAGCAGAAGATCAACGGCGGGCGCATCGCGGGCGGCAGCCTGCTCATTGCTGCCGGGTTTGGCCTTGGCATCGCCGGCATCGTCGTCAGCCCGAACGCGGGCGAGCGCGCCCGCGCGGATCAGAAACGTTACGTCTTCACGCCCCCCGAAGACGAACCCGAGGTCATCAAGGGCATGATCGACGACCACAACCGCGGGGTGCGCGACCGCTGTGCGGCGCACCCCACTGCCGCCGGCGAGTGATCAGACGGCGACCGCCAGCTGACCCGTGACGGCGGTGTCCGCTGGAGCTTGCCCCGCACCCGGCGCGTCGCGGGTGGCGGCCGTGCCCACGCCCAGCGTCGCCCGCTCCAGGATGGCCTCGCACAGGTCGGCGAAGGAGTATCCCGCCTCGGCGGCAATTTTTGGCAACAGGCTGGTGGGCGTCATGCCCGGCAGCGTGTTCACCTCGAGCACGTATTCGTTCTGACCTTCGGTCACGAGCAGGTCGACCCGCACGGCGCCCGAAGTATCCAGCGCCTGCGCCGCGCGCTCCGCGAGATTCAGCACCCCGCGATAGCGTGTGGGAGGGATGCGCGCGGGCATGAAGTACTCCGTCATGCCGGGGGTGTACTTCGCGTGATGGTCGTACATGCCGCTCTTGGGCGCGATCTCGATGGCTCCGAGCACACGGCCGTTGAGCAGTCCCACGGACACCTCGCGCCCGGCGATGTAACGCTCGACCAGGACCCCCGCGTCGTAACGGCGTGCGTCCTCGATGGCTCGGGCCAGCTGCGATACGTCGCTTGCCTTCGTGATGCCGAAGCTCGAGCCCTCGCGCCGCGGCTTGACCACCACCGGGAAACCAAAAGAACCGTGGAGCTCCTCGACGTCGGCGAGATTCTCCGCGTCGAACACGTAGTACGGCGGGGTCGGCACGTTGTGCAGTCGGAACAGCTCCTTGCTCTTCTGTTTGTCCATCGCCAGCGCACTCGCCAGCACGCCGGACCCCGTGTACGGGATACCCAGGACCTCGAGCAGGCCCTGGATGCAGCCGTCCTCACCGAGGCGCCCATGCAGGGCCAAAAACACCAGGTCGGGCTTGGCGCGGCGGATGGCATCGACGGTGTCGATCCCCTCGCCCAACTCCACACTGATTACCGTTCTGCCGTCTGCTTCCAGTGCTCGAGCAACCGCTGCGCCCGTGCGCAGGGAGACCTCTCGCTCGGCAGACGTTCCGCCCATGACGACCCCAATCCGCCGCATATGCATGGCTACTCCTGCCACTGTCGCTATCGGAGGTCGGGGCATCCGGCCAAATTAACGCGGCCGTTTGCGGTTTGCTTCCGCCGGCTCGAGGTCAGCAAACTTCGACGAGCACGGCGGTGATGTTGTCGCGACCCCCGCGAGCGTTCGCCATCTCGATGAAGCGTTTCACACACGCTTCACCGCCAAGCGCCGCAACCTCGGGGATTTCGTTGGTGCGCAGGTACCCGTGCAGACCATCACTGCAGAGCAGGAATTGGTCACCCAGCTCCAGCTCTACGCAGTGTGTGTCGACCTGCACGTAGTCCCGATTGCCCACCGCCCGGGTGATCACGTTGCGATGACGGCTGTGTTTGGCCTCTTCGGCGGTGATCAACCCTTGCTTGAGCTGCCACGCGATAAGTGTGTGATCTTCCGTGAGTTGCGCTGCCTCGCCGCCACGCACGCGATAGATCCGGCTGTCCCCGACCTGAGCCAGCACGCCGAAGTCTCCGATCGCCATCATCGTGCTCAGCGTGGTGCCCATGCCGGCCTTGTTGGTGTCGAGCTCCGCCATCGCAAACACCATGTAGGTCGCCGCCTGGACTGCGCCCTCCAGCAGTCGCGCCGCAGCGCGCGCTTTCTCCTCACTGAAATCGCCGCCGAGGTCGAGCGTGCGTTTGCCGCGCTTCACCATGCCGAACACGGTGTCCACGGCCTCCTGGCTCGCGACCTCGCCCGCCGCGTGGCCGCCCATGCCGTCCGCCACGACCCACAGGCCAAGCTCGTCGTCACACAGATAGGCGTCCTCGTTCACCTGTCGGCGACGCCCGAGATCGGTCGCTCCGTACGAGGTGACTTTCAGCTGGTCCGCGGCGCCCATCACTGCTTCTCGACGTTTAGCGGAACCCGCGCCGCGACGAAAGCACGAGCAATGCGCTCGGGGCGCCGAGCGTCGGCAATTTCCCCCGACGGCCGCCCCTTGCGGCCTGCTCTGCCGTTAAATAAGCTGCGCCCAATGCCGGGCGCGGTGAGCTTCGTGGTCATGACCCGAAGCCCCTCCCGCGTCGCGCGCGAGGTCGCCACGGCGCTCGCCAGGGTCTCCCGTCCGGCGGGCGCGCTGGTCTTCACCAGCGGCAGCCTAGCCGAGCAGGCACCCGAGCTGGGCCGGGAGCTGGCCGCCGTCGCCCCCGGCGTTCCGCTCCTCATCGCCTCCGGCTCGGGTGTGCTCACGGAGCGGGGTGAGGTCGAAGGCGAGCCGGCGGCGGCGGGGCTCGTGTGGACCGGCGGTCGCACCGAGGTGTTCACCGTGCAAGCCAGCTCCGCTGACGAAGCCGGCGAGGGCCTGGGACGTGCGCTGTCGGATCGGAGCGCCAAGAGCGCTCCGACCGCGTTGATGTTTCTGCGCCCCGAGGGTGTGTCTCCGGGCAGCTTCGAGCCCCTCTGGGACGCGCGCGTCACGAGGCACATCCTCGGCGCCGGCACCCTCGCCGTGGATCCCGTCGTGGTCGACGCCGCCGGCGAGGTGCGCGCCGGGCGCGCCGGCGTGATGCTGCTCCGGGGGCTCTCTCCTCCAGTGGTCCGCACCTCACCTGCGTGTCGGCTGCTCATGCCGCTCGCGACCATCACCGAAACGCGCGGTGCGCTGGTCACGCGCATCGGTTCGGAGCCCGCCCTCGACGTGCTCAGCGCGGTGGGCGAGGCCTTGGCCGGACAGCCGCTGGTCTTCGCCGTGCTGGCTGACGCGGAGGCCGGCGATGGCCGCCCGGAGCTCCTGGTTCGGGCGGTGCAGGGCGTGGATCCGGCTCGGCGCGGCCTGTTGATTTCGGACGAGGTCCGGGAGGGCGGGCGGATCGCCTTCGGCGTGCGTGACCCGGGTCAGGCGCGCTCGGACCTCGAGTCCGCCGCGAGAGACGCGGCACGCCACGCTGCCGGGGCGGCGCCGCGCTTCGGCATCTTCGTCAACTGTGCGGGCCGAGGCAGCTCGCTGTATGGCGCGGGGGACGTCGACTCGAAGATCCTGCGTGCGCGTTTTACCAACATGCCGTTCGCCGGCCTCGCGTCGTCGTTCGAGGTCGCGCCCTACGCTGGGCGCGCCTGTTTGCAGCTCTACACCGGTGTCGTGGCCCTGTTCTCCGCGCCAAGCTGAGCTCCTGTCTCGCGGCCGCCGTGCAGGCCCTTCCGCTTCCTCGCCGATCGTGATCTGATTCGCGGCGGGAGGGTTACCCGCGACCATGGCGACTCCGACAGCTCTGCGCCTCGGCGCGACGAAAAAGCGCTTTTCCATGGCCGACATCGTGCTGGCCGCCCTGGTCATGGCGGTCGTCGGTCTGATGATCGTGCCACTCCCGACCTGGCTGCTCGATCTGCTCATCGCATCGAACCTCGCCACCAGCGTCGCCATCCTCCTGGTCACGTTGTACGTGAGCGACGCCCTCAAGATCGCGGCGTTCCCCACCCTGCTCCTGATCACCACCCTGGTCCGGTTGGCGCTCAACGTCTCGTCGACGCGGCTGATTCTCTTGCAAGCCGACGCCGGCGAGGTGATCCGCGCGTTCGGCACCTTCGTCGTGCGCGGCAACTACGTGGTAGGGGCCGTCATTTTCCTGATCCTGTCGATCATCCAGTTCGTGGTGATCGCCAAGGGCTCCGAGCGCGTGGCCGAGGTCGGCGCTCGATTCACGCTGGATGCCATGCCCGGCAAACAGATGGCCATCGACGCCGAGCTCCGCTCCGGCTCCATCGACGGCAACGAGGCCCGTCGCCGCCGGCGCACGCTCTCGCGCGAGAGCCAGTTTTACGGCGCGATGGATGGCGCGATGAAGTTCGTGAAGGGCGACGTCATCGCGTCGTTCCTGATCACCTTGATCAACGTCCTCGGCGGCATCGCCATTGGCGTCGGCCAGAAAGACATGCCGCTGGTCGGGGCCATCAAGCGCTACGGGCTCCTGACCATCGGCGACGGCCTGGTCACGCAGATCCCGGCGTTGGTCCTGGCGACGGGTGCCGGCATCTTGGTGACCCGGGTCGCCAGCGAAGAGCCCGACACACCGCTCGGTCAGGAGCTCGCCTCGCAGATCTTCGGCGCGCCGCGGGCGCTGCGGGTGGCCAGTGTGTTCGTGTTGTTGCTCGCCGCCGTGCCGGGCCTGCCCGCGCTGCCATTCTTGGTGATCGGCGTGCTCTTGTTCATCGCGTCGCGCTCGGGGACACGCCGCCCACCCCTGGGCGAGGCCAGCGTGAACGAGCCAGTTCGCCGCAGCGAAGAGGGCGAGGCTGGCCCGCGCTTCGTGCCCGTGGTGGTGCCATGGTCCCTCGATCTCAGCAGCGATCTGGAGCCGCTGGTCGACGACGACACACGCGGCGGTGAGCTCCGGCGGGCGGGCATCCGCGCTGCGGCGTCCGCCGTACAAGAGGTGCTCTTTCGGGAGCTCGGAGTGCCACTGCCTCCGGGACGAGTGGCGGTGGAAGAGACCCTGCCCGAGCGCACCCTCGTCCTGAGCCTGCAAGAGGTCCCGGCGAAAGCCATCGTGCTACCGGCGGAGCTCGCCGACGGAGACGTCGCGGCCTACGTCGTGGAGGAGACCCTCTCGATCTTGCGCCAGCGGGCGGCGGATTTCTTGGGCATCGCCGAGACCCAGAGCCTGCTGGATCAGCTCGAGCTCGTGGCTCCGGCCACGGTGCGGCAAATCGTGCCGAAGCCCGTCTCGGTCGCGCTCCTGGCGGACGTGCTCCGGCGCCTGGTCGAAGAGCGGGTCAGCGTCCGCGATCTGCGCCTGGTGCTCGAGTCCCTGGCGCAGGTGGCCGCGGCAGAAAAGGACGCCTTGAACCTGGCGGAGTTCGTGCGCTCCCAGATGCGCCGCGCCTCACGCATCAGCTCACGCGTGGCAGCGGAGAGCTCGAGGTCCTGCTGCTCGACACGATGATCGAGGACACCATCCGCGGCGCTGTCTCGCGTACCGCCGCCGGCAGCTTCTTGACCCTTGCACCGGCTGCAGCGCGCGACGTGGTCCGCGCCATCCGGCGCGCGCGCGAGGCCAGCGAGACCCCACCCGCCGTCGTGCTCACCCAACCCGACGTTCGCCGCTTCGTCCGCAAGCTGATCGAGGTCGATCTGCCGGACGTGCGCGTGGTGTCGTACGCTGAGCTCTTGCCGGAGATCGCCCTGCGCCCGCAGGGCAAGGCCAGCCTCGCCGGCGCCTGAGCGCGCCCGTGCCCGCTCACATGCGCCGCTGAACGACCATCTTGCGCGGCATCTGGCCGCTCTGCTCGAGCACCCGCTTGGCCTCTTTTTGCAGCAAGGGGTGCGCCCGCTTGCCCAAGAAACCTCCGAGCAGTCGCATGTCGAGCTCCGCCAGGCGGCGCACCGAGCGCTTCATGCCCTTCATGTCGTTGCTGTGGGCGAAGGCATACGCGTGGGCGCGGTACAGCTGCGCTCTCAGATCCACGTACTCCGGATCTTCCGGATCGATCAGGCCGAGGGTGTCCACCGCCTTTTTTGCCTGACCGCTCCGGGCCCAGGCTTCGCCGATGACGGCCGTCATCATCGCCCGAGACTTCGCGTCTTGATGCCGGCTCACCTCGATGCCGTCCGCGAGCGGACGCGCCTCGCTGACCTCGCCGAGCAACAGGTGGATCATCGCCCGCTGCGTCCGCGCTTCGTCGGCAACGCTGGCTTGGACCTTGCCGAGATCGATCGTCTGCAGGGTCACCAAGGCCTTCTTGGGATCCTCTTGCAGCTCGAGCTGCGCCCGCGCGAAGATCGCCGCCGGGTCCTTCTTCTTGAACGCCGTCTCGAGCTGACCGAGAGCCGCCCTGCGATCCTCGGCCGTCTCGACCTTGTTCAGGATCCCCGCGACGCTCTGCGCCTTCCTGGCCTGTTTTATCGCCCAAAAAACCACGCCCAGAAGCAGCGCCGTGGCCAGCGCCGGCAGACCCAGCGCGAGGCTGCGACCGGTGGTGGTGTGGGTGAAGGTCGATACGAAGACGCCGACCATCCAGACCGCCACCAAGGGGATGGCCAGACGCATCAGCAGCTTCTTGAACGCATCTCCGCGTAGCGGATCCGGTACCTCGACCTGCTTGGCCTTCATCGGCTCGTTCAGCAGCGGCTTCTTCGTGCCGTCGTCGTCCTTCTTGGTCGCCGCACGGCGTAGCTTTCGCGCTTCTTTCGCCACCGGCGGCTCTTAGCGCCGACGTGGGCCTCGAGGCAAGTCAGCCCCCCGGCCGCACCCTTTCGGGGCTACGCCAGCGGGGGCGGGAGCAGGCTGTCGGGACCGGAGTCCGGCATCAACTCGTAGCGGAAGTGCAGGAATAGGCTCTGGCTCAAGGACAGCGCCGGCACGGCCAGGAGCGCGCCCCACAGGCCGAAGAAGTGCTCCCCGACGATCAGGGAGAACACCACCAACACCGGGTGGATCTTGGCGGCGGTGCCGATGATCTTCGGGTTGAGCAGGTTCGCCTCGACCTGGTGGATCCCGATGATCCACAGCAGCACCCAGAGCGCCATGAAGAAGTCCTGCGTCAGCCCGATGAGCACGGCTGGCACGGTGCTGAGGATGGACCCGAAGATCGGGATGATGCTCATGACGGCGGCCACGATCGCCAGGATGGGCCAGTACTTCAGCCCGAACATCCAGAACCCGACCGCGGAGAGGAGCCCGTTCACCAGGCAGATCAGCAGCTGCCCGCGCACCACGCCCGCAAGCCCGCGATCGATGCGATGGAGCAGGCGGTCGAAGCTGGCCCGTGACTGCTGCGGCGGAAGCGTGCGGAAGAACGCAACGATGGCCTCCCGAGTGTGCATCAGGTAGGCCGCAACCATCAGGGTCAGGAAGAACAAGAAGATGCTGCGGGCGACCTTGCCGAAGATGGCCTGACCCACCTTGAGCAGATCGACCGCGTTGCGCTTGACGTAGTCGACGGCCTGCCCTGCGGCCTCCCGCGCCAGCCGACTCGCGCTGAAGCGGTCGGGGGTCTCGGTGCTGGCCGGCTGGACCCGCCAGTGTTTCTGGTCCTCCTGCACGATCTCGACCCCCGAGCGCAGCTCGACCGTGAACGAGCCGTCCGCGCGCTTCTTGATCTCGAGCGCAGGTTTGGGTTCCTGCTCGGTCTCGGGGGTGGCCTCTTCCCGCGGCGCGACCCGGTCCAGGATGCCCTGGGCAAATCCTTCGAGGCGTGGCGCCCAGCGGGTCGTCAGCTTCTCGGTGATCTGCGGGACGTCGCGCGCCAGGGACATGGTCTCTTCGTAGAGCCGCGGTGCCACCGCCGCGATCGAGAGGTAGAGCGTGCCGAGTGTGACGATGTAGACGAGGATGATCGAGAGCGAGCGCGGGATCTTGATCCGTTCACACAGCGCGACGGCGGGCGTGAGCACGTAGGCGATGATCAGCGCCATCACGAACGGCAGGATCACCTCGCTGGTCCACCACAGCGCCAACCCCAAGAAGCCGGCTGAGATGGCCAGGAAGATCACCCGCGAGCGACTCCACCCGAAGCGACTGGGCCGCGACTCCTCGATGACGATCTTGTCGGTCACCGCGGGCCTCCGGATCGGTGCGCGAACCGCTGTGACTGCGTGCTGCGCTGGTCAGCATTGAGCCGAGTCCCACGCACACGCTCGCGAGAGGTTGAGAGCACGGAACCGTCGGGTCCGCTCGACGCTCGGATGACTTCCATCCGCCAGGGTGCCCAAGGGCGCTCCGACATGGCGGCGCACTCTATCTCAGCGACCGACGATGTACACCTGGCGTGCGTCGCGCGCGCCAGCCGAACGCCGAGCGCGGAACACCGCGCGCCCAGCGCCCGGGCCCACGCCCTCCCGGGGAGCGCTCACAAAAAGAGGACCGGGGCGCCGTCGGATCACGGACGCCCCGGGTCATCGCGGTGAAAGTCGGGCGCCTCGTCGGCCGCCCGAGCCGTCACTCTTTCTTTTCGCCGGTCAGCTCCGCGAGTTTGTCGCCGAGTTTGCCCTTGAGCACGTCGCCCAGGGTTGCGCCCTGGCCGGCCTTCTCACGCGCCAGCGCCTGGAACTGCTCCGCGGCGGGACTGCCGCCGACGTTGCGCATGGTGAGGGTCACCCGGCGATCCATCGTGTCCACGTTGGAGACCTCGGCCTTCACCTTGTCGCCCGGGCTGAGCGACAGGTTCGGGTCGATGTCGCCGGACGGGATCAGCGCCTCGAAGCCCTCGGTGATGCGCACGAATGCGCCGTACTCGACCACGGACAGGACCGTCGCTTCGTTGACGACGGCGCCGGGCTTGTACTTCTCGAGCAGCGTGCCCCACGGGTCGTCCCACAGCTGCTTCACGCCCAAGGAGACCTTCTTCTCGTCGTGGTTGATGCTGAGGATGATGGCCTCGACCTCGTCCCCCTTGCCGTAGAGATCGGAGGGGTTGTTGATCTTGACCGTCCAGGAGAGGTCGGTCTTGTGGACCATGCCGTCGACACCGTCTTCGATGCCGATGAACACACCGTAGTCGGTGATCGAGCGCACCTTGCCGGTGATCTTGTCGCCTGGCTTGTACTTGTCGGTGAACAAAGACCAGGGATCGGGCTCGAGTTGTTTCAGGCCCAGGCTGATGCGCTTGGCCTTCGAGTCGACCTCGAGCACCTGGCACTCCACGTCGGACCCGATCTCCATCATCTTGCTCGGGTGCTTGACCTTCTTGGTCCAGCTCATCTCGCTGACGTGGATCAGACCTTCCACGCCCGGCTCGAGCTCGACGAACGCGCCGTAGTCCGTGAGGCTCATCACCTTGCCGCGGACACGCTTGCCGATGACGTAGACCTCTTCGGCGTGGTTCCACGGGTCTTCCTGGGTCTGCTTCAGGCCCAGGCTGACGCGCTCGGTCTCGGCGTTGTACTTGAGGACCTTGACGGTGACCTCGTCGCCGACCTTGAACACCTCGCTCGGGTGATTCACGCGGCCCCAGGACATGTCCGTGATGTGGAGCAGGCCGTCGATACCGCCGAGATCGACGAAGGCGCCGTACTCGGTGAGGTTCTTGATGGTGCCTTGCAAGACCATGCCCTCTTCGAGGTGAGCCAAGGTCTTGGCCTTCATCGCGTCGCGCTCCTTCTCGAGGAGCACCCGGCGCGAGAGCACGATATTGCCGCGCTTCTTGTTGAACTTGATGACCTTGAACTCGTAGGTCTGTCCGATCAGCTTGTCCAAGTTGCGAATGGGTCGCAGATCGACCTGGCTGCCGGGCAAGAAGGCCTTCACGCCGCCGCGGATGGTGACGCTGAGCCCACCCTTCACGCGCTGGCTGATCGTGCCCTCGATGATCTCGTCCCGCTCACAGGCGCTCGAGATCTCGTCCCAGACCTTCATCTTGTCGGCCTTCTCCTTGGACAAGGAGATCAGGCCGTCGTCACTCTCGCGGCTCTCGATGAACACATCGACGCGATCGCCGGGCTTGATGTTGAGCTGGCCGGCGGCGTCGATGAACTCGTCCGCCTTGATGATGCCCTCGCTCTTTCCCCCGATGTCGACCACGACCGAGTCGCGGTTGACGGCGACGATGATGCCAGTGACGATTTGGCCTTCACCGCCCATCTCGGTCGCACCGGTGCTCTGTGCGGCCTGCTCGAAAAGTGCGGCGAAACTGTCGCCGGAAAGGGTGTCAGGGGTTTGGGTTTGGGTCATGGGACGGGTCGATGCCTCCTTGGCCTTCCGGCGATTCTGGTCGCTCGCTATTGAGCGCGGAATGGACCGCACCCATGCGCCTCGCCCGAAGGGACGCCTCCCGTAGCGCACGGGTAGGTTCTCGTCAAACGACAATTCCCAGTCCGAACGCCCTCGGGGCCTCCGACCCGAGCCGTTCGCCGGGGCTCGGTTGCCCGGGCGGGCGCGTGGAGCCCTGCCCCGTCGGACCGGGCGTGCTCGCTGGGGCGGCCACGCGGCCGCTCTCACCCGGCGCGCGGCCTGGAATTCAACCGCAAGTGCCCGACTGCGCGCACGCGATCACGGCCGCCAGCGTCTGCGGAGGGAGCCGGAGCCGCACGACCACCCGGTTGGCGACCGCCTCGACCTGCAGGCCTTCGAGCACCTTGGCCGTGAGCCCCTGCGCGCCCGCCGCCGCCTGGGCCAGCGCTCCGAGTGAGGCCGCGACCTCCCGCGCCTCGCTGGCTCCGCCCAGCGCAAGCTCGAGCTCCGCGTCGAGCCCATCCGGCTCGAGCCCCGCGGTCAGCCGCAGTCGCTCGGCCTGCAAGAGCAATCGGGCCAGGGTCGGTGACCGATCGCCGAGCAGCCGCGCCAGCGGTCGCGGCCGGGCATCGAGGGAGATGACCCCCTTCTCGACCGGCTCCAGGTGGGGATCGGCGACCCCGGCCTCGAGCCGCCGCTCGACGCTGTCCAGCGGCGCGGTGGAGACGAACACCAGGAGCTCGTCGGTGCGGGCGTAGATCCGCGCGGGTGCCCCCCGGGCTTTGGGGCGAGCGCGATCGTAACGCCGCCAGCCCCCGCCCAGATCGCTGGACGGACCCCAGGCCGGACGGGTGGCGAATTTTCGCGGGTCGAGCTTGGCGAAGTGCCCGCGCAGGATCGTCACACTATCGATATCCGCCGTGCTCTTGCCCGGACGGAACGCAATCCAGACCGCGTCCGCCCGTTGCAGCGCCTCCGCCATCAGGGCTTCACTCTGTCGATCGTCGTTCGCGCCGCTCCCGTTGCTCGCGTGGCGCAGAACCTCGAACGCGCTCTCGCCGAGCACCGCGCGGATGCGGCTCAGATCGATGCGCAGCGCCACGTCCAGATCTGCGGGGATCGCGTCGCTGGGTTGGGCAAATGCCGGCGCCGGCGCCGCCGGAGGTGGGATCCGGTCGCGCGACGCGCACGCAACCGAGCCCAGGGCGAGCACGGCCACGGCAGCGCTCAGTCTGGCTCTCGGAGCCGTCGCTCGACCTCCTGCACGTGCGCGACGATCTGCTCCACGACCTGGTCGATGTCGAGCTGCGAGCTGTCCACCAAGACGGCATCCGCAGCCTGTACCAATGGCGCGACCGGACGCGTCGTGTCACGCAAATCGCGCTCCGCGACCTCGCGCTGGATGATCTCGAGCTCGGCGAGCTCCCCTTTTGCGGCAAGCTCGGCACGCCGCCGCTCGGCCCGCACCTCGACGCTGGCGGTGAGGAAGAACTTCGCCTCGGCCTCGGGAAACACCACGCTGCCGATGTCGCGGCCTTCGAGCACCACGCCACCAGAAACCCCGGCGCGCCGCTGCATATCGAGCAGTGCGTCGCGCACGCGGGGGATGGCCGAAACCTGACTGGCACCCGAGGCGATGGTCTGAGTGCGGATTGCGCTCGACACGTCGTCCCCGTCGAGCAACACCCGCTGTCCCCCGTCCGCCCCCGGCTCGAAGACAATCGCGCCGCGATCAGCCAGGGCGTGTGCGAGGGCGCCGACCGCCTCGGCTTGGTCGAAGCCGAGCCCGGCGCGCTCGGCGGCCAGGGCGACCGCGCGATAGATGGCTCCGGTGTCCACGAGCAAGTAGCCGAGCTGCGCGGCCACGCGCCGGGTGACCGTGGTCTTGCCCGCACCCGCCGGCCCGTCGATGGCCACTACCGGCCGCTTGTGCGTCATGACTCGACCTCGAGCTCCGCTCCGAGCGCGCGCAGCGTGCCGACAAAACGCGGAAAGCTGGTCCCGATGCAAGCCACGTCCTCGACCACCGTCGTACCATCCGCGATCAGCCCGAGCACGGCCGCGGTCATTGCGATGCGATGGTCCCCGTGGCTCTGCACCGTCGCTGCTGAGAGTGGACCCGAGGGCCGGCCGATGACCGAAAACCCGTCTTCATGCTCGGTCGTCTCGACACCGAACGCCTGGAGCAAACCCACGATGGCCGCGATGCGGTCACTCTCCTTCACCCGCAGCTCGGACACGTCGAAGAAGCGCGTGGCCCCGGTGGCACGGGCAGCGAGCGCCGCGCAGATCGGGATTTCATCGATGGCCCGCAGCGCGAGCTCGCCGCCGACGCTGGCGCCCCGAAGAGCGCCGCCGCGCGCCGTCAGCTCCCCGAACGGCTCACCCATGGATTCCCCGCGAGGCATCACCGTCAGCTGCCCACCGAGCCGTTTGACGATGTCGACCAGCCCGGCGCGCGTGGGATTGATGCCCGTGTTGCGGGTGGTGACCACGCTGCCTTCCGTCATCAGGCCGGCGACCAGCACGAAGGCCGCGGCCGACAGATCTCCCGTCAGGTCGACGCTGAAGGCCCGGATCGATTTCGGATCGGCCGGCGGGTGAAGCTTGACCAGCGGGCCCGCGGTCTCGACGGAGATCCCGAGCGCGTTGAGCAGGCGCTCGGTGTGATCTCGCGAGACGAGCGGTTCGCGCACCAGCGTCGGCCCCGATGCCCAGAGCCCCGAGAGCAGGAGTGCACTCTTGACCTGGGCGCTCGCTACCGGCAGCTGATACTCGAGCGGGGCGAGGCGTTGGCCGGGTGCGAGCGGGCCGATGTCGAGCGGCGCGGTGACGTCGTCACTGCCCTCACCCTGCGGAGCTCCGCGGATGCGTGCGCCGCGGGATACCAAGGGTCCGACGATGCGCCGCATCGGCCGACGGGTCAGCGACGCATCCCCCACTAGACGCGAGGCGAACGGCTGTCCCGCGAGCACGCCGGACAAGAGCCGCATGGTCGTGCCGGAGTTGCCGCAGTCGATCTCCGCGCTGGGCGCTGAGAGACCATCGAGCCCGACGCCGTGCACACGTAGCGTTCCGTGGGCGTCGTCCTCGACCTCGACTCCCATTGCGCAAAATGCCCGCTCGGTCGCGACGTTGTCCTCGCCGTAGGAAAAACCACGCAGCTCCGAGCGACCGCTGGCGAGCGCGGCGAGAATCAACGCGCGATGGCTGATGCTCTTGTCTGCCGGAACGGGGACACTGCCAGAGAGCGGACGCGACAGCGGTTGGACGATCAGTCGCGCCACCTAGGTCGTGCTCATTTCTTGTTGGCTCCCTCGCCCGTCACGGCCGGACCGGTCGTCGCGGGGATCACCTTCGGTTGATTGGGCACGCCCAGGTAGCTCGAGAGTTGATCCAACATCTTCCCGACCTCACCCGCGTCGAGCGCAGCCACGAACTTGGCGTCCTTGTCCTCGGCCTTGGCGTCGAGCTGCCGAATTGGCTGCCCGATCCCGAGCAGTGAGGCCAGCCAGCCGAGGTTGGCCGCCAGATCTTTGATGCCGAGCAGGGACTGCGCTCCAGCTTGGGCGCCGGCCGCGTCGCCGTAACTCATGGTGCCCGCCACGTTGATCCCCGGCGGCTCGAAATTCCCCACCATTCTTGCGGTTTCCATGCCCGTCAAGAACGGTAGCTGAGCCCGCGCTGCGTCGGTCAGCGGTTGCGCGCGCAGATCGAAGCCGGCCACCAGCGGGGCGTTGGGCGTCTTGGCGATCTCCTCGAACCACGGCGGGAGTTGCCGCTGCACACGGCCCTCCTTGATCCGGTCGAGCGCTCGCCGGATCCCCGTCTCGTTTCCCACCAGCACCGTTCGCGGAGTGAGCACGACGAAGCCGATGTTGTGCGAGGTGAAGAGCGTGCGCCCGGCATAGGTGGACTTCACGACTGGGGTCCCGAGCGGCGTCACCTGGGTCCCGTCCGCAGCGGACTCGATGGCCGGCTTGTCGAACTGACCGGTGAGCACCGCCGCCACGTCCGCACCCTGCATCGAGTAGACACCGATCAGCGCGCGCTCGACGTCACGCCCTGGATCGAAGTTGGCACTGGGCGGCACCGGCGTGCGCGCCCGGGCGATTTCGAGCAACTTCTGCCCGAACTGCGAGACCAGTAGCTTCTTGACGTCGACCGAGAACAGCCCGACTGCGCCGCTCGGCAAGAGCGACTCGGGATCCTTGTCGATCTCGGCGTCGCTGAGCGCCTTGTCCTCGCCGGCGGCCACGATCTTGTCGGGCTTCTTCGGGCACGCCGTCGTCACCGCGAGACAGAGCACACTCGTCAAGAGCAGGCTGCGCCCGGCACCCCCGCGCACCCGGAGCCAGAGTCCTCGTTTCATGCTGGCGCGAGGGTAGTTCAGCGCGGGTCGGCCGGCTAGCCGTCGTCGGGCCCCCGGCTCAGCGCTCCATCGGGAACGAACCGAGCACCTTGAGGTACTTGGTCGCGCGCTTCACCGCTTCGAGCGCCGTGACGACGGGGCGGTCGGTGATGTGACCGCTCACCTCGACGTAAAACACGTAGTCCCAGCCCTTGCCGTTGACGGGCCTCGACTGGAGCTTCTTGAGGTTCACCCCGCGTTCGGCGAAGTGCCGCAGCACGTCGAACAGCGCACCCGGCGAGTCGTCCACGCTGAAGAGCAGGCAGGTGGTGTCATTGCCGGTGCGGATCGCGGGGCGAGCCCCAGCGATGCCGTAGCGGAAGCTCATGTCGAGCGTGTCGCCCACGTTCGAGCGGATCCCCGCGAGTCCCGCGTCGCGTCCGCACTCGGCGGGCGCCAGCGCCGCGCTCCCGTGATCGCCCGCCGCCAGCTCGGTCGCCACGACGGGCGAGCGCACGTCGATCACCGTTGCCTTCGGCAGCTCGCGCTCCAGGAAGCGTTCACACGCGGCATGCGCCGCCGCCGTTGCGTAGACCTTCTCGACGTCGGCCAGGTTGGCGGTGTGGCTCATCAGATCGTAGACCGCCGGCGCGGTCCGCTCGGCGACCAGTACGAGATCGGTCTCCTCGAGCGTCGCGATGCTCGACAGCACCAGACCGTCCGTCGATGACTCGTAAGGGAATACGGCGTAGACGGCCCGCCCTCGGTTCACCTCTTCGAGGGCCTCGGCCACCGTGGCGCACTCGGCGTAGATGCCACTCTCTCCGAAATAACTCCGCGCCGTTGCGTGACAGAATCCTCCTTCGGGGCCCAGGTAGGCGACCCGCGCGGGCTGCTCGAGCGCGCGCGCCGAGGCGCGCACTTGTCGAAATACCGAGCGCAGATCCTCCGCCGGCAACTCGCCGCTCGCCTGTTTTTCGAGCCCCGCGAGCCACTCGCGCTCGGTGACGTCAGCCGGCAGGTTCTCCCCTTCGTAGAGCTTGTGGACCTTGCGACTGAGGCGCGCACGCTCTTCCAGCTTCGAGAGCAGCGCGCGATCGATCTCCGTGATCTCTTTCCTCAGGTCGTCGACGTCGTGTTTGCGATCCACCATGCTCTCTTCATCCTAGCACTCGCGGCGCGCATCGCGACGTCGCGCGCGCGTCACGAGCTCGGCTTCGGTTTGTCGACCTTGGCCGGAGTGCGCGGCGCCGCAGGCGTCGCCGCGGCGGGCGTGTCGCTCTTGGCCGGGGTCGCCGCGGTCTTGGATTCTGCACTGGCGGGCTTCGCCTCCGCCGCCGCCGGTTTCGCCGAGCCGTAGCCATCGGCGTACCAGCCTCCCCCGCGCAGGATGAAACCTTGCCCACCGGACACCTGTCGCCTCGCGCTCTCCGCCTTGCAGCTCGGGCAAGTCGTGAGCGGAGAGGCACTGATGGGCTGCTCCGCCTCCCACTGGAAGGAGCACGCGGAACACACGTACTCGTACGTCATGCGCGCCCAAATGCGGCCGGCGGACGGGTCTGTCAATATTTCCCGCCAGCTAGCGCCACTCGATGGCGAAGGTTTTCGCTTGAGTCCGGACGGGATGTCGCCTATCAAATGTGCAGTACCTGGCGTGACCCTACATGACGTGCGGTTGCCCTAGGGCGCATGCGCTCTTCCGGGCGCGCTAAAACCCCATCGAAGACAGCCTCTACCGGTGTTCCCGGCCGGGGCAAAGCGCTCCGTACCCAAGGCTGCTAGCCTCGGGAAACCGGGCCGACAAGGACGTTCACCGATGCACATCAAGAGGCTGGAGATCGCGGGTTTCAAGTCCTTCGTGGACCGGACCGTGATCCACTTCGACCACGACGTAATCGGCGTGGTGGGGCCCAACGGCTGCGGCAAGTCGAACATCGTGGACGCCATCCGCTGGTGCATGGGGGAACAGAGCGCCAAACACCTTCGCGGCCGGGCGATGGAGGACGTGATCTTCAACGGCTCCGAGTCCCGGGGTCCGCATGGCCTCGCGGAGGTGACCATCACCTTCGACAACAACGACCCCACCTACGCGGAGTCGCTGCCGCCGGAGTACCAGGCTTATCCCGAGATCGCGATCACCCGGCGCCTGTACCGGGACGGCACCAGCGAGTATCTGATCAACAAAACGCAGGTGCGTCTGCGCGACGTGACAGAGCTCTTTCTCGGCACCGGCGTCGGCACGAAGGCCTACTCCATCGTCGAGCAAGGACGGATCGGTCAGATCGTCAGCTCGCGCCCGGAAGACCGCCGCCTCTACATCGAAGAGGCGGCTGGCATCACCAAGTACAAACAGCGCCGCCGGCAGGCCGAGCGCAAGATGGAGCTGACGCGCCAGAACCTGCTGCGCATCAACGACATCGTCTCGGAGATCGACCGCACGCGCGCGTCCCTCAAGCGCCAGGTCGCCAAGGCCGAGCGCTACGTCCAGTATCGCGGCGAGCTCGAAGATCTCGTGCTGCACGACGCCTCGCACAAGCTGCTCGAGTACATCGTGACGGAGCACGTCGAGCGGGGCGCACACGCCGAGTCGTCGACGGGGCTGGAGCAGGCGCGAACCAGCCTCGGCCTGGCGGAATCCGAGCTCGAGGCCGCGCGGCACGAGGCCGTTGGGATCGAACAGCGGTCCGATCGGGCCAGCACCTCGGCCTTCGAGGCGGACAACGAGGTCACGGCTCTGGGCGCCGAAATCGAGCGTGCCCGGGACCGCATGGCCCACCTCGACGACCGGCAAAAGGCCGCGGAAACCGAGCAGGAAGAGATCACACGGCGGCTCTCGGAGCTCGGGGCAGAGCGCGAGTCCCTGGCCGATCGCCTGCGCGATCTCGCCCGAGACGAAGGCGAACGCGTCGCCGATGCCGAGCGCGAGGACGTCGCGCTGGCCGAGCTGAAGAGCGAAGAGGCGCGCGCGAACGAGACGCTGCAAGGCGTCCGCAACTCGTTGGCGGACATCAGCGCCAAGACGGCAGCCGACGAGGCGCGCGTCGAGGCTCACGGCCACAATATCACCGAGCTGGAAGCACGACGCGACCGCCTCGGCAGTGAACGGGACAGCATCACCGACGAGCTAGCCGAGCTCGACGCCAAGAAGCACGCGCTCGAGCGCAGCTTGGCAGAGTTGGCCGAGGGCAAACGCCTGACGGTTGCGGAGCGCGAGGCGCTCGAAGCCGAGATCATCGAGCTGCGCGCGCATCAGCTCGAGAGCGAGCGCGCGGTCGACGCGGCCAAGAACGAGCTCGGTCTGAAGAAGAGTCGGCTGAAGGCGCTGGACGAGGTCCATCGTCGTCTCGAAGGGGTCGGCGCGGGAGCGCGTGCACTCGTCAACGGCGCGCGGCCCGGCGTGCTCGGGCTGGTTGCCGATCGCATCGAGGCACCGGTGGAGCTGACCGCCGCATTCGCGGGACTCCTGGGCGAGCGACTCCAATATGTCGTGGTCGACGAGTTGCCCCGCGGCCTAGACCTGCTCGCCGAGCTCGCAAAGGACTCCCGCGGCCGCGCGAACATCATCGCCGCTCGGCCGCCCTACGTGGCGGGCGCGGCCCGCAGCGCCGCGGCGCACGAGCCGGGGGTGCTGGGTTACCTCTCGGACCGCCTGGCCTACGCGCCCGTGGACGAGGCGCTGGTGTGTGCCCTGGTCGGGGACGCTCTGCTGGTCGAAACGGCAGAACAAGCCGTGGCGCTAGCCGAGCGTTTTGTCGGGACGACGGCGGTCGCCCTCGATGGAACGGTGGCACGACCCGACGGCGTCGTGAGTGGTGGCTCCGGCGACGACGTTGCCGCCGCAATGGTCGAGCAGAAGCGCGAGCTCCGAGTCCTGGCCGAAGAGGTCGAGCGACTGACCGAGCACTACGGCCGTGTGCACGACGAGCACACGGCGCTGCGGGCACGCCTGTCCGAGGTTGGAACGAGCCTCGACCGCGCCCGGCAGGAGGCCCACGCGGGTGAGCTGGCACACGTGACGGCGGAGAAGGACGTCGCTCGCACGACGGATGAAATGGCGCGGGCCAACGCACGCCAGGCGACCATCGGCCTCGAAGCAACGGAGCTAGAGACCAAGCTGACGGACGCGCGCAGCGCGGAGACCGACACCCGCGCCGGGCTCGAGGCAGCGCGAGTGGCGCTGGAGCACCTGCGGCACGAGCTGGCGAAGGCCGAAGCGTCGGCGACCTCATGGAACGAGCGCGTCTCGGCGCAGGCCAACCTGGTCACGGAGCGCCGGGTACGGCTGGCGCAGGTCCGCGAGCAGGTCGAAGCCGCGAAGAGCTCCGAACTCCGAGTGCTGTCCGCCCTCACGGACTTCCAGACGCGCGCCCAACGCCTGGCTGACGACTTGATCGAGACGGCGCGCGCGCTCGGCGAGACCGCAGCCCAGATCGTGATCGCCCGGGAGGCCCGCGTTGGCGCCGCCGAGCGCGCACGCGAGGCCCACAAAGAGCTGGAGTCGGCCCGCGCGCTGCTGGAGCAGGTGCGTTTTGCGCTGGGCACTCGCGAGGCCGACCTGAAGACCCTGCGCGACCAGTCACAGGCCCAGGACGAAGCCGTGCGCCGCGCCGAGATGGCGCTGCAGCGCATCGAGCTCGAGCGGGAGCACTTGCTGGCCAACGTGCGGGACCGCTTCCGCGGGCTGGATCTGCGCCGGGTCGTCGGCGACTACCACGCGCGCCCGATGCCCGACGACGAACAACGCCGCCGCATCGAGGAGCTGACTCAGCTCATCGACCGCATGGGGCCGGTCAACCTGGACGCGGGCCGGGAGTGGCAGGACGCCGAGAAGCGCTTCCACGATCTGTCGACCCAGAAGATCGACATCGAGAAGGCCCTCGAAGATCTGGAGCGCGCGATCAAACACATGAACCGGGAGTCCCGTCGGCGTTTCAAGGAGACCTTCGACGCGGTCAACGACCTGTTCAAGAAGACGTTCACACGCATGTTCCGCGGCGGTCGCGCCGAGCTGGCGCTCACCAACCCCGACGACATGCTGGACACCGGCGTCGACATCATCGCGCAGCCGCCCGGCAAGAAGCTCGGCAACATCGAGCTGATGAGCGGCGGAGAGAAGGCGCTGACGGCGGTCTCCTTGATCTTCGCCATTTTCCAGTACCGGCCCTCGCCGTTCTGTGTGCTCGACGAGGTCGACGCCCCGCTCGACGAGGCGAACGTCACGCGTTACAACGAGGCCATTCAGTCGATGACGGCGAACTCGCAGTTCATCCTGATCACCCACGTCCGCAAGACCATGCAGAGTGTGGACGTGCTCTACGGCGTCACCATGGGTGAGCCCGGTGTGTCGCGTATCGTGAGCGTGAAGGTGAACGATCAGGCCACGGTGCGCAGCGAACACCGCGCTGGCGCGCTCTCCGACATGCCGCCCGCCGCCGCCATCGACGACTCGGCTCGCGTGGCCTGAAGCGCTCCAGCAGAAATCAGTGAAAATCCCGGGATTGTTTGCGGAGCTTCGCTTCGGGGCGATCCAGGCGCTCGAGGTCCTCGACGATCACGTGGAGGATGGGCACCTCTGCGTTGGTGGCCTCGCGGTCGCGCTCGATTTTTCCGTGGGCAAGGAGCAGCGTCGCGTGCCTCGCGATCAGCCGTAGGCGCTCGTAGACGGCCTGCCACAGGATCAGGTTCACGAACCCCGTCTCGTCCTCGAGGGTGATGAACACGACTCCGCTCGCCGTGCCCGGCTGCTGGCGCGTCAAGACCAGCCCGGCGACACTGACCCGACTGCCTTGTTCGGCCCGAGGCAACTCTGCGGCGGTGAGCACTTTCCTCGCGCTGAGACGCTTCCGCAGATGGCGCAAGGGATGGTCGGCGACCGACAGCCCCTTGCGCCCGTAGTCGAGCAACAGCTGCTCCGCCGCTCGCAGCGGTGGCAGCGCGACCCGCGGCTCGGCAACGTCGAGCCGTGCGAACAGTCCCCCTACCCGCGGCGCGCGCGCCTGCCACACGGCGTTGCGTCGACCGGGCACCAGGGGTTCGAGGGCGCCAGCCTCCGCCAGCCGTTCGATCTCGTCTTTTCGCAGACGCGCCCGGTGCATCAAATCGTCCAGGCTGCGAAAGGCCTGGCTCTGGCGCGCCAGCTCGATGCGCGCCGCGCTGTCCTTCGCCAAACCCTTGATCAGGCGGAATCCCAGCCGCACGGCGCGAGCCGCGCCGGGCAACCGACTCACGACTTTGCTCGCGGGGCCCGCCGGCTCGAGGGTGCAGTCGTAGTTGCTGTCTACGATGCTGACGTCCCGCACCTCGACGCCGTGGCGCTGTGCATCCTGAAACAGCGTGCTCGCGGAGTAGAACCCCATGGGCTGTGAGTTCACCAGCGCACAGGCAAAATGCGCTGGATAATACGCCTTTTGCCAGGCCGACGTGTACACGAGCAGCCCAAAGGACGCCGCATGGGACTCGGGGAACCCGTACTCCCCGAAGCCCTTGATCTGCTCGAACAGCCGCTCCCCGAACTCGGGGCTGATGCCTCTCTCGGTGAAACCCTCGAGCAGGCGCTCGCGGTGACGCATCAGCTTTCCGTTCTTCTTCCAGGCCGCCATGTCCCGCCGCAACTGGTCGGCCTCACCCCCGCTGTAGCCGGCGCCGACGATGGCGATCTGCATCACCTGCTCCTGGAACAAAGGCACCCCCAGCGTGCGCTCGAGGATCGGCCACAGGCTCGGATGGGGCGACGAGGTCTTTTCCTCGCCGTTTCGCCGCCGCAGATACGGATGCACCATTCCGCCTTGAATCGGGCCGGGGCGCACGATCGCGACCTCGACCACCAGATCGTAGAAGCGGCGCGGCTTGAGCCGCGGCAGCATCGCCATCTGCGCCCGACTCTCGATCTGGAACACCCCCACGGTGTCGGCGCGACAGCACATGTCGTAGACGCGCGGGTCTTCCGGCGGGACCCGCGCCACCACGTCCAGCGGATCGAAGGCCTCTTCTGCTTCACCGACGCCGAGTCCCCCGCCCTGGTGGATCAGCGCCAGGCACTTGCGAATGGCCGTCAACATGCCGAGCCCGAGCACGTCGATCTTGAAGAACCCCAGGGTCTCGATGTCGTCTTTGTCCCACGGCATCACCGTGCGCTCGGGCATGCGCGCGGGTTCGATGGGCGCCACCTCGTGGAGCGGGCGCGCCGAGAGCACAAAACCCCCGACGTGGATCGACAAATGCCGGGGAAATCCCTCGATGGCCCGGGCCAGCATCACACTCTGGCGCAGGCGGTCGTCCGCCGGGTCGAAGCCCATCTCGACCAGCCGTGCGTCGCTCACCTCGGCCGAGTCCCAGTGGGTGATGGTGCCCGACAGCCGATCGATCTGCTCGAGGGACAGGCCGAAGGTCTTCCCCACCTCTCGCAGCGCACTCTTGCCGCGATAACAGATCACCTCACTCACCATGGTCGCGCGGTCACGCCCGTGACGCGCGTAGATCTCCTGGATGACCTCCTCGCGCCGCTCGTGCTCGAAGTCGATGTCGATGTCCGGCGGCTCACTGCGCTCGGCGCTCATGAAGCGCTCGAACAACAGGTTGGAGCGCGCCGGATCCACCGCCGTGATCCCGAGCACGTAGCAGACCGCGCTGTTGGCGGCGCTGCCTCGCCCCTGACACAAGATGCGCCGAGCCCGCGCCATCTCGACGACCTCCCAGGTCGACAAGAAGTAGGGAGCCACCCCCAGCTTCTCGATCAGCGAAAGTTCCTTCTCGATCTGTCTCGCGACCCCGTCCGGCACCCCGCTCGGATAACGCCGTCTCCCGCCTTCGCGGGCGAGGCGCGCGAGCTTGTCGTCGGCGCTCTCGCCGGGCTCGAGGCTGCAGGGGAAGTGGTAGCGCAGCTCCGACAGCGAAAAGCGACAAGCACTCGCGATCTTGGTGCTATGTTTTACCCAGGTTGGGCGCTCGCGAAAGAGTCGCTGTATCTCCAGCTCCGAGCGCAGAAAGGCCTGGCGATTGGCCGAGAGCGCGCGCCCCGCGCGATCGAGGGTGGTGCCCGCACGGATGCAGCTGAGCACGTCCGCTATCGGCTTTTGGGAGCGCTGATGGAACAACGGGCGAGCGCTCGCGACCACCCGAATGCCAAAACGCTCCGACCAGCGCTCGACCGCCTCGAGCCGCGGCGTGTCGAAGACATCGAGGTGACGGTGCGCCGCAAGGAAACTCCGCTCTCGGAACACGTCCGAGAGCACCTCGAAGAGCTCGTCCGGCGGGGCGTCCGGCCCGGCCGGATCTCGCGGCGTCGGCACGACGGCAATCAGCCCGCTGTGGTAGCGCGCGAGCTCTTCGAGGCAGAGCGCCCCCTCTCCCTTCGGATGCTCGGCGTGGGAGAGTGTCAGCAGACGACACAAGTTCGAGTACCCCGTGTGGTCCGCTGCGAGCAGCGCCACGCTCGGTGCGTCCGAGAGCGCTGCGAGCCGTGCCTCACTCGGCGAGGTCGCCGAGCGCGAGGGGATCGGTGGCTCGAGCACGAGCTCCGCGCCAACGATCACCGTTTGCCCACTCTCCTTGGCCTGGGCATGCGCCCGCACCGAGCCGTAGAGGCCCATCCGATCGGTCAGCGCGATGGCTTGCAGATCGAGCTCGCGCGCGCGCACGACCATCTGCTCGGGATGGGAGGCCCCGATCAAGAACGAGAAGTTCGAGCGCGCGAGCAGCTCGGCAAACATGGGACTGAACAGACTATCAGTCTAGTTCGTGCAGCAAAGCCCCGAATTTTCTGCCAATCACTTCGCGAGGATGGCCTGCATCTTGGCCTTGGCGTCGGCCTCGCTCGAAGCCTCGAGCAGCGTGTGAGCCGCGCCGTCCACATCCGGCAACCCGCTGATGCACCAGCCGGCGATGTCCGGCTGAGGCACGAGCTTGCCGTACGGATCGATGCCCGCGACGAAATACTCACCGACCTTGTCGGGGCCTTGAGGGGGTGCGTAGTAGGCGTGGCCACCGTGGCTCACGCGGGTCAACGGGCCGCCCTTGCCGACCGCGATCACATCGAAGGTGACGTGAGCGCCACCGGCACCGGAACACTCCTCGTCGATGCGCTGCACTCGCACGACCGCGATGGCACACGACGCGGCGACGATGCTCTCGGTGCCTGCGTCGAGGGTGCCTCCTTCTTGGCACACCCCGCCCGCATCGACGGCACCCCCTGCGCCACCCGTAGCAGTACCGGCGCTGCCCCCGGAGCCGGATGCGCCACCGCTGCCGGAGGCGCCGCCGCCGGATGCGCCACCGCCGGCAGACGTGCCGCCACCCGACGTGCCCCCTGCAGTGCTGCCACCGGCCCCCGCGCCACCCGCAGCAGTACCCGCCGCGCCGCCTGCTCCGCCAGTACCCGACGCAGGCTCCTTTGCGGTCTCGCCCGAACAAGCAGCGACCAGCAGCAAACAACCTAGCGCCGACATCCGTTGCGTGTTCACGGGGCGGAGTGTACCGCCAACAATTCATCGAGCCACCCGGCGCCCGGGGCAGACGCCGGGCTCGCACGGCGGTATGGCGTTGGACATGTCGGATTGGCTGGTCTTTTTCCTCGCCGTGGCGCTTTCCGGCTGCGTCGGCAGCGTGCCCCGCCCCGAACCCCTGGCCCAGGAGCCCCTGACGCCGGAGGACGTGCGGGCAACTCCTCCAATGCGCAAGCGCGCCACGCGACCGAAGGCTTTGCCCGCGTGTATGCCAAAGGCGCTGGCCCAGCACGGCCGGGTCACGCTGCTGCGTCAACCGTCGCCAAAGACCGTGGCGTTCTGCATGCGCCCAGAAGATGCCGGCAACGACACCCAAGACACGCCCGATAGTTGTTTCGAGTGGAACCTCGACACGACCGCATTCCGGGTGCTCAAGCCCGAGGGCCCTGCCGCCGCAGTCATGGACGACGTTGGCTCGCCGCCGCAGCTGAAGATCAGCGCGGAGGCAGTCAGTGTGTGCGACGCCGCGGGAAAATGCGCGCCCGTCGTGTCCGCAAAGTTCCTGCCCAAGCCGGAGCAGTACCGGCGCGAGGCCGACGATCGGCTGCTGGCTCGCGCCTCCGACGATGGCGCGCTGGTGGCGCTCATCCACCAGCGCGACGACCGTGACGGCGAGCTGAACGGACAGATCGAAGTCTGGAACCTGAAAACGAAGCGCAAGGTTCGGCGCTTCAAGATCACCTCGCAGCGTCACGGGGACCAGATCTCCAGCTTGCGTTTCCTGGGCTCGGTGCTCTTGGTGGAGCAGTGCGACGCTGGGCCGGCGTGCACGGGGCGTCTGTTCGACGCGACCAGCGGCAAGGCGCTGCTGGAGATCCCGGTGAACTTTTATGGCTCCGAACGGCATGGGCTCGAGGCGGGCAAATGGCTGTTTGTCGATGGTTGGCTCGAAGGGGTGGCCGTGGTGGACGTGGCCGCTGGGCGCGTGGTCAGCGAGCTGAAGAGCGGACTCAGCGGGCCGCCGGAGGACGCCGGCCGAGTCCTGCGCACGGCGACGGGGGAGCTGCTGTTCACGTTTTCCGGTGCCGGCGAGGGCGCCGAGCATGCGAACGGCGGCACGCTGGTACGGCTCGACGTGACTCAGGGTCGCGTTGCTGCCCGCCTCGACCCGCCCCGCTGTCCCGAGTGACGACGCCCCGGAAGTTGCCCACTGCGCGAGGGCTGGGTAGGACCGAGCCATGGAGCTCGACCGCTCTCTCTTGCTCACACTTCCACTCTTGATGTTCGGCTGCGGGCAAGAGGCCCCCACGCCGGTGAACAAGACGGCAAGAGAGCCCACACCAAAAGCGGCGCTTGCGCCGGAGGCGAAGACCCAGCGGGCAGTCGCGGAGGCAAGACCCGTTGCTCCGAAAAAATCCGCGCGCCGCCCCGGGCCTCTCAACGTGATCCTGCTGACCGTGGACGCACTGCGCGCGGACATGCCGTGGGCAGGCTACAAGCGCGACATCGCGCCGAACCTGACCCGGTTTGCGAAGGAGAACGTCGTGTTCGACGCACACCGCGCGCTGAGCAGCTTCACCGCGCAGAGCGTGCCCGCCCTGCTGTCGGGGCGTTACGCCTCCACGCTCTACCGAACTGGGTATTTCTTCGCGGGCTACTCGGACTCGAACGAGATGTTCCCGGAGGCGCTGACCGCGAAGGGGATCCGCACCATCGGCGTGCAGTCCCACCTGTATTTCAACCGGGGAAAAGGCCTCAATCAAGGTTTCGACGTCTGGGAGATGGTGCCGGGGATCACCTTCAATGAGCGCAGCGACGACCACGTCACGAGCCCCAAGACCAACGAGCTCTTGATCAAACAGCTGTCCGAGCCAGCCAACGTGAGAGGTCAGTTCTTCGCCTGGACGCACTACACCGATCCACACCATCAGTGGATCAAACACGAAGAGTCGCCGGACTTCGGCAACACCGATCGTGATCGTTACGACAACGAGGTCCACTACACCGACCAGCACATCGGAAAGTTCCTCGACTGGGCGGCGAAACAAGCCTGGTGGGACAAGACAGCGGTGATCATCAGCGCGGACCATGGCGAAGCTTTTGGCGAACACGGCATGATGCAGCACGCTCACGAGCTGTACGAAGAGCTGGTTCGGGTGCCGCTGCTCGTGCGAGTGCCCGGCGTCGAGCCGCGTCGAATCACGACACCCCACACCCACCTCGACCTCGGGCCGACCATCATGGAGCTGATGGGCCAGGAGGCCTTGCCGAGCTTCATGGGCGAGAGCTTGGTGGCCGAGCTCGAAGGCAACCCCGGCCGGGCGAAGCCCATCACGCTGGAGCTGAGCGCCGACAACGTTCAGCCGTCACGCCGGGCCGTGGTCAGCGGCGACTGGAAGCTGATCCGATTCGGCGAGAAGAGCGGGCCGGAGAAGCTGTTCAACCTGCAGGAAGATCCGGGTGAAAAGCAGGATCGCGCCAAGGCCGACCCGGAGAAGCGCGGCGAGCTCAGCGCCCTGCTCGACAGCGAGTTCAACAAGCTGCCGCGGGTACGACCTTACGGCGGAATGAAGCTCAAGGGCGGCGGCACGGCGGATGGGCCGCTCAGGCCCGAGCTCGCGTCCCGCTGACGTCGGCCCAATGCGCGCTATGCTGACGCCTACGCATGCCTGCTTGGCTCCGCTCGTTTCCCTTCGTTGCGCTCGGGCTCGCGGCCAACTGTAGCGTCGCCGAGCTCAGCCTCGAGGGCAAAAGCTGCCCCTGCGCCGCTGGCTGGACCTGCGATCCGGCGACTGATCGCTGTGTGATCGGCAAGCCGTCGGTTGGAGGGGCCGCGGGCGACTCTGGTCTCGGCGGCAGCGGAAGCACGGGCGGAGTCGCCGGCGGCGGCGGCGTCCCGACCGGAGGAGCCGGCGGCGGCACGAAGCTCTGCGAAGTCGCAGTGGAGGATACCCTCCTGACCCTCACGTGCCCGTCGGGCACGTTCATCGACAGCATCGACTTTGCAAGCTACGCGGACGCTCCGGGGACGTGTGCCTCACCGGTGAACGGTTCCTGCTTCTCCGGCGTGTCGAAGTCGGTGGTGGAGTGTCATTGCCTGGGCCATGCGTCGTGCAGCATCGACGCCGACAATGCCCACTTCGGCGATCCGTGTTTCCAGATCGAAAAGTCTTTGCTGGTCCAGGCGACCTGCCGCGACATCACCGATGCGAGCGCCGGCGGCAGCGGAGGCACGTGTGGGATCTCGACCGGGGGCACCGGCGGTGTCGTGATCGGCGGTGGTGCCGGCGGCACGACCTCTGGCGGCGGTGCCGGCGGGACGACCTCCGGTGGTGCCGGCGGGACGACCTCCGGTGGCTCTGGCGGGACGACCTCCGGCGGTGGCTCTGGCGGGACGACCTCCGGCGGTGGCTCTGGCGGGACGACCTCCGGCGGCGGCTCTGGCGGCACGACCTCCGGCGGTGGAACCAGCGGCACCGCAGGCGCTGATTGCGGCGGAATCTTCTGCACCGGCAACACCTTGTGCTGCGCCGCCAGCACTTTTTCCTGCACTTCCCCGGCGTCAGCCTGCGCGGGCGCGCGGGTGGAGTGCGATGGCCCCGAGGACTGCTCCGTGGGTCAGGTCTGTTGCGCGACCCTGAGCGAGTCCGTAATTACCAGCCTGGCCTGTTCGCCCTCCAACAAATGCACGCCTGATCGCATCGTCTGCGGTGCCGACTCTTCGAGCTGCACTGGCGGGCTCACGTGCCAGACCAGCAGCGTGCCACCGTACAAGATCTGCGCGCCCTAGGCTCGACCCGAGCAGTCTTCGACATCAATCTGCCGCCGCCTGCAAATACCGTTTCCCACTCTCGCGATCGACGTACACCAACACCTCGAGCCCACCCTCGATACCTGCGAGCCAGAGCCTGAGGTAATCGCGCGTGATGGGCACGCCGGTCCACCACTCGACCGACTCGAGCCGCTCGACGAACCCGATACGCTCGATGGTGTACAGGCGATGCTCGAGCCGCAGCGTCACGCCGAGCCGCAGCGCAACCTCGAGCGCGATGGGCTCGGGCAAGAGCCGCGTCGGGGCATCGAGACGCGACGCCGTGATCGGTCGCAACCTGCGCACGGGTAGCGGCTCCCGTTTCGCCTTCTTCACACGCCCGAGTCTCGGCTCCTCGAGCGCAGCGACAAGCTCACTCTGAAGCTCGGGCCGGTGAGAATCGTGGAGCCGGAGCACGCCCACGCGCTCTCTGCCGATGTCGGCCACCAACTCCGCCAGCACCACGGGCAGCGACTCGAGGCCTTTTTGCCCGGTAACTCCCGCTGAAACCCGGGACAGCTCCAGCTGGTGCCCCAGCGCGCGGATGAGCGCGGGTACCTCCAGCCGCAGCCCCAGGCTCGGCGCATCGAGCCGAGTCCGCTCCAGACGCGCGACGATCACACGCCGGATCTCCTCCTTTCGCCACAGCGGCGAAGCCAGCTCGAACACCAGCTCTTTCTCGTTGGCACTGCCTCGATGCCGAGCGATCGCACGATCGTGCTCGACGATCAGCACGAGCTTTTGTGCGGCCTCTCCCCGACCAGCCAGGCGTGCCGAGACGCGTTGTGCGAGTCCACTGAGCACGAAGAGCAGCGGCTCGATCCCCGAGACCGGCTCGTCCCACTCGCTCTTTTCCGAGAGCAAGCTCGGGGGTTGATAACGGACGAGCGGCGCATCGTCCTTGCCCTCCGCCAAATCGAGCGCACGATCGGCGTGTTCTCCCAGACGGGCAGCTGCAGCCGCTCTCGGGAGTTTCGCAAGCTCCCCCAAGCTGAGCACCCCAAGACGCGCGAGCCAGGCCACTTGCTCGGGAGCGATGGGCAGCGCCGTGATGGGCAACAGCGCCATTGCCTCCGAGGTGCGTTCTTTGGGGATCACCACCACACCCTCGCCCCCCTGCCCGCGCCCACTGCCCCAACGCGCGAGGGCCTGCGCTAACCGCGGTCCGCCGGCGACGGCCACCCGCACCAGGTGTCCGAGCGCCCGGATCCGACTCGCTAGCTCCGTCGCGAGGGCCTCCTCCCCACCAAAGAGGTGCGCCGCCCCGCTCACGTCGACCCAGACGGTGTCCGGCGACTCGAAGGACACCGTGGCGCCAAAACCGAGCGCAGCCTCCGCCATTCGGCCCAGTGCAGCCTGCAAATCCGTATGTTTCAGCTCTTCGACCTGCAGTCGCCCGAGGAGCACACAGGCCTCCGCGATGCTCTGTCCCGGGCGCACGCCAAAGCGGCGAGCCTCGCGGCTCACGGCATCGAGCAAGGCCGTGGCTTTGATCGGAGTCTCGCTCGTTGCCCCCGACGTCTGCTCCACCAGCACCACGGCAAACGCTGGCAGCTCGAGCCGAGCTTCGTTTGTAGCCTTCACCCCTCGCGCAACACTCAACGACTCCGCAGCCAGCTCGGTCAAGAGCTCGGGGAGCACCACCGCGGCGATGCGGCGCTCGGTGTCCCTCGTGTCAGGCATCGTTCGCGGCTCGCACGCGCGGTCCCGCTTCGGGCTCTCCCTTCACCAAAGGCCGGGGCCCCGCACGTCCCCAGGCCAAGGTGTGCGGCGACGAAATACGTCCCAGTTTGTCCTTCGCCACGCGCACCTGGAGCTCGTGTTCGCTGGGTCGTGAGAGCTCGATGCGCTGGGCAACCGGCAGCGGCAACGGGCGAGCAGCGCCAGCGTCCGTGATCAGAACCACACTCGACGTCGTGCCTTCCACTGCCATCGAGAGACGACGCACGATGCGCGGCCAGGTCCCGAGCGGAACGTCCAGAGGACGTCCGGGTGCTCCCATCGTGTCGATGATGACGAGGGCGAACGCTCGTGACTCCACGATGCGCAGGCTGACGCGGCTGAGCGCTTCGCGTGGGGGGCGGACCACGAGCAGCCGATCGAGCTGGACACCGGCCTCGACGACACCCGGAGCAAAGAGCGAGCACGACGGATCCACGAAGGCACACCACGCCGTATCCCCTCCCCGCTCACGCCCCTCGGCCTGAGCGGCGCGACAGGCCGAGAGTGCGATGCGCGTCGCCCCCGCCAGAGCGCCGCTCACCGAGAGCTCCACCACGGCCCCCCGCCCGAGCCCCCGGTCCGGCAAACAAGCGTCCAGCTCTTCGATGCCCAGGGCCAAACCGAGGGTCGGCGTCTCGGCAAAGCCCAAATACCCCCGCGGACGAGCGCCGCGGGCAGCCGATCGAGAACGTGTTGCGGGAGGGCCATCGCCGGTGTACTGAACATACTCCCAGCTATCGGAAGCGCAACTCTCCCTGGACAGGAAATGTCCGCCCTTCTCGTGGGCTGCCCAGGGACTATCCTCTCGGCCAGCGTGATGTCCCGACAGCTCCTGCTCGCCCTGTTTGCCTCGACCGCTTTTGGTTGTGGTGCTCAGCCCCTCGAACCGATGACGCCACCTGCGGGCGGTGGACCCACACCCACTCAGGCGGGCACCGACGCCGCCAACAAAGGCGGCGTCTGGTCCGAGTGTTACGCCACGTTCTCACCGAGCGGCGCGCCGAAGGAAGATCTCGCGAGGCTGACCCGTTCGTGCGGCGCGACCGGGGGCATGCAAGCCGTGACCGCCGTGCAAACCGCGGAGCAGAGTGAGAAAGATCCGGCCGATCGCTACACCTTCTACGTCCCGAACTCGGGGGCGTGTTACCGCGTCTACGCCGTCGGCGACCGCAACGTCAGCGATCTCGACGTGCTGCTACGCGGACCTGACGGCGCGGATGTGACGGGCGACGTCAGCCATGACGCCTTCCCCGTCACTCCGCCGAGCGGCCCCATCTGCTTCGACGTGCCGGGCCTCTACATGCTCGAAGTCAGTGTGTTCCGCGGCTCCGGACGCTACGCGCTGCAAGTCTGGGGCAACGCCTCGGGGCTGGGGAAGCTGGCACCCAAACCCTGAGACCTGGCGGTCGACCGCCAGAGTGTTATGTCTGACCTGTGATGCCGGCCGAATCCGCTGCCCAAAAGCTCGATCGTTTGCGGTCGAGAGTGCGCGAGCTCGGTTCGGTCTTGGTCTGTTATTCCGGCGGCTTGGATAGCGCGCTGGTGTTGGCGGTGGCGAGCGCGGAGCTGGGTGACCGCGCCATCGGCATGACCGCGGTGAGCGCGAGCCTGCCCGAGGGTGAGCGCCTCGACGCCGAGCGGATCGCCAAGAAGCTCGGCGCGCTGCACCGCTTCGTTGCATCGAACGAGATCGTACGACCCGGTTACGTCGAGAACGCGCCCGATCGTTGTTTCCACTGCAAGACCGAGCTGTATGAAATAGCGGAGTCGAAGCGCCGCGAGTGGGGACTCGACCACGTCGTCAACGGGACCAACCTGGACGACCTCGGCGACTATCGACCTGGGCTCGAGGCGGCGAAGAACGCCACGGTCAAGAGCCCACTGGTCGAGGTCGGTCTTCACAAGTCCGAGGTGCGAGAGGCGGCGCGACTGTTTGGCATGGACGTATGGGACAAGCCGGCCTCCGCCTGTTTGTCGAGCCGCATCCCGTACGGCACGAGCGTGACGGTAGAACGCCTGGCGCAGATCGGCGGACTGGAGGCCGCGCTCAAGGAGCTCGGGTTTCGCCAGCTGAGGGTGCGCTGGCACGACAAGATTGCGCGCATCGAGATCGACCTCGGCGAGCTCGAACGCCTGTTCGCGAGCGGGGTCCGCGAGGAAGTCGTACGCCTCGGCAAGAGCCACGGCTTCAGCTACGTGACCGTGGACCTCGGGGGATACCGTCAGGGCTCTCACAACGAGGTTCTGGTCGGACGCTCGCTGAAGCTGGTCTGAACGCTCAGAAATCCGTGCGCTCCTCTGGCTAGAAGGGCCGGACCCCGTGGTATCGTCGGCCCGTGTCGTGCCGAGTCGGTGGTTGTATTGGAGCCCTGCTGCTCGCGGCCCTCACAACTGCGCCCAACGCCCGGGCGGAAGGCTCGGAGACGGATGTCGCCGCGCAGTTCTTCGAGGCCGGCGTGGCGGCGGCGAAGAAGGGCGAGTTCCGAGTCTGCGCGGAAGCCTTCACCGAGGCACACAAGCGCGCGCCACACGGTGCGACGCTCTACAACGCCGCCCTGTGCTGGGAGGGCGCCAAGAATCGTGCGCGGGCGGCCAACGACTTCGCGCGAGCGCTGAAGCTGGCCAACCTGTCGGAGGCCCAGGCCAAACAAGCCCGGAGCAAGCTGTCGGAGCTCGCCGCCACGCTGGGCAAGCTCGAGCTCGCCGAGCCGAAGGGCGTGCGCGCAACGGTCGGACCCATCGAGCAGAAGCCGATCCCCTTCGAGACCTTCGTCGAGCCGGGGGAACAAGAGGTGAAGCTCGAAGGTCCGGAGGGTGAGATCATCACTCGCACCGTCAGCGTCGAGGCGGGACAACACAAGCTGATCAAGTTGGAGGGGGTCACTGTCCAACCCGACCAGGAGCCCAAAGAGAAGCCGAAGGGGGCACCCCTGGCCGATGACTCGAGCGGCTCACTGCAGCGCACCGCCGGCTGGATCTTGATCGGCGTGTCCGCAGCCGCCGTCGGCGCCGGCGTCGGTTATTACGTCAGCGCCCTCGGTTCGCGAGACAAGTTCGAGGACTCCAAGCGCACCAACGCCACGGCGCGCTCGGACGCCATCGATCGCTACAGCATCGCACGCGCCCTCTGGATCGGAGCGGGCGTCGGCGCGGCAGCCGGGGTCACGCTGGTGCTGATCGCGCCGAAAAAAGGCGCGCCCGATGCCTCCGCCAAGCTACGCCTGCACCTCGCCCCGTCGCACGCCAGCGCCAGCTGGGCGTTCTAGGCTCGTCGAGTTCGGCAGTCTTCGACGCTCAGATCGCGATCGTCATGAGCGGCGATGACCCACGACGCATGATCCCGGGGCTCGACCTCCGGCCGAGCGCTCACTGCTTCTTTGGCGCGACCTCGGGCGGGGCCTCGATCTCCGTGGGACCTTGGGTCTTGCCCTTCTTGGCAGTCTTCTCCGCCTTCTTTGCACTCGCGTTCGCGAGTTTGATCAGCTTGCCCAGCAGCTTCTTCGCGTCGGCGGGTTTGCCTTCGACCGACACGATCACGACCACGTCTGACGCTTCGTCGAAATGAACGGCGGCGCCCTCTTTCTCACGCATGTCCTTCAGCTCCGCGGGTGGAACCATGCCCCCACTGCCGGCGGGGGTCGGCTTCGCCGCGGGCCGGACGAGCTCGATGAAACCCTTCAGCTTCCCTTTTTCGATCTCGAAGCGGAACTGCTCGTACACGCCCATGGTGCCGCCGCCAACCGCGGCGTCTTGTCTAAACCAGCCGAGCTTCTTGGCCTCAGCCTGGACCGCGACGCCACTGACGTCACTCAAAGAGCTGCCGCCGATCGCGGCTGCGCTCTTTGGTTTTTCGACCGGCTTCGCCTCGGCTGCCTCGGCTCCGCTGCCGTTCGCAGCCTCGGCGGTCTCTTCGGCAGGGACCTCGCCCTTCGGCGCCGGCGGCACGTCGGAGATGCCCTCGCGCGGATCGGCGTCCGGCGGTTGAGCGGGAGGCGCGCTGCCGCCACACGCGGTAACCATCACGAAATACAGCCCAAGAAACGCAGTTCGAGTCCACATGCCCGGTTTTTATACACACCTTCTGGGCGGCCGGCGACGGACCTCGAACAGCCTTTGACTTGAAGGTCGATCGGCCAGCGAACAAAAAGCCACCGGGGCGCGGACCTTCTCGGTCGACGCCCCGGCACAGCTTTTGTGGACAGCTCGCTCAGCGAGGTGAACGCGGGCGATCGTTCCGATCACGGCGCGGACCGCCGCGATCCCCACCCCGCGGCGGGCGGCCACCGCGATCCCGCGACGGCGGGCCGGCCTCTCGTGCGCGCTGAATGCGCTCACGAGCCGCGTCGCCCTCTTCACCCTCCGGGAACGGCAAGAGCTCTCGGCGGGTGAGCCGCGTCTTGCCCTCGCGATCGATGCTGATGACCTTGACGTCGATGACCTCGCCCTCCTTGAGGACGTCGCCCGGCATCTCCACTCGCTCGTGCGCGATCTCGGACACGTGCAAGAGGGCCTCCTTGTTCGGCAGGATCTCGACGAACGCACCGAAGTCGACGATGCGCGTCACGGTGCCCTTGTAGATCTGACCCACCTCGGCCTCCGCGGTCAGGCCCTTGATGATCTCCAGCGCCTTGAGCACGGCGTCGGAGTCCGAGCTGGCCACGTTGACGGTGCCGTCGTCTTCCACGTCGATGGCAACGCCCGTCTGATCGATGATGCCCTTGATGGTCTTGCCACCCGGTCCGATGATGATGCGGATCTGGTCCGGCTTGACCTTGAGGGTCGTGATGCGCGGCGCCCACTTGTTGATCTCGGCGCGGGGCTCGGCCAGCGTGGCCAGCATCTTGCCAAGGATGTGCAGGCGGCCTTCGCGCGCCTGGTCGAGGGCCTTCTCCAGAATCGAGCGCTCCAGACCTGCGATCTTGATGTCCATCTGGATGGCGGTGACACCTCGGTCGGTACCACAGACCTTGAAGTCCATGTCGCCGAGGTGATCCTCGTCGCCCAGGATGTCGCTCAAGATGGCGATCTTGTCGCCCTCCTTGATCAACCCCATGGCGATGCCGGCAACCGGCTTCTTGATCGGAACGCCGCAGTCCATCATCGAGAGGGTTGCGCCACACACCGCAGCCATCGAGCTCGAGCCATTCGACTCGAGGGTCTCACTGACGATGCGGATGGTGTACGGGAACTTCTCGTGATTCGGCAGCATGCGGGTGACCGCACGCTCGGCGAGGGCGCCGTGACCGATCTCGCGCCGCCCGGGGCCGCGCATGGGCTTGGTCTCGCCGGTGCTGAAGGGCGGGAAGTTGTAGTGGAGCATGAACGGCTTCCACGACTCACCCGTGAGCGCGTCGATCTTCTGCTCGTCGGTCGAGGTGCCCAGGGTCGCGGTCACGATGGCCTGGGTTTCACCGCGCTGGAACAGCGCCGAGCCGTGCACACGCGGCAAGAGGCCCACGTCGCAGGAGATCGGACGGATGGTGCGCTCGTCGCGGCCGTCGATGCGGCGCCGCTCCTCGGTCACCATCTTGCGCACCACGGTGTATTTGCGCTCCTCGAACTCTTCCTTGACCAGCTTCTCCAGCGACGGCCACTTCTCGGCGCCTTGCTCGGCCTTCAGCGTCTCCGCCATGGCCTTCTTGAGCTCACTGTAGCGGTCGTAGCGCTTCTTCTTTTCCTTGATCACGCAGGCCGTGACCAGATCCGCGTCCACCATCTGGGCGATGCGGGTCTTGATGGCTGCGTCGAGCTTGGCGACCGTGAACTCGCGCTTGGGTTTGCCCACCGCGGCTCGGATCTTCTCGATCAGCTCGAGGACCTTCTGCCCCTCACGGTGCGCAAACATCAGCGCGTCGATCAGATCGGACTCACTCGCCTCGTCGGCGCCACCCTCCACCATCACGATGGCGTCCTTCGTGACCGCCACGATCAGGTCGAGATCCGCGGCCGCGATCTGCTCGAAGGTCGGGTAGACGACGAGCTCACCCTCCACCCGGCTGACGCGGATGCCACACACCGGGCCGTCCCAGGGGATGTCGGAGATGGTCAAGGCGGCGCTTGCGCCGGTGAGCGCGAGCACGTCCGTGGGATTCTCGCGATCCGCCGACAGCACCGTGGCGATGATCTGCGTGTCCTTCTTGTAGCCCTCGGGGAAGAGCGGGCGCAGCGGGCGGTCCATCAAGCGGCTCGAGAGGATCTCGTAGTCGCGCTGGCGCGCCTCGCGCTTGAAGAACCCGCCCGGGATCTTGCCCGCGGCGTAGGTCTTCTCGATGTAGTCACAGGTCAACGGGAAGAAGTCGAGCCCCGGGCGCTCCTCGCTGGAGACGGCGGTGACGAGCACCATGCTCTCGCCGTAGGTGACGAGGATGGAACCGTGGGCGAGCTTGGCCAGGCGGCCCGTTTCCAAAGTGAGCTGACGGCCACCGATGGTGACGGATTCACGTACGTACATTTGTCAAAGCGCCCCTTTCCTGGGCGATGGCCCGCTGCGTGCGGGCGATACGCCGGATACGAGCGCCAGAGCCCCTTCAGCCTCGGTTCCTGAGCAGGACCCCGCGCGGGGGTCGCGCTCACGAATCGAAGATGAAGTCAGGCGCCTGCAAGCCGGAAGTCTGATCTGACGATTCGAGTCGACGCTAACCGGCGCTCACTTGCGCAAGTTCAGCGACGAAACGACCTTGCGGTAACGATCGACGTTCGACTGCTTCAAGTAGTCGAGCAAACGGCGGCGTTGACCGACGAGCATCAGCAGACCACGACGGCTGTGATGATCCTTCTTGTGTGTCTTGAAGTGGCCCGTGAGTTGCTCGATGCGCTGACTCAGGAGTGCGATCTGCACCTCCGGCGAGCCAGTGTCCGAATCGTGGAGCCGGAAGTTGGTGATGACGCGCGTTTTCGCGCCGGGCTCTAGCGGCATGTCGACCTTTCCTCTGAAATTAAAGCCCGCGGAGTATACGCGCGCCGATCATCTGGTCAACGGGAAGACTCCGTCGGCAATTTCGGCCAGAAAAACCCGGAAATCCTGGGGCTGGACGGGGCCGCGCCCAGGCCCCCTCACCCCCGGGGACCCTCATTTGCCTTCGACGATGTGACAGTCGCTACAGCCGAAGCCCTGTTTGGTGGCCGGGTCGAAGGGCGCTTCGCCGATGGCCGCGGCCATCTCGGACGTCACCTTGTCCATCATGAACGCGGTGATCGCAGCGTGCTTCTTCTTGTGCTTTGCGAAACCGCCGGTGCGATCGAGCTTGGGCAGCTTGGGGTTCGGCATCTCGAATTTGCCCTCCTTCGCGCCCGGGCCGTGGCAGGTCTTGCACCCGAACTCGCCGAAGCGTTGGCCGTCGTGCTCCTTGAACAGTGCACCCATCTTCGGCACCACGACGGTCTTCATCAGCTCGACCTTCTGCTCGTGGTTCATGTCTTTGAAAGCCGGTTTGGCGGCCTCGGGCGGCTTCGTCTCTTCCGGCGGTTTGGTCTCCTCCGGGGCTGCGCTCTCGGTCGGCGCGGGCTCGCCGGTCGCAGCTGGCTCGGTGCCAGCGGTCTCGGTTGGAGGTGTCGAACCGCCGCACGCAACCCCAACACCCAATGCCAGCACCACCGCCGAAAACAGCACGAAGCTTCCGTGAACGAAACGCATGGATAGTCTCCTTGGGCGCCGAGTCTCCGTTAGCCAGCGGGCACTTGGCAAGGGAAACGGTGGGATATAAACCCGACGCTTCCGCGATCGATGGCTCGATTTGGACGCTCGCGCTGCCGTTCGGGACGCTCGCGCGGGCGGTCAGCTCGCGCCGTTCTCGCGCCGAATCGCCTCGAGTGAAGCCCGGTACTCGGCCGCTACTCGCGACGACGCAAAAGGCTCCGGCGCCACGTTCGAGAGTGCCGCCAGGAGTTTGTAGACCACGCCCGGGACGTGCAGGTACTTGCGCTGCCGGAACCCTTCGAGGCCCGAGCGCGCGCAGCGGTCCACCGGCATCAGCCAGTTGCGCAGCGAGTTGAAGCGCTCGCCTTCGGTCATCTCGGTGGCGATACCACCCGGCGCAAACGTCGTGATCGAGACGTTTCGCCCTTGAAGCTCGTGGTACAGGCTGCAGCCGTAGTGGACCAGGAACGCCTTGGTGCCCGAGTACGCCGCTTGAAACGGCACCGGGGACAGGCCCGCCATGCTCGAGACGAGCATCACGCCGCCCCCGTCATTCTTCTGTTCCAGATACGGCAGGAGCTGAGTGGTGAAGCGCACGACGCTGGTGACGTTCGTGGCCAACATGCGCTGAAATCCATCCCACCCAAGCTCGTGCCAGTCGCCGAAGTGGGTGATGCCCGCGTTCAGCACGGCCCCGTACAACGCCTCGCCGTCGGTGGCGGTCTTCACGACACGGTCGACGTCGTCCAGGTTCTGGAGATCGGCAGTGAGCGGAAGGACCTTGACGCCCGAGGGCTCGAGCTCCTGTTTGAGCGCCTCGAGCCGATCGGCACGCCGCGCGACCGCGACGATGTTGGCGCCGTAGTCCCGCGCCAACTGCCGCGCCATTTCTTGACCCAGTCCCGACGACGCACCCGTCACCAGCACCCACCGCCCCCGAAAATCCATCGGTTTCATGCGGCGCCTTGTATCACCGATGAGCGCGACCCGCACGCACCCGCGGGCTCACGGAATTTCCGCGGCTCGCGGCGCTAGAAGCGCGCCTGCATCGCCAGGCCGTAGCCCAGGAAGTTCGGCGAGATGAAGCTGCGCAAGAGCACGGTGCCGCTCGGATCGAGCTCCAGCCGGGTCATGTTGTTGTCGCGCCGAAACTGCATCCAGCCAATGGCGCTCATCATGGGCGACAGATCCCACTTCAAGCTGCCGCGCGCCTGCAAGATGGGCACGCGTTTCTCGCCGACCGGCAGGAACGCCAGATTGCCCTGCTCGCGCACGACGATGGTGCGGGAGGTGTCCTGACCGAGGGCGTCGAAGCTCTCGCTGCGGAACGTGGCCGGGTTCTGCAGGCCTGCGCCGAACCCCGGCGTGAGCCGCAAGCTCTCGATGTAGTAGTCGACGGACGCCGCAAAGAAGGTCTCGTCCTCGGTCTTGGCGTTGTTCGGCAGGGTCTGGAACGGGATGAAGCTGGGCTGATTTCTGAGCACGAACGGCAGGTCGCGATAGATGACTGCGAGGCTGGTGCGCAGGTAGCCGTATTTCAGGTTGGCCTGTAGCGCTCCCGCCCGCGCCAGCTGGATGTCCGTGCGCCCCGGCGCGTCGAAGTCCTTCAGGTTCTGGTGAAGCTGAGTGACCTCCCCCGAAAGCGCCCAGCTGGCCTTGCCGGGCTCGTACTTCTCCGACTTGAACTGCTCGAGCGGGGCGTTGGGGTCGTTGCGAAAGAGCTGGAAGTCCGCGGAGCGCGGGACCGGCATGTCCTGGTGAACCACCAGGCGGCCCGAGAAGCCGAAGGTGTAGACGCGCTTGCCGAGCACGTCGGGATCTTCGAAGCGGCCCTGCTGGAAGTAACCGCCGCCGGCGTCGACGTGGAGGAAGTCCGTGGCATCGAGGCCGAGCCCGCCCAAGAAACCATAGTTGGTCTCGGCCACTCGCACGGTGTCGGTGGTCGAGCCCTCGCCCGCTCCGCCCTCGGCGATGCGCTGTTGCACCTCGATGATGCTGGCGGTCTTGAAGCCGCCGAAGACGTACCAACCTTTGCCATCGTACTGCAGCTTGGCACCCGGCGCGCTGCCCTGAAGCCGCGGGAAGATCGACTGGTTCAAGCGACCGTTCGTGCCGCCCCAGGTGATGTCGTACAGGTACCCGACGCGGAATCGGTCGGTGTCGATCGGGTAGAGCGTGAGGCCGAGCCCTTCCGGTTTCTTGGGCTCTCCGCCGGTCTCGTAAAACACCCGCAGGTACGTGCCCGCGTCTTCGAACACGCGGTTCACGTTGTTCGACTGCGCCGCGAGCTCGCCCATGTTCACGCGCATGACGAGCGCCGCCTCGGTGTCGACATGCTCGGCGAACCCAGGCAGGTGACTGTAGAGCACGAGGTGCGACACGTTCTCGCGACCGGAAAAGCGCGAGTTCAAGTTGTCGAAGAAGAGCCGGTACTGCGAGCGATCGCCGGCGCTCGCGTTGGGGGACAGCGGGAACGCCTCGCCGGTCTTGTGCAAGAGATCGCCGTCGCCGAAGGTCCAGGTCAGGCGTGTGTCCATGAACGGGGAGTACGGCCGCGCCGGGTCCTTCTTCGGCTCGGGTTTGCTGGCGGCCGCGGGCGCTTGATTGGCCTTCTCGGTCGGTTCGACCTCGGGGGTCGCGGGCGGAGCAACCTTCGTGGGCGCATCAGCGGGTTTCTTCTCCGGCTCGGGCGTGTCGTCGAGCTGAACGTCGGCCGGCTTGACCGGTTGATCACCCTCGGGCTTCGGCTCCCCGCCGGGCTGCGCGTGGACGGACGCGGTTGCGCCCAAGGCCGCGCACAGCCAGAGCGCCGTGCGGAGATCAGTTCGTAGCTTCGTTCGGGTCATCGGTCGTCCTTGGGGAAACACAGGCGATCTGCGAGCTGACTGGAGATTTCGGGCCGTCGACACACGCCTGCTGAGACGCATCGTCGCAGACGAGGTCGTCGCCACAGCGTGCCTCGATGGTCCAGTTCAGGGAGCCGCCGCTGAAGTTGCGCAGGGTGCCGGCTAGCGCCGCGATGGGTTTGCCACGCATGCTGACCGGGTCGAACCCGGAGATGCTGCGGGTGTTGATTTGAATGCTCTTCGGACCCGGCATCACGACGCGGTAGTTCCCCCGCGACACGTAGCCGGTCCACTCGACGCAGTTCGCCTCGGCGCCGCAGGCATTGGCGCAGGCCGCCTCGCACGAACCCTTGGTGTCGAAGTCGATGAAACCCGACCCGTCGAGATCACAGTTCGAGGCCGCCTCGGTGAACGCGATGGGCGGCGGAACCAAGCAGTCACTCTGGCCGTTGTTGAAGGCAATCTCCGGGTTATTCGGGCCGAAGTAGCCGCCAATGGTCACGTTCTCGACGCGCACGAGCGCGCTCTCGATCTTCTCGAGCAAGGCCGGGTCGTCGCTGGCCACCGGGTCGATGACCACGGGCTCCGGCGCCAGGCAGGGTCCGTCGCCGGGATCGTCGGCGGTCGCAAATCGCCAGGCTTGGCGAGAGAACGCCGGGAAGGACAGCTCAGTGAACCCGAAGAATTCGACCGCGGTGCCGGTGAGCTTGGTGATGCGATCACAGACCCGCAAGAAGGGCGGCGTGCTGAAGGTGAACGCAAAGACGTGGTTGTAGCCGAGCGTGTCACCCACGTCGGTCGCGTAGAATCCGTCGGCGGCGATCCGGGTGACGATGAGGTTGGCGGGGGCGTCGGTCGCCACCTCGACGGCCTCGAGCTCGTAGGGTGTGGTCGCGCCGCGTCCTTGTACGTCGCCGAGGCGTGGCAGCTCGAAGCGCACCGGCGCGGAGACCCCGGCGGCGTAGGTGCCGGCGTTCTCGGTGGCGTCGTTGGCGAAGGCACAGCCCGGGTCCTTCGGGAAATCCACCAAGCCGTCGCCATCGTCGTCGAGGCCGTTGGCGCAGGCCGGGGGTTTGGCGGGATCGTCCGGGATGTAGCCGATGTCCTCGACCCACAGCCGTGTGGCGCCGCGCGCGTTGCTCACGTGGGTCTTCAAGCCCAGGGCTTGTCCGCCCAGCAAGAGCACGTTGCGCCCCTGTGCACCCGGCCCGCTCACATCGACCACCGAGCCGGGCACCGAGCTCACGCGCACGAAGCCTTCGAAAGCCAGATCTGGCGAGCCATCAGGTCGAACGGCTTGCACGTCGAAATCCAGCTCGGCAAGGCCCGTGGGCAGCGGCAGGGGCGGCTCACCGAGCTGCGGCAGCGGCTGGCCATTCGGCAAACGCACGGTCACCGCCAGGCTCTGGGTGCGGTCCGGTTGCTGATCGAGCTTCTCGGTGCAAGCCGAGCTCACGAGCCCTGCCGCCGCGAGCAGACACACGAGCGCGGGATTCGCGGCGGGTAGAGTCCGGAGTCGCGCGCTCACTTGCCCACCATCCGCACTCGCCCATCGGCGAAGTTGCCGAGGTTGCGATCGACACAACCGAGGTACTTGCACTGCTCGCCGCCCAGCTGACAACCGTTGATCTGGCCCGAGCAACTGGCGATCTGCACCGCGCTCTCGGGGTTTTTGCAGGTGGAGACGTAGAAGTCCGCCACGCTCTGTCGGCACTTGGCCACCACACATCGACCTTGTCCGCCGCACCCGCCGTTGGAGAAACAGGTGCCGTCGGCAGCCTGAGCCGCGTTGCCCTGGCAAGCGCACACGTAGCTCGGGCCAACACTGGCGCAATCTGCGTCGAGATCGCACGCCTTGAGGCCGTCGCTGGTCGTGTGCTCCGACTTCCAACCGCACGGCGTACCCCCGCGCACCCAGTCGATGAGCGCATCGCGCTGCTGGATCTTGGTATCGAGCTGGGTGGTGTTGCGCTTCAGGACGACGAAGCCGCTGCCGCCCTGCGCCAGGTAGGTGCTGGTCGCGAGCTCGTAGGAACCCTCGGAGTCGATCGGGCTCAGACAGCGACCGAGCCCGGCTTTGTCGAGCCGCCCGAGATCACAGGCGTTGGGCTGATTGCCGCAGTCGGCGTCCGTCGAGCAGGGTGTGTCGGTGGACCCGATGTAAATGTGCTCGGCGCAAGCCTTGATCGTGCAGCCGCCGGCCACGCACTCGTTGGACGCACACTGCTCGTTGTTCTGGCAAGGCGGCGGCTGCTGCGTCGTGCAGCCCTTGCAGTTGACCACGATTCGCGCTCCTGCGATCTGCACCTGGGTGGCGCAACCGCGGCTCGCCGAGCGTCGCGCGACGAAATCGAACAGCTCCTGCACCTCGGAGCCGGACAGCTGCATCTTGCTGATGCTGTTGTCGAACGGGAAGATGTTGAACATCTGCTCGACGGTGATCGGCCCCGGCACCAGATCGGCGCGAATGCCCGTGGTGTTGGTCAGCGAGAAATCCGTCTCGATGCCCAGCCGTCGCCACATGGCGCTCGAGATCAAGTTGCCGAGCGGAGAATCGCCGCCGCCGGTTCCAAAGCGCCTTGCGCCGTCCGGAGCAAATCCGACCAAGAGATCGAGATCGACCAAGAGATCGAGCCCCGCTCGGTACGGCTCGAGCACCTCGGACACCGCGCGGTCCATCGGCAGATCCGAGGTGATCGGGGTGATCGTGTACTGATGGCTGGCGATCTCGAAGCCGTTCAGCGGATCGTAGGGGAAGTCGAGGTCCTCTTGCCGGTTGCTGAGCACCAGGTCGAGCCGTCCGACGTACTTGCTGAAGGCCCCCGAGTGTGTGAGCAGCGCCCGACGCGGGTTGCAGTAGCGGCGCTTGGGGTGCCCGTCGGCGTCCCGGAGGTAGATGTAGTGTTGCCCAGCTTCGTCGACGCGCGCGCAGTCTTCGACGGTCTGCGGAGGCTGCAGCACGATGTGGTTGTGCCCGCCCAGTACCACGTCGATGCCCGTGGTCCCGCGGATCATCTCCTGGTCCGACGACAGCCCCAGGTGGGTCACGAAGACGATCACGTCCACCAAAGGCCGCAACAGATCGATGTAGGCCTGAGCGACGTCGATGGTCTCGAGCGGCGTGATCCCCAGCCGACTCGGCCGTTCGTAGAGGGACGAGAGGCTGGACAGGTTGCCCATGCCGATGACCCCCACCTTGAGGCCGCGCAGGTTGAACGTCGTGAACGGCTGCAGCACGTTCTCGAGGCCGGGGCTCATGGGGTTCTGCGGGTCGTCGAGCAGGTAGTTCGCAGCCAGCACCGGGTAGTTGGCCCACTTGTAGAGCTGGGTCCGTGCGTTCAGCGCGCCCTTGTCGAACTCGTGGTTGGCGATGACCTGTGCGTCGATGCCCATGGCGCTGAGCGCCCGGATCTCGGCCTCACCGTCGAAGAAGTTGAAGACCGGCGCGCCCTGGAAACAGTCGCCCCCGTCGATGTGCAGGACGCGATCGCTCTTGGCTCGCTCGCGCGCGACGACCGACGCCATGCGTGCGACGCCACCCACCGTAGTGACGGCGTCCGCTGTGCCGAGCCCGAGCGAGGCGTCACTCTGGGTGATCTGGATGGCGTACGGAAACAGGCGAGAGTGGATGTCCGAGGTGTGGATCAGCGTGAGCTTGGTCTGGCCCTTGAGCGCCACCGCCGGCGGGTTCTCCGGGCAGCCGGCCAGGGAGACCGCGCACAAGAGGGCGAGCAAGATGGACAGAAACGCTCGCCAGCTCATTGAATTATCGGCATTAGCAAGACGGCGGGGGGGCGCCAAGCCCTACGATTTTCGCCCTCGCGGTGAGTCCGTCGCCTGACCCCGATGCGCGGAAGAAAGGGCCCCGTGGTGCCCGATTTGGCCTCAGCGGCCGTAGACCAAATCGACCAGGCGCTCCCCCAGGGTCTTGGCGACCCAATCCTCGATCTCGGCGGCCGTCGCCAGCGTGAGCGCGTGTGCGGCGGCTTGCTCGACCTCGTCGATGGTGAAACGACCGATGGCCATCTTCACTTTCGGAATGGCCGCGGCCTCCAGACTCAGCGAGCGCACCCCGAGACCGACCAGGAGTGCGCTCGCGATGGGATCGCTCGCCATGGCTCCACACACACTGACCTCGCGCCCGTGGGCCGCGCCGGCCACGACCACGCCGCGGATCAGGCGCAGGATCGCGGGGTCGAACGGCGTTGCGAGATAAGCGAGGCCCGGGCTCCCGCGATCGACCGCCAGGCAATACTGGACCAGATCATTCGTACCGATGCTGAGGAAGGCAGACTCGCGGGCAAATTCGTCGGCCATCACGGCCGCGCTCGGGACCTCGACCATGATGCCGAGCGGAATGCCGTCGGCGCGAGCATGCCCGGCCCGATCCACATCGGCGATCGCGCTTTCGAGCAGCCCCTTCACCGCGCGCAGCTCGGTCAGGCTAGCGACCATCGGCACCATGATGCTCAGGCGACCGTGGGCCGACGCTCGCACCATGGCCCTGAGCTGGGTGCCAAATAACTCCGGCCGTGCCAGCCCGAGACGCACCGCCCTGAGCCCCAGCGCCGGGTTCATGTCCGGAGGCAGATGGAACGCCGAGACGAACTTGTCGCCGCCGATGTCGAAGGTTCTGAGCGTGACCGGGCACGGGTGCACGGTCTCCAAGACGCGGCGGTAGACCGCGTATTGCGCGTCTTCGCTCGGCGGCTCGGTCCGCTCCAGGAACAGAAATTCGGTGCGGTACAGACCCACGCCTTGCGCCCCGTGGGCCACGGCCACGTCGGCTTCGCCCGGCAGCTCGATGTTCGCCTTGAGCTCCACCGCCACCCCGCAACGGGTCGCAGCCGGTCGGTCGCGCTCGACCAACATCGCGCGCGCAGCGACCTTGTAGCGCTCCGCGCGAGCCATGGCTTCGTCCACCGTGGCCGCGTCCGGGCCAACGATCACGCGCCCCCGATTACCGTCGACCACCAGCAGGTCGCCAGTTCCTACCTGGTCGAGCAGCCCTTTGACACCCACCACGGCCGGGATCTCGAGCGCGCGGGCCAGGATTGCAGTGTGGTTCGTCCGTGCGCCGACCTCGGTGACCAGCGCCAGCACGTGCTCGCGCGAGAAAGTCGCGGTCTCGGCCGGTGACAGGTCGTGCGCTACGATGACGACCGCCTCACCTCGGTCCGACACCAGCGGCACACGCGGCTGCCCCGAGAGCGCCATCTGGATGCGATCTCCCACGAACTCGAAGTCGTGGCTGCGCTCGGCCAGATACGGATCCTCGGCGCCGCCGAGCTGCGCGGCCATCCGGCGCACCGCCGCGTCGAGCGCCCACTCGGCACACTTGTGCTCCGTCCGCATCTGGCGCTCGACCTCGCCGCGCAGGGTCTCGTCCTCGATCATCAAGATGTAGGCCTCGAGGATCGAGAGCTCGGCGCGCGCGCGCGAAGTCCGAACCCGCTCCATCACCTCGCGGAGCCCCTTGGATGCCGAGCCCACGGCTTGATCGAAGCGGGCAAGCTCCGCGAGCGCGGCGTCGGGCTCGATGTGGCGATGTGCGACGCCGGGACGTTTGGTGTCCACGACGACGGCACGACCCACCGCCAGCCCCGGTGCCCCGGCAATGCCGACGAGCGCGAGCGAGCTCTGCGGCGCGCTGACGTCGTCCATTTTGCTCACTCCCCCTCCCCGAAACGATCGTCGATGAGCTTGCCGATCTCTGCGATGACCTCGGCTGCGCCCTCCCCGTTGGCTTCGACGTCGATGTTCGAGCCTTGGGACCCACAAAGCAAGAGCACACCCATCACACTCTTGGCGTTCGCGCTCTGCCCCGCTCGGGACAGTGTGACCTCACAGCGGTAGCGCGAAGCGACCTGCACCAGCTTGGTCGCGGCGCGGGCGTGCAGCCCCAATTTGTTCTTGATCTGGAATGTGCTTCTGAGAACGCTCAACTCACCCCCCCACCAGCGCCCTGCGGTTGCTCCTCGACTTTAGCCTTTTCGACATCGCGGTGCACGACGTCGATTACGCGTCCAAGGGCTGCGCCGACGGTCGCGGCGAGACGCTCGGCGACGACGACGGAGCGATGGCGCCCCCCGGTGCAACCAAATCCGACGGTGAGGTAGCTCTTGCCTTCACGTTCGAAGCGCGGAATCGAAAAGCTCAAGAGGTCGGCGAGCTTGCTCAGCAGCTCACCGGTCTCGGCGTGCCCGAGCACGAAATCGCGAACCGATGCGTCCGTTCCCGGCAGCGACTTCAACTCCGGCACGAAGTACGGGTTCTGCAAGAATCGGAGGTCGAAGAGCAAGTCTGCGTCTACGGGCGCGCCGTATTTGAAGCCGAACGACACAAATCGCGCGTGCATGCGCGGTGCGCCGCCGACGCCAGGACCGAACAGGTCGAGCACGGCACGCCGCAGGTCGTGCACACTCTGGGTGGTCGTGTCGAGCACGCGCGTCGCCCGCACCCTCAGTGCGGAGAGTTGCTCGCGCTCGATCCGTACGCCCTCGAGCACGTCGATGGCGGGCTGGTCTCCGGCCGGCCTGAGCGCAGCGATCAGTGGATGTGGGCGCCGGGTGCTGGAGAAACGGCGCAAGAGCGCCGCATCCGAGGCATCCAAGAACAACACCGAGAGCTCACGACCGGCGGCATCGATGCCGTCGAAGACACTGCCGATGTTGTCCAGGAAGCTGCGGACTCGCACGTCGATGCCGAAGGCCAGACGCCGCACGTTGCCGTGCTCGAGGGCCTCGATGGTCGAGGGCAAGACTGCCGGGGGCAGGTTGTCGACGCAAAAAAAACCCAGGTCCTCGAGGGCGTGCAGCGCCGTCGACTTGCCCGCCCCGGACAGCCCCGTGACCACGACGACTCGCGTCGCCTCCGTCATTTCTTTCGCTCTCCGAGCGGTGATACCGGCGGCGGCGCCGAGCTCTCCGTCGCCCGAGCCGTCCGCGCTGGCGGAGCGCGGGTGTCGACCGCGCGACCCGCCTCGGCATCCACGCGTTCGATGAACTCACGCGCGGGGTGATGACCCGCCTGGCGCAGGAGCTCGTCGCGCGCCGCGATCTCGATGATCGAGCTCATGTTGCGGCCGGGGCGCACCGGGACACTCACTTCACGAACCGGCACCCCCAAGAGCTCACGGTGGTGATCGTCGACCCCAAGCCGCTCGTAGCCCTCCCGGTCGCCGTGGGCGGAATCGAGATGCACCACCAGATCGATGCGTTTGCGCTCGCGAACCGCGGTCACGCCGTACAGATCCTTGATGTTGAGGATGCCGAGCCCGCGCACCTCGATGTGGTGGCGCAGCAGCGCAGCGGGCTGGCCGAACACCATGCCCGGGGGTTTGTAGTCGCACTCGATCACGTCGTCGGCGACCAGCCGGTGACCCCGCATCACCAGCTCGAGCGCACACTCACTCTTGCCGATCCCGCTCTTGCCGAGCAGCAGCACGCCCACCTCGAACACATCGACCAAGACGCCGTGCACTCGAGCGCGCGGCGCCAGGCGTTCGTCGAGCAGGGTGTGCAGCGCGGTGATGGCCTGCGACGAACGCTCCTGGGCCACGACCAGCGGTGTGCCAGTGCGTTCTGCTCGGTCCACCAACACCTGGGGCGCGGCTACGCCTCGGGTGATGATGACCAGCGACAACCCGAGGGCGAACAAATGAGCGGCCGCCTCGTCTTGGTCGGCGGGGGGCAGGCTCTCGATGAACGAGATCTCGGTCTCTCCCAGGATCTGGATCCGCCCGGGGACGATGCCGTATGGGTGACCCACCAGCGCCAGCCCCGACTTCTGGATCCGCGGGTGGGACACCAGTCGGTCGGTCCCGCTCCTACCGGCGACCAACTCGAGCGCGAGGTCGAGAGCTCGATCATCGAGCAACGCCCGCACCGTCAGAGAGCGCGTTGCGTTGTTCGGAGGCTCGTAGACCGTCATGGTTCACCTCGGGTCTATGTCGTGCTCGCTGATCAGCTGGAACACCGCGTCCGAATCATCGGCGGTTATCAGGCGCCTCCGCACCTCTGAATCCCGCAGCAAACGCGAGATCCGCGCCAGCGCCCGCAGGTGCTCGCCGGCCGCGCGCTTCGGCCCTACCACCCCGAAGATGATGCTGACATCGCCCCCGTCGATGGAGTCGAAGGGCACCCCGCGCGGGCACAAGATCAGCGCCGCGGCCTGGCCTGGTGCACTCTCGACCGAGGTATGCGGGATGGCCACGCCGTCGCCGATGCCCGTACTTTGCAGGCGCTCGCGTTCGGCGAGCGCTTCCTCGAGGGCTTCGTTGTCAGCGCCTACCACCGGCGCGATGTACTCCGCGAGGCGATGCAGGGCGCTTTTCTTGTCGGACACACTGCCGGACACATCGACGAAGATGCGTCCTCTATCGAGCATTTCGCTAAGGCGCATGAGGGCTCCACGCTCCGCGGCGCTCTCGCCGAACGGAGGCCCGTTGTGGGTTCAGGAACGTTTCTTTTTGGCTTTCGTTCCCCCGGTTCCACTCTTCTTCGCGGCGGCTGTCTTCTTCTTCGCCACGCGTTTGATCGCAGGCTCTGCCAGCGGTGCGGGCGCCGCTGCGGCGCTCGATTTGATCGTGTCGCGGCCGCGGCGTTTCTTGGACTCTGCGGCTCCTTTGGCACCGCGGATCTGCCGTTCCAGTTTGTCGATCACTCGATCGATCGATGCGTACATGTCTTCGCTCGCCTCTTTGGCCTCGAGGTGCGCGCCACCAGCCGAGATCCGCGTCTCGGCGATGTGTTTCAGCCGATCGATCGACAGGGTCACCTTCGCCGTCATGGGCTGACGCAGGAACTTCTGGAGCTTTGCGACCTTGTCGTTCGCGTAGGTCTTGATCGCTCCACTGGTCGCCATGTGCCGGAAAGTGATGCTGATGTTCAAAGGTGGCCTCCTGATCCATACTCTATAGGACGTCCGGCAAACCGCGACAACGATGTCGGGCGGAGGAGAGTGGGCCGGCGTCGGCACGTCCGCTCGGGAGCGCCCGGCCGCGGGGCGGCTGCGCTGAAATTGCGGCAGGGGCGAGCGGAGTGAACCCCTGGTGGGGCCTCGACTAAAACAGCCGTTTGCGTTTGCTGGACGACAGGATCCCGAGCATCTCGCGGTATTTTGCCACGGTTCGCCGGGCTATCTTGATGCCCTCGGTCTTCTCGAGCAGCTCGACGATGGCCTGATCCGAGAGCGGGCTCTCTTTGTCCTCGTCCTCGATGATCTTCTTGATCGCCTGTTTGACGCTCTCGCTCGCAATGTCGTCTTCCCCAACCCGGCGGATGCTGGAGTTGAAGAAGTACTTGAGCTCGAACAACCCCTGGGGAGTGTGGACGTACTTGTTGGTGGTCACGCGCGAGATGGTCGACTCGTGCATGCCGACGGCCTCGGCGATGTCCCGCAGGATCATCGGCTTGAGGAACGCCACACCGTGGTCGAAGAACTCGCGCTGTTTCTCGACGATACACTCGGCGACCTTGATGATGGTCTTCCGACGTTGCTCGATGGCGCGGATCAGCCACTGGGCGTTGCGTAGCTTTTCCCCGATGAACTCCTTCGCCGTCGGGTCCTGCATCAATTTCTTGGTCAGGTTCTCGTTGATGAACAGGCGCTGGATGCCTTTGTCGTTGTCCATCACCCGCAGCTCATCGCCGTCCTTGATCACGTAGACGTCCGGCGTGATGCCAATCGAGCGGTCGTCGGTGTCGGTGAAGTTTCGTGCCGGGCGGCTCTCCAGCTTCTGGATCTCTTTTGCGGCCTCGTACACCTCTTCGAGCGGGATCTTCATCTCCCGCGCGATGGCCTGGTAGTTGTGTTTCTCCAGGTGGTGCAGGTGATTCTGGATGATCTCGGTCTCGATCTCGTCGAAGCCGATGGCCTTCGCCTGCACGAGCAGACACTCCTTGAGGTCCCGCGAGCCCACCCCCATGGGATCGAAGTTCTGGATCAGCTCCAGCACGTCGGGCGCGTCTTCCGGATGCAGTCCCGCCTCTTCGGCTAGATCTTCGATGGTCAGGTCCGGCGTGCGGGTCCCGTCCGCGCGCTCGACGCCCTCGAGATCCAGATAACCCTTCTCGTCGAGATTGCCGATCACGAGCTCCGCGAAGCGCCGCTCACCCTCGGTGAAATCGCTGGTCGCGAGCTGCCACAGCAGGTGGTCCTGCAGGCTGCGGGGCTTGGTGAGATTTTGCTCGATCGGAGGCAGCTCGTCGAAGCCGCCGCGGTTGCCCGGCACGGGCTGCTGCAGCGTGCGATTTTCCAGGAACTTCTCCCAGTCGACCTCCCGCGCGGCCTTCTCACCCTCGCGAGACTCCTGGGTCTCGGTCGTGGAGCGCTCGAAGGCCGCCTCGGCTGCCGCCGTCTGGGCGCGGGCTCGAGGATCCTCGCCCGGTCCGCCGCGAACCTCCGCTTCTTCGTCGGAGAGCACCGGGTTGTTGTCGAGCTCTTTCCGGACTTCGTCGATCAACTCGAGGCGCGAGAGCTGCAGCAACTTGATGGCCTGCTGCAGCTGCGGCGTCATCACGAGCTGCTGGGACATTCGGAGCTGCTGCTTGATTTCCATGATTTTTTCGCGCGAAGTGGGCCGACGGGAACTCGGTCGCTTGGAAGTCTAGCAGGTCACGGCAAAAAGCGGGCCCACCAAAAATCTCGGTCGTCCGCCGACTCACCCGAGGTACCGGCGTCGAACGGCCGGGTGCTCCAAAAACGCGCTCGGTGTCGTGTCCGCCTCGATGCGGCCATCCAGCAGGAGCAGCACCCGGTCGCAGAAACGCAGGGCCTCGCTGACCCGGTGATCGGCCACCAGGACCGCCATGCCCTCAGCCGCGCGGGCGCGCAAGATCCGGCCAATTCGCTGGGCGCCGCTCGGATCCACGCCGGTGAGCGGCTCGTCGGAGAGCAGCACTTGGGGCTCGGCCACGAGCGCCCGTGCCAGCTCCAGGCGACGTCGCTCTCCACCGGAGAGCTTCCCGGCGGCGACGTCGATGCGCTCCGCCAGATCCACCTCCGCCGCGCGCTCCTCCGGCGGTCGCGCCGGCACCCGCGCGGCACGCTCGAAGCTGCGCAGGTTGTCCCGCACACTGAGCTCGAACAACACGCTCGCGGTCTGCGGCACGTACCCCAACCCCAGGCGGGCCCGCTTCCACAGCGGCAGCCTCCCCAGCTCGCGTCCAGCGAGCTGAACCGAACCACTCGCCGGCGCGAGCTCACCGCACAGCGTCTTGAAGAGTGTGCTCTTGCCGGCGCCGCTCGGCCCGAGCACGCCCACGATCTCGCCTCGCGCAACACTCAGCGAGACCCCGCGCAAGATCTCCACCCCGCCCAGCGAAACTCGAAGTTCGTCGGTGCTGAGCACGGGCAGCTCGGTCTCACTCACGGTCGACCCGAGCATTCTGCCGCTCGCTCGGCGCTACAAGCGGAGAACCCGCCGGCTGTACGGGAAGCGGCACCAAAACACCTGGCAACCCGGAGCTCAGCGCGCGGGGGGCTCGACCGGGATCGAACCCTTGACCTCTTTCAGCGTCAGCTTGCGGGTCGAGAGATCGATGGTCGCTTTGTCCGCCTCGACCCAGCCCTTGCCTCGTGCGAGGCGCACGCCCCCCGTCAGGGTCACCTCTCGTTTGGACAGATCGACCACGACCGAGCTGGCGGTCGCGTCGATGCCCTTTACCCGCGCTCGCACTCCGCCGCTGCCCTTGACCCAGCGCACTCGCGGCGCCTGGTCGTAGCGGATCTCGACCTTCGGGCAGGTGACGGTCAGCTCACCGAGCTTCGCCTCCACGTTGCCTTCGAGCAGCGCGTTGCCCTTGTCGATGTCCACGTCGAGTTTGTCGGCGCGTAGCTCGAGTTTCTCGCCCTCCACCACCGCCAAGGGCCCCGCGCTGGCGGGCGTGGCGACCACGCCGGCCGTCGCGAGCGCCGCCACAAACGCCACGCCAAAGAGCGCGGCACGGAGGGGGCGGGAGCGAAACTTCACGCTAAAATCCTAGCATGATCGACGAGACCAGGCCGGCGGCCATTCAATCCGAAAGCACTGCGCACAATGTACGTGCGCGTGCGGCCATCGCCGGAGGCGCCGGAATCATCAGGTCGCGCCGTCCTTCGCCGAGCGCCTCCGCCGCCTCGTCGGCGAGCAGCCGGCCGAGATCGGTCATGACGGCCGTCAACTCGTCCGCGTTCCCGCGGTCGCCGTCGCCGAGCGCGGCCGACAAGGCCGGCACGGCCATCGCGGCCGACAGCGCGCCCACCCGCGCCACGAGCGCGCGGTCGAAGGTCGGAGCGCGCCCCTCGGCGAGCGAGAAGGTCTCTCTCACCGCGGCCGCCAGCTGCGAGGCGAGCAGCGTGCGAGCCCGCCGCTGGACGAAGCGACGCGCGGCGGGATCCTCGACCATGGCCGCAACCCGCCGGGTGTCTTCCACGAAGCGCTCGACCGCCGCCCGGGACTTCGTCTCGAGCTCGCCCAGCAGCCGTTCCGGCTCGGACTCGAGCTCGAGCTCCGCCGCCTCGAGTTGGTCTCGCAGCAGAGCGACGGCCGCGGCGCCGGCTTGCTGCTCGTCGACGAGCCGCTCGGCGCCTGACGCCAGCCGTCTTGCGATGTCGAGGCAGCGCCGCTCGAGCACGCGATGTTTCAGCTGAGTGCTGCGCCCGACGACGACGCGCTCGACCAGGGCCTCGACCTCGGCGAACCGCGACGCCGCGAGCGCGCGTTCATCGCCGAGCTTGCCCTCGAGGGCGAGCCGCGCCGAGAACGCCACGACCGCGCCCTCGGGGGTTACCTGCGCGTCGGCGAGCCCGGCAGCTATGTGCTCGAGCGCGGCGCTGAGCTTGGCCTCGGCCTCCAGCCCGGAACCCAGACGATCGAGCTTGTTGAGCAAGATCACGAGCGGCAGCCCCTGCGCCTGGATCTCTTCGAGTACCAGCCGCTCGCTCTGCTTCAGCGGTTGGGTCACGTCGAGCAACCACAAGGCGACATGAGCCTCTTGAAACGCCGCGCGCGCCGTCACCGCGTGGGCCGAGTCGAGGGCGTTGAAGCCAGGCGTGTCCGTGAGCTCGAGCTTGCGCAGGAGCTCGAGCGGTGCGTACAGGGTCACGCTTTGAACCTGCTCCGCCGGCACCTCGCCGAGGGCTCTCTTCAGCTCTGCGTGCGGCACCACACGGTCCGGTGACCCGTCTCGCTGCTCGATACGCGCAAACCGATCCGGCGCCCAGACCAGGTGGTTCAGCGTCGCGGTGGTCGGCAACACGCCCACCGGTGCAACGCTCTCTCCGAGCAATGCGTTGATCAGGGAAGACTTTCCCGCGTTGAACTCCCCAACGATTGCCACGCGTAGCGGGCGGGCCAGCGCGGCGACGATCCCCGCGATTTCACCGGACAGCTCGGGGAGGGACAGCGCCCGGGCCAGGCGCTCGAGCTCCGCTGTGAGCGAAGGGAAATCGGGTGACCCATGCTCGGGCAACCACGCGGCGTAGAGCTCGCGCCGAAGCGTCTCTCCGAAGCGTGATTCCCCCGCGGCGTCCAGCGCGGCGAGTCGAGCGGATGCGTCGTCGGTCGCGAGTGCGGCCGAGAGTGCCCGCGCTTCTCGAGATAGCAAGGCTACGTCGCCCATGAGCTGCACGGCATCGCGGAGCGCCGAGCGATCTTCGTGCTCGATGGCGAGGGCGAGATAACGCTCGATCACCCTCGGGTCCCCCGCTCGCGCCGCTTCGCGCAGCGACGCGAGGGCCTCGGCGAGCGAGCCCCGCGCCAGGGCAAAGGCGGTCCTGAGCAGCGGCTCTCCGGCCAGGCCCACGTCCGCGACGACCACCGCGAGTTTGTCGCGCTGCGCTTCGTCCGCCCGGCGAGCGACGAAGTCGGCCAGCGCCGGGACCACTCCCGGAGCCTCCGTGAGCAGCGCCCGCACCCAAGCCGAGAGTGAGATGGCAGGCGAATCCAGCGCGAGGTGGCGGGCACGAATCAGCCAGCCTCGAGCGTCGAGCACTGCCGGGGGCTCGAGGCGTTCACCGAGCTCGCGCGCCAAGCGCGCTTCCCCAGCATCGAGGGCCAGCTCCAAACGGCGCCAGGTTGCCGCCTGGGAGCGGCGGCCCTGCAGGCTGAGCTGACTCAGCCAGCGCTCGGCGCGAGCGGCGTCGCCGCGGAAGCGGTCCCGATCTGCCAGCCAGAGCCGCGCCCCATCGGCTGCCTCCGTGGGCTCTCTCAGCTCGGCCGCGCGAAACAGATCCGGCTCGGGGGACTCGCCCAGACGATGACGCGCCTGTGCCAACCGAAACCAGACGTCGGCGCGAAACGGCAACTCGCGACTCAATCGTTCCAGCGCCTCCACGACCTCGTGGTCGAGCAACGAAGCCTCTGCGGCGTTCGCCCATAGCAGAAGACCGATGCGCGACCGCGGCATGTCTTCGAGCAGGTCGAGCGCTCGTGCGCGAGCGTCCCACGCGCGGCCTTGCGCCAGGGCGCGCTCGGCTTCGAGCCGTTGCCCCTCGGCACCTCGCGCCAAGATCTCGACGCGAGACAGCCAGTCTGCCAGTTGGTCGGTCAGCCGCGCCATCCGCTCCAGTCTATCTGCTACTCTCGCTCGGGTGCGAAGGGTCGGTGCCAGGGGGAACACCACGGCGTCGCGCGTGAAGACGCTGCTGCTGCATGCCGAGGCCCGCCACGGGCCGAAGGCGGCCGACGAGCTCCTGGGCGTGGTCGGCCTGGAGCGTGAGTATCTCGAGGATGAGGGGCGGGCCCTCTCCCGAGATCTGTGGCTGAGCGCGCTCGAGGCGTTTGCGGCGCGTTACGGCCGAGACGAGCTGCTCTGCACGACCGAGAGTGTGGTCCACCCCGAGAACCTCGGTGTCTGGACCCGCGTCGTGCGGGGGGCGACCTCCCCGGAGGCGGCGTACCGGCAGCTCGACCAGCAGGGCGGTGAAGACGTGATGACCGAACGCTGGGTCACGCTCGAGTCCTCGCCCACCGGCTGGCGCGGCATGGTGCCGGTGCATCCCGAGAGCGAGCTCGAAACGAGTGGCCTGCCGAGCCTGGCGCGCGCGGCCGAGCTCGCTGCCTTGCCGCTGCTCTTCGGTCGAGCCCCCGCGCGGGTGTCCGTGCGCGGCAACACCGAGGACGCAATGATTGAGCTCGAGGCAACCTGGTCCGACGAACCCCGTGCGCGGCTCGGCCGGTCGGCGGCGATTGGCGCCGCGGTGGCTGGCGTCGGAGGGCTCGGACTCGGCCTCACACCGAGCCTGGCGCTGACTGCCGTCGGCGTGAGCGCGCTCGTGAGTGCCGGGCTGGACGCGCTGCGTGGTTTCGAGCTGCGACGGCGAGCCATTCAGAGCCAGCAGTCGCGGCGCATCTCCCTGCTCGAGCGCGCGTCGAGCCTGCGGGAGCTGCGCGAACGGCAGCTCGATGTCTTCCGCGCCGGCTCGGTCGTAGCCGCGAAATATCGACTCGAACGCCGCTTGGGCGCGGGGGGGATCGGCACTATCTGGGAGGCCATCCGGCTCGGCGACCGAGAACACGTCGCCATCAAGCTGCTCAAGGCGTCAGTCGCCCACGATTCGGTGGTGGCCGACCGGCTGCGGCTCGAAGCCGCAGCGCTGGGGCTCGCCTGGCACCCGAACGTCGTCGAGATCCTGGACGAGGGTCACTTGCCCGACGGCAGCTGTTTCCTGGTCATGGAGCGCCTCGAAGGGGAGAGCCTCGAGCAGCGCCTGACCCGGACGACCACCCTCGAGGCCGATGCGCTCCTGCCGATTGCCCTCGAGATCTGCGACGCACTCGCCGCCGTGCACGCGGCGGGGATCGTGCATCGTGACCTCAAACCCAGCAACGTGTTCCTGGCTCGTATCGGCTCGGCCGAACGCGTCAAGTTGCTCGACTTCGGCATCGCTCGTGTGGAGTGGGCGGAGACACGATTGACGTTGAGCGGCGTGCCCTTGGGCACCGCCGGCTACATGTCACCGGAGCAGGAGCACGGACAAACGGTCGACGGGCGGAGTGATCTCTACGCTCTCGGCGCGCTGCTCTATCGCTGTCTCACCGGCAAGCGCCCCGAAGCGGAATTGGCCGAGCAGCTCGACCGACTCGACGACGACTCGGGCGTACGCAGGCTGCTGCCCGAGGCCTGGCGGGCCATCATCAAGCGCGCGGCCGCGCCGTTTGCCCCCGATCGTCACGCCGACGCCCGAGCCATGCGTGAAGCGCTCAGCGCCACCTCGGCTCACGGGGACGAACTGCGCCGCAGCACACGATAACGGAGCGAGCTGCCCGAGAGCGGCAGCTGCTCCTGCTCGACGAAGCCCGCGGCGAGGGCGAGCCCGAACAAGCGCGCGTCGTTCTGCCGATACCAGCCGGCGCTCCGGCCGTCCCAGAGTGCCACGACCGCGTCGACGCCCTCGTGCTCGAGGAAACCGTCAGCTAGACGTTTGGACGTATGCCCACCGGGCAGCCGCGCAATTTTAGGATCGGTGACGCCAGCGACGTCGACGACGTGGGCACCGGTGGCCACCCCAACCCAGCCGGCGTCCAGCGTGGCGATGCGGCGAGCGCCCGCGAGCGCGCTCCGTCCCCGTGTCTGGAGCTCGAGCCGTTGGGCGTACACGTGGCGTGAGGCGGGCCCCACGTCGCGCGCGAGCAGGGCGCTGGCCGCGAGCGCGAGCAGCAGGCGCAGCGACGTCGCCCAGAGCGGTGCGCGCTCGGCCAGAGCAGCCCCTACCCACACACACGCCGGCAGCACCGGCACGAGCAGGCGAAACGACGGCATCCAACCGCCGCCGGCGAGCGCGACCGCGGCGAAGTGGGTGAGCACGGACAACCCCACGACCATTTCATGCGGAGGCAGCGCGCGCGCGGTGCGCGGGGCGAGCAGGAGCAGCGGCAAGCCGCTGAGCAGGAAGGCGCCGAGTGCATAGCGCAAGCCGTCGTCCAGACTCGCGGGCTTCGCCAGAACCGCCAGTGGCATGGCCATGCCGAAGGTCGCCGCGCGTACGAGCGCCACGACGAGCGCGGGTAACGTGGCAAGCGCGAGTCCGACCAGTCCGGGCCCCGGTCGCCGCTCCCGCGAGAGCGCCACACCGACCGAGAGCACCATCGCCCACGGCAACAGCTCCGGGCGCCACGCCGCAGCAAGACCCGCGAAGACTGGCGCGAAACGCGCGCGTCCGAGGGCGAGCGTCGCAAGCAGCGTGACCAACCCGGTTTCCATGCCGGAGCTGGCCCAGGCGCCCAGCGGTACGGACACACCCGCGACCAGGAGCGGAGAGAAGCGTGCGATCCGCCGGCCGCTCAGCCCGATTTGGCTCCCGAGCCAGGCCGCCGCCGCGAGCCAAGCCACCGCGCCCGTGACCCGCGCGAACGCGAGCGCCGCCTGCGGGCTGGTCCCGGCACCAATCGCCATCAGGTGCGCGAACCCGAGCGGGGTCACCGCGTCGACGCTCGGACCGTCTGGGTTGAACCGCGAACCGAGCCCGAGGGCGATGTGATGCGCAACTCGGGCGGTGATCAGCGCGTCATCCACGGTGAAACCGCGCAAGAAGAGCAGCGGAACACCGGCAGCCAGGAGCCCGAGGGCGAGTCCGATCCGGGCGCCCCGGCTCCAAGTTTGCTGCGCCATCGACCCCGACACGCCCCTAGCCCTGTCCACCGCCCCTGTCCAAAGTTCAGCAAAGCGACCGGAAAAGTTCGGGTTCCGCCTGAATGCTCCTTACGATTTCCCACACGAATGAGTGCGATTCACGTCGTCGTCCGGCCACAGCGAGATAATCCCCCAGCCGCGCTGGAACCCCTCCGCGGTTTGTTCGACGTCGTCGTGGACGGCGTGAACGTCACCGCAAGAGTGGGCGAGTCCCACGCCCTGCCGGTGCTGGCGGAGCTGGCTCACGCGGTCGCCAACCTGGTCTCGGGCCGGCGCCGGCGGGCGACGATCCAGTTGTACTCGGAGCAAGAGGTCTGGGAGCTCGGACTGGAAGCCGACGCGGATGCGGTCCTGCTCTCGGTCTTCCGCAGCGGCCCGATGCCGGAGGTTGCGGTCCAAGAGCGCCGCGTACCGCTGACGGACCTCAGCCGCGCCGTGGCGACCGCGCTCGCGGAGGCACCGCTGGGCGGAGCCGGCCGCGCGATCGAAGCGGCGCTGGCTGCAGCCAGGGACGCTCTCGAGAGCGCCGAGCGCGCGGTCGTGCCCCGCGCAGAGCGACAGCCGGTCGAGATCTCACCGCGAGCCAGCCGTGGCATCGCGCTGTTTGCCAAGGCCAGCTTTCGCCGCGGCGGCGCGCCGGTCGAGGCGCTGTCCGAGCGCCGCTTGGAACGCGCGGATCTGCACTCGCTGCTGGTGTCCGGGGAAGCGGGTTTCACCATCCGCGGCAAGACCGCCAGCCTCGGCTCGGTGCATCTGTTCTTGCTCGCCGAGCGGCTGCTCGCCCTCGCCGACGACGCCCTCGAAGCCTGGCAGCACGGTCGGGCCTTGTTTCGCCGCGTCGAGCTCGGCAGCGCGCGCATCTCGGTGCAGCGCGGCGTCGGGGATCTCCCGCTGTCGCTCAGCGTGCAGAGCGCCGCGACGGGCGCTGACCGAGTCACCTTCCCGGAGCTCGATCCCGCCGGGCTGGTCCTGGCCTCGGTGCGCTACGCCCGCGCGCTCGCGGACGCGTTCGTGAGCGCTGATCCCAGCCAGGCCCGGAACCTGCGACTCACCGCTCTGGTCAGCCAGTGCCGTGCGCTCTCGGAGCGGGTGGAAGACGCCCTGGCCGACGATTCGCTGACCAACAGCCAACCCGCGAGTTACCGCTCGTTCTCGATCCCGGCGCGGAAGAGCGAGACGCGCGGACGCTGGGAACACGGCGGCAAGATGCGCTTCGTCCCGCGCTGGGTGGCGACGGTGCCGAACATCGATCTGCGCGCCACGTTCCTGTGCGGCGACCGCCTGATCGTGGGTTCGGAGCGCGAGATGGCCTGCATCCACCGCGCGCACGGCACCCTCCTGTGGCGCGTGCCGGCCAATCGCGCCGCCAGCGTCGCGACCCCCGCGGGGATCGCGCGGCTCGCACCGGACGGCCGCATTCGTTTGCTCGACCTCGACGACGGCCAGACTCGCTTTGCGCTGGCGCTCAAGCCGCGGGCTGGCGGCGGCGCGGCGGGCGCCGTGGTGCACACCCCGGGGCTGCCCAAGCTGCTGGTCGTCGCCGAAGGGGAACGCACCGTGACGGCGATCGATCTGGTCTCGGGCGAGGTGCGCTGGCGTCATACCCTGCGGCGCCCCGGCTCGTATCGCGTGCGGCGTGCAGGCAAGCTGCTGCTGGTGGCCGGCGACTCCGTGCTCGTGGCGCTGGACGTGGCATCCGGCGAGGTCGTGTGGCGGATGCGCGAGCGGTTGCCCTTCACCGGCGACGTCGCCGTCGACCACGACTCGGCGTTTGCCGTCGTGAGCGGCGCAAGCTCCGCGCGTCTGGTGATGTTCGATCCTTGGACCGGTGAGTCCCGCTGGGCCACCGATCTGGAAGAGCGCCCGGCGGTGGGCCAGGCCCCGCTGCTCACCCCTACCCGCGTTGCGATCGCCGTGCGCGATCGACGCGGCAGCGGGCTGGTTGCGTTCGATCGCAGCACCGGCGCCGAGGTCTGGAGCAAGGAGCCGGGACTCGCAGCACCGACGACATCGTGGCTCGCCGTCGACAACGATCTCGTAGGCAACAGCGCGTCGGGCACCCTCTCCTGTTTGGACGGCGACACCGGCGACACCCGCTACAGCCACGTGTTCCCGCGGCACGTCGATGCCGATCAACCGCGGCGACTCGAGCCCGTGTTGCGCAGCGGCGCGCTCTTCGTCCCCCAGCATCAGGTGCACGTGGTCCGGCCCCGCGACGGCGAGGTTCTGGGCACCGTGCCCACGGATCTCATCCCGGATCTGCTGCGCGTCGATGAACGCTGCGACGTCTATGTCGCCGAGGAGAGCGGGCACGTGGCCGGTTTCGGTGTCGCAGCGAAGCTCGCGCTGGTGCGCTGAACCCGGAGCTTTGCCGAGCTCACCCGCTATGGGCTTCGCCGCCGTCGACGAAGAGCACGTTGCCGGTGAGCCAGTACGTGCACGGCTGAGCCAGCGCCACCAGCGCCCGGCCGACATCTTCCGGCTCGGTCAGGCGATGCGACGGATTCTTGCGCAACGCGACCTCTTTCATCGCCTCGCTGTCCGGGATCTTCTTCAGCGCCGGCGTGTCGGTGACGCCCGCGCAGATCGCGTTGGCGGTGATGCCCTGGGGGCCGAGCTCGAGCGCGAGCTGTCGAATGTGGGACTCCAGAGCCGCCTTGGCCGCACTGACCACGCCGTAGCCGCGCCAGACCTGCGACGACCCCGTGGAGGTCATGGCGAAGATTCGACCCTGATTGCTCAGCAGCTGCCGCGACAGCAGATCTTGAACCCAGTAGACCAGGCTGTGCGCCATGACGTCGCTGGTCATGTCCACCTGCTTCTGACTGACCGCGTCCTCCCCAACCAGCGGCTTGAGCGTGCCGAAGGCGAGCGAGTGCAGGAGCACCCTCACCTTCTCACCGCGACCGCGCTCGGCAAAGCGCGTCGCGACGTCGTTGAGAACTTCCGCGCGCTTCTGCTCGTCGGCAGCGTTGACGTTGTAAAACCAGGCTTCGCGGCCCATGGCTCGCAGCTCGAGCACCAGCTTCTCGACATGGGGCATCGTGCCCCGCCGGTCGAGGTGCACGCCGATGATGTCGACGCCCGCGCGGGCCAGCGCGCGCGCGGCCGCTTCACCGAAGCCGCTCGACGCCCCGAGGATCAGGGCCCAGCCGTCCAGCGGCGGCAGCGGTACGTCTTCGGGCTTGGTCATCGCCGTGCTTGTCTACTACAGGCGTTCGGCTTGTGGAGCCGGCTTTCGGCGCCGCCCGACCGCTTTTTTTCCTGCCAGCCGCACCGATGGCGGGGGCAGGGAGCGCTCGAGCTCCTTGGCTTTGTCCCGGACGAAGCGGGCAATTTTCCGCATCGGAACCCGGGTCGGGCAGAGATTTTCCTTCTCCGGCCAGACCTCGTCGGGCACCTGGGCAAAAGCCAGCTGCGCGGCGTGAAAGTCCGGCATGCTGCGGGAAGCCGCGAGCATCAGCGGCATGACACCGTGATATCGCCCCCGCGAGGCGGCGATCCGCGCTGCCTCGCCGCGGTCGCACAGGCCGCAGGCGATGCAACGGCCGAACTCGAGCAGGTCTTCGCGCTCGCCGGGCGTGACGGGCGGCAAGCGGTCAGCATCGTAGTTCTTGCGAAAAAGAGCGATCCCGTCGGCTCGCTTGCGGAACGTCAGCCGGATCACGGTGCGAATCAGCGCCCAGGCCAGGAGCAGGATCGCCTTCAAACGCGGTGGCACGGCGCGTCACCCTAGCATGACGCAGCGAGCCATCTCGCGTTTCGCGTTCAGGGGAGGGAGTCAGGTTTGCGGCGTATCAGAGACCGATGAGGCACCCCGCCCCGCGTAACACCGTGACAGCCAAGCGTGACGCTGTGACGCCGCGTTACGCCTCGCAAGCGCCTGTAATCAGGTAGAAATTAGCTGGCACGCCGCGTGCTCTAGCCGTCTCCGACCCCCCACAGGAGCCGAGCGATGATGAGCCCCGAGTCTGCCAGCGTCCAGAACGCCATGCCCTCCGACCCGAGTGAGTTGGAGAGCGAAACGACGCTGCTCACGGGAATGATCGCCGACGAGGAGCGGGCCTGGCGGGACTTCAACGACCGCTACGCCCGGCTGATCTACCGCTGCATCACCCGGGTCACGTCCCGATTCTCGGCGGTCGTGGGACCCGACGACGTCCGCGAGATCTACGCAATGCTGTGCGTGCAGCTGCTCGCGAATGACAAGCGCAAGTTGCGCAGCTTCGAGCCCGGCCGTGGCAACAAACTCGGTAGCTGGATTGGAATGCTCGCGATCCACAGCGCGTACGACCACTTGCGCTCGCTGCGGCGGGAGCCGAAGCGCGGCAACCTGAGTGAGGCCGAGGGCCTGTCGTCCGAGCTTCCGGACCCGCACGATGTGTGTGTGCTCCGCCAGCAGGTCGGTATCGTCAGCGAGATCCTCGCTGACTTCAGCGACAAAGACCGCGAGTTCATCACGCTCTACTACGGGGAAGGCCTCGAGCCCGAAGAGATCGCCGAGCGCATGACCATCAGCGTGAAGACCGTCTACTCGAAGAAGCACAAGATCCGCAGCCGGCTCGAGGCCCTGCTGGTCGACCGCCGCCTCGCCGCTTGATCCGCCGCCGCCCGGCTGTGCTAACTCTGGGGCGTGCGCCGCCTCGCTTGTCTGCTTCCTTTGTCCGCTTTCCTCGTTGCCTGCGGCGACGGCGCGCCGGGTGATCTCGACCGCTACGGGACGGGCAAGCCCGACATCCGCGGCCAAGGCCAGCGCCTGGCCCAGATCAACGATCGCGCGGGGGGCGCGCACCCGCCGGACGGCAGCATCGTGAACGTGACGGGAGTGTCGGTGCTCGCGAGCGACACGTTCGACGAGACTTCTGATGGCGCGAGCGCCGGCAACTTGTACGCGCAGGACCTTCCGGTCAACGGCCCGACGCCGGCGTACGGCGGCATCACGCTGTTCAATGCCAGCTTCAGCCCACCCACCCTGCGCGTGACGCCGGGCGACGTGGTCGACATCCGCGGCACGTACGACGAGTTCGAGGGGCCGTCGTCGAGCCCGTTCTTGTGCGCCGATCCGAACCAAGTGGAGAGCTGCGAGGCGCTGCCCGAGATCGTGGGCGGCACCCTGTCGCTGCGCTTCGAGTACAAATCCCCGGAGCCCGTCGTGATTCCGCTCTCGGAGCTCGCGACCTACGAGAGCGGGCGCAAGTGGATCGGCGTGTTGGTGCGGGTCGAGAACGTCAAGGCCCAGAGTGCCGGCTTCAAGTCGACCAGCGGGCGCTACTCGGTGCGCCTGGACGTCGCGGGGGTCGCCGATCCGAAGCTCCTGCCGACCATCAACAATTCACTCCTGGATCTGGAGAACACCAACCACGACTTCGCGGCTGGCACGACCTACACCGCGGTCACGGGCGTCGTGCAGTACTTCTACACCTTCGCGATTTCCCCGCGCACGGCGGACGACATCCAGCCGTGAACCGGGCGCTCGCGCGCGCGCCGCTCACCGTGTCGGCGCTCCTGTGTTTTTTTGCCTGCACCCCCGCTGGTTCTCGCACGGCCAAGCGCGCCGGCGGAGTCGGAAAAAATCCGGTCGAGCTCAGGACGCTCGACGATCGCCCGGCCATTGGCCTGGTGGAGCGTGACGGCGATCCGCGGGGCGCCGTTGCCATCGCCGTGGCCCACGACTTCGGCTCCGAAGCCTCGGCCGGGCTCGCCCAGTTGCTGAAAGCGCGCCTCGTGCGCGCGGGCTTCTCCCAGATTGATGCTCGACCCAGCGCCCTCGGTTTCGTGCTGACCACACTCGTCACGAGCCCGGCGGATGCGGCCCATTTTGTCGAGGCGGTGTCCGCCGCGCTCGCGACACCGATCACCGATGCCGAGCTGCCGCGAACGCTGCCGCGAGTCCCGACTCTCACGGGGGCCGCGCAGACCGCGGTGTTCGCCTGCTCCGGCGAGCTTGGTGCCACGGCGTCGGGCGGGAGCGGCGCGCCCGAGCCACCCGACGCGCGCGCCCTCGAGGCCTGGCGGGCCCGGCTGCTCTCACCGGGCGCTGTGGCCTTCTCGGCCGTGGGCAAACGCGCATTGCTCGACGCTCTCGCGACCGCCGTCGCCTCGACCCCCCGCATGGGCGGCCAGCCCACGCTGAACGACAAGTGGCCCGACGCGGACGTGGTCGGCGCGGTGCCCTCGGCCCAGGGACGATTGACCTTGGCCTACCGCCTCGGGGATCCCGCGCGTGCGCTCGAAGTCGCGCGGCTGTTCGCAACGCCGGGATCGGTGCTCTCCGCACGCTTGCTGGCTCTGGACGGCGATTTCCGCCTCGATCGCGTGGTGGCCACCTCACATGTGCGCGGCGCTTGCCTGCGCGTCGACGTTCGCTCCGCGTCGAACCAGCCAAGACCGCGGGATGTGGCGCGCGCGGCGAGCGTCGTCGATGAAGAGACGCGCCCGCTGCTCGACGGCCGAGCCGGCGAGCCCCAAACCCTCGATGACGCCGTCGTGCGCCCCTCTCATCCCGGCGACGCCGCAGCCGCCGCAGCCTGGCGGGCACTCGCGGCGCGTTTGCCCGGCGGGCAGACGCGGCGCGCAGTGTCGTGGCTCGGAGCAGTGCCCGCGGACGGCAACATGAGCTTCGAGCGCGCCCTCACCTCGCTCGAGGCCGCGCGGCAGCGCTCGACGCTGGAGCGCCGGGCGCGCATCGAGACTGGACAAGGTGAGCTCTTTGCTCTGGTCGCGTCGCCGTGCGGCACGCTCTCGGAATCCGGCGACGACGCCGGTCTGCACCTGGCGCTCGCCCGGGCGATCGCGCAAAAGCGTGAAGGTTTCTCCGGCGTGAGCATCGAGCCGTGGATCACACCCGACAGTGTCGGACTGCTTGCGCATGCCCCAAGGGCGAGCGCCAGCGAGAGCGCGGACCAACACGCACGACGGATCGGTGACGCGCTCGGGCGCGCCCTCGTTGCGACGCGCATTGCTGGCACCGACGTGGCGGAGACGAAGGCAGACCTGCTTCAGGAGATCGGCCCGGCCGGACAGCAGGGCTACTTTGCTGCCCTGGACGCCGCGAGCGGGGGGCATCCCTCGTGGCTCGATCCTCGCGGCACCTGGCGAGCGGTGTCGGCGCTGGAGACCGCGACGCTGGACGCGCGCCGCCGTCTGCTGCTCTCGGGACCCCTGCGCCTAGCGGTCCTCGCCAACTCCAGCACCACCCAGGCCGAGCACACGGCAGCGGCCCTCGAGCGCTGGACCCGCCCCTATCGCAGTGAGGTCGGCGCGTGTGCCGCAGGCGCGATGAACGCAGCCAAATCCGGAGAGCTCAGCGTCGAGATCGGCAGCGACAACCCTCCCCGCACGTATCTCGTGCTGCCGCTCGCGCGGGCCGTGAGCGGAGTCGAACGCGAAGCCGAGTGGACGGTGTTCCTTCTCAATCGCAGCGGCGGTTGGCTGGAGCAGACCCTCGGCAACGAGAGCGCGTCGCGCGCGCGGGCTTCCCTGCTCGGCGGCAAGAGCGCTCGTGTGTTGATGATCGAAGTCCAAGCCCCAGACGCGGACCGAGACGCGGCGCTGGCGAAGGTGCGCAGCCTGATGCAGCGGCTCAGCAAGGGCGGCGCGACCTCCGCCGACGCCGACGCCGCGCGCCGCCACTTCGAGGCGAGGGACGCCGAGCGTGCGCTCGACCCCAGAGCGCGCGTGGTCGATCTCTGGCGCGGCGCCGGCCCACCCCGAGCGGATGCCGGCAGCTGGAAGCGCTTCCAGACCCAGCTCGGCGCGGCGCCGGAGCTGGTCGTGCACGCGAAAACGCGGCCCTGATCCGGGCTTTGGCTCCCGAGCGATCCCTCCCCCGTCCGCCGCGCCCAAAACTGTTGTAGACGAAGCGGGCCATGACGAGCCGACAGGCCGTGCTCATCCTCGACTACGGGTCGCAATACACACAGCTGATTGCCCGCCGCATTCGCGAGTCGAGTGTGTACTGCGAGATCCACCCCGGAACCCTCCCTCTCTCCGCGATCCGCGAGCTCGCCCCGCAGGCCATCGTGCTGTCGGGCGGCCCCGACAGTGTCTACGGCGAGAGCTCTCCCAAGAGTGACCCGGGGTTGTTCGAGCTCGGAGTTCCGGTGCTCGGCATCTGTTACGGGCAGCAGCTGATGGCGCATCAGCTCGGTGGCAAGGTGGAGGCGAGCTCCCACCACGAGTACGGCTCCGCCAAGCTGACGGTGAAGGACCCCACCGGCATCTTCTCGGCGTTCACCCGTGGCGAAGAGCTTGGTGTGTGGATGAGCCACGGCGACCGCCTCACCGCGTTGCCGCCGGGGTTCCACTCGCTCGGCGAGAGCCTCAACGCACCCCTCTCAGCCATCGCCGATCCGGCACGCAAGCTGTACGGCATCCAGTTTCACCCCGAGGTCGCCCACACTCCGCGCGGCGCCGAGCTGCTGCGCGCGTTCTTGTTCGAGGTGGCGGAGCTGGAACCCAGCTGGACACCGGGCTCCTTCGTCGAAGAGGCGATCGCGAATGTGAGCGAAAAGGTGGGGCCGAACGAGCGGGTGCTCTGCGGCCTCTCCGGCGGCGTCGACTCGTCCGTCGCGGCAGTGCTCTGCCACAAGGCGCTCGGAGATCGCCTGGTGTGCATCTTCGTGGACAACGGCCTCTTGCGGGAGCACGAGCGGGAGACCGTCGAGCACACCATGCGCCAGAGTTTCCACCTGAACCTGGTGGTCGCCGACTCACGCAAGCGTTTCCTGGACGCGCTCGCCGGCGTGACGGAGCCCGAGGCCAAGCGAAAGATCATCGGCCGCGAGTTCATCGAGGTGTTCGACGAGCACGCCGCGAAGGTGGAGAACGCCAAGTGGCTGGTGCAAGGCACACTCTACCCGGACGTGATCGAGAGTGTCAGCGTGCGCGGACCGAGCGCCGTCATCAAGAGCCACCACAACGTCGGCGGCCTGCCCGAGCACATGAAGCTCGGGCTGATCGAACCGCTTCGCGAGCTGTTCAAAGACGAGGTGCGGCGCGCGGGCGAGGCCCTCGGCATGCCCCACGACGTGCTCTGGCGCCACCCCTTCCCCGGGCCTGGGCTGGCGGTGCGTTGCCTAGGCGATCTCACCGAGGCGCGCCTGTCGGTGCTGCGCAAGGCCGACGCCATCGTCGACGAAGAGATCCGCGCCGCGGGCCTGTACAGCTCGCTGTGGCAGGCGTTCGCGGTGCTCTTGCCCGTCAAGAGCGTGGGCGTGATGGGCGACGACCGGACCTACGAAGAGACGTGTGTGGTCCGCGCGGTCGGCTCGAGCGACGGCATGACCGCGGACTGGGCTCGCCTGCCCCACGACGTGTTGGCGATCATCAGCGCGCGCATCACCAACGAGGTGCGCGGCATCAACCGCGTCGTCTACGACATCAGCAGCAAACCGCCCGCGACCATCGAGTGGGAGTGATGCTCGCGCGGCGCACCTTCTTCGCGCTTGCCCTCCTGGCGCTCGGCTGCGCTCACGGCGCCGGCCGAGCGGCGGTCAGCTTGAACCTGAAGCTGACGCCCCGTGCACCCGGTGACGCCAGCGTGTTCATCGACGAGGACTACGTGGGTCCCCTCGGCTACGTCGCCGCGCACGGCGTGCGCCTGCCCGCTGGCGAGCACCGCATCAGCGTGCAGAAGGACGGATTTTTTCCCTGGGATCGCCTGGTCGTGGCCGACCGGGAGCCGATTTTTCTAGACGTGGACCTCGAGCCCATTCCCGACTGAGAAGTCCGCCCCGCCCTCGGTCCTTGCGAGTAGGATTCGCGCGATGGCGTTGAGCCGGCGTGGCATCTTGGGACTTTCAGCCTGCTTCGGGCTCGGCGGCCTGATCGGCGCCCGGCTCGGAGTGCCCAAGGCCCTCGGTCCCGGCGCGCCGCGCCCCGTCACCGGTCGCGCTCGGGCGATGGTCGAGGAGGCCTACGACGGGCTCGACCGAACCCGCATCTGGGACGCCCACGTGCACATCACCGGCATCGGGACCGGCGGCAGCGGATGCTGGGTGAACCCCGATTCCCGCCGCCTCACCTCACCCTGGCGCAACTTCAAGTTCGACGTCTTCCGGGAGGCCGCTGGCATCAGCGACATGGCCAGGGCCGACGCCCAGTACGTGGAGCGGCTGTTGGCCCTGCACCATTTGTCGAACCCCCAGGGCCGACTGGTGGCGTTTGCCTTCGATTACTTCGTGACCGACGCCGGCGACGAACGACCGTCGGCGACCGAGTTCTTCGTACCCAACGAGTACGTGTTCCGACTCGCCGAAAAGAACCCGGAAATCGTGGCCTGCGCCTCGATTCACCCGTATCGCCCGGACGCCATCGAGCGCTTGAATCAGGCTGAGGCCGCCGGCGCGGTCGCGATCAAATGGTTGCCCAACGCCATGGGCATGGATCCGGCGAGCTCCCAGTGCGACGCATTCTACAAGCGCCTGGCCGAGCTCGACATGCCCCTGATCAGTCACGCGGGGCAGGAGCTGGCCGTGCATTCGCCCGACGCTCAGGAGCTCGGGAACCCGCTACGACTGCGCCGCGCGCTCCAGGCCGGCGTGCGGGTCGTGGTTGCGCACGCTGCGAGCCTCGGCATCGTGGAGGATCTCGACGCCGCGGAGCGACAGAAGCTGCAGTCCTTCGACGCCTTCATGCGCCTGTTCTCGGAGTCCAAATACGAAAAGCTTCTGTTCGCCGACATCTCCGCGATCACGCAGTTTCATCGCCTGCCCGGGCCGCTGCGGGAGCTCCTGAAAGACCAGGGCAAACACGCACGGCTCCTGAACGGGTCGGACTATCCCCTGCCCGCCATCGACCCGCTGATCAGCACACGCATGCTGGTGAAGGAGGGGTTCTTGCGCGCGGAAGACCGCGAACCACTCAACGAGATCTACGCGCACAACCCGCTGCTGTTCGACTTCGTGGTGAAACGCCGGGTCAGCCACGAGTACAACGACCGGACCTACACCTTTCCCCCGAAGGTGTTCGAGACCGCCGCGTTCTTCGAGCGAAAGAAGAGCTGAAAGCGCCGGGGCCCGCTGCTCGGTGCCCGACGCCCGGCGCGTCGTGTAGCCTCGGAGCCATGACCCTGCCGCTCCTGCCGACCACGATGGTCGGCTCGTACCCGCGCCCCGCTTGGTTTCATCACCAGCTCGCCGGCCGCGACCTCTTCGAGGCGTTCAAGGACGCACGTCACAAAGAAGCCTTCGACGACGCGGTGCAGGCGGTCATCCGCGACCAAGAGCGCGCCGGCCTGGATCTCCTGAGCGACGGCCAGATGTGGTTCGACGACTACGACATGGGGATCGGGTCGTTTCTCTGGTACTGGCTCGAGCGCACGGGCGGATTTGGTTCGGCCAAGGTCGCGCACCCGGCGCGGGCCAAGGCCACGGGGCGAGACGAGTGGGCGCTCGACGAAGCCGGCGGTGTCGAGGTCGTCGGGCCCATCACCCGTGGGCCCATCCGTCTGGCCGCGCTGTACAGTCAGGCGCAGCGACACAGCCAGCGTCCGATCAAGGCCTGCGTGGGCGCCGGTCCGGTGCAGCTCTCGACCCTCGCGCACTTCGTCTCGGGCCCGGTCAAAGATCGCTACGCGCTGTCCGAAGCCCTCGCCGACGTGTTCGTCGAGGAGCTCCGCGAGCTCACGGCGGCGGGCTGTGAACACGTGCAGCTCGAAGATCTCGGTGCCTGGATCCCGAGCTTGAGCGGTGACAAGGATTTCGCGTGGGTGAAGGGCATCGTGAACCGCACCCTCTCCGGGGTGAAGGCCCGCAAATCGTGGCATTTTTGCCTGGGCAACGCCTGGGGCAATCGAATGGTGGGCATGACCCGCGGCGGGTACGCCGCCGTCTTGCCGCACTACCTGGACGTCGACGTCGACGAGTTCGTGCTCGACTTTGCCTGCCGTGAGATGGTGGACATCGACGTCCTGAAACAGCTGCCGAAGGACAAGTCCGTGGCGGCCGGGGTGATCGACGTGCGCTCGCTCGAGATCGAGGCGCCCGAGCAAGTGGCCGAGCGCATCCGCAAGGTGCTCGCCGTCGTGCCGCCGGAGCGGGTGACGCTGACGACCGACTGTGGACTGAAACAGCTACCGCGGACGTCGGCCCGGGAGAAACTTCGCAGCTTGGTGGCGGGCGCCGAGATCGTGCGCCGCGAGCTCAACGGCTGAGCCGGCGGCTCAGTCCAGGCGACCGTCCGCGGGCCGCGTCACGCTGGCGAGGACCAGGCGCTGAAAGCGGAACTCGCGGTTTCGCTGGTAGGTGCCCGTGTAGCTGAGCGCGAGCTCGTCGAACGAGACGCCGTGCACGTGGCGAAATCCCTCTTCGTAGAGCATGGGCAGCGGATCGTTGGTGCCGAAGACGAATCGCTCGCCCAGATCCTCGACGTAGGAGCGGGCCGCGTGCTCGAGCTCGTGTTTGCGGCTCGCATCGACGATCTTCTTCATCAGGTGATCGAAGCAGAGGACCGTGTGCGGCTCACAGCCGCTGGCGATGCGTCGGAGGGTGTGGCGGATGGCGCTCTCGTTCAGGTACATCGTCACGCCCTCCCAGGTCACGAGGGCGGGCGCGCTGCTGTCGAAACCCGCCGCGGTGAGGCGCTCGAGGAAGTCATGATGTTCGAAATCGCACTCGACGTAGGTGGCGGCGTCTCGGGGGTAAGCGTCGAGCCGGGCCAGGCGCGTGAGTTTTTCCTGCTGGCTGGCCGGGTGGTCGACCTCGAAGAAGCGGACCCCCGGCGTGGCCAGCCGCGCGGCGCGCGTATCGAAGCCTGCGCCGAGCACGACGACCTGGCGGAAGGCGTTGGGTGCCCGCGTGAAGCGGCGCACCTGGTCGTCGAGCCAGGCAGTGCGGACGGCGATCCACAGCTCCCGGTCGACGAGGAAGCGGTCCACGCCCAGCGCAATTTCCTCCCCCTCGGCGCCGGCCAGAGCTCCGGCCCAAGGATCTTGGATCAGCGGCTCCGGCCGCGCGCTGGCCCGGGCGCGATACGCCGCAACCATGAGTGCCGTCCGACTCGCGCTGCGTTCAGTCATGGCCGGCCGGAGTCTAATCGGCAAGGCCGAGGCACGTCGACCCGCTTGCAGGCCGACGCGCCGATGTTATGGTCCGCGGCCTCCGGGGTGTACCTCAACCTGGTAGAGGGCCGGCTTTGGGTGCCGGCTGTTGGTGGTTCAAATCCACTCACCCCGACCACTCTTCCGCGATCACTCACAGCTCATGGTGGCGTAGGTGTTCGTCCCCGCCACGACCTCGAGCTCGACGCAAGCGGGTGTGGCGTCCGCACAGGCAAACGCCTTCACCGTGCAGGTCTTGTTCGGCGTGTTGAAGACCGCTCGGTACCTTCCCGGGGGGACGTCGGCGTAGCCCACCACGCCGTCCGTGCAACCCGCCACGCATCCAACCACCGTGAGGTCCCCGGCTACCTGGAACTTCTCTTCGACGATGCCAGGATCCTTGGCGCCAGCGATCGGCGAAAGATCGAAGGTCGTGCCCGAATGATCGGTGTTGAGGATGAACTCCTCGGCCGGTCCGGTGCCGACCGAGAGGCCGACCAAGCCCTTGTCCGTGTAGTCGAAGTCCTGGGGGGCAAGCAGAGCCTGGGCGAGCTGGGTATACCAAGTCTTCGTCTGCAAGACCCAGACTCCCAGACCCCCGCTCCTGTATTCGTCGCTGAAGAGTTGTCGCCGCTTCGTGATGAAGTCGAGCTTGCTGTAGGTCACGACGAGCGCCTGGTTCTTGGGCACCGGGAGATCCCCGATGCCGTTCGCGTCCGTGGTGACGCACGGGATGTCCGGAGCCGCTTCGACGCAGATCTCCACCCCGGGAACCGATTTCTTGTCCTGATCGATGACCCAGCTGTGGATCATGCCGTCCAGTGGCAGCGTGGACTTCTTCGCCCCGCCTGAATCGTCCGACGAACAGCCAACCGTCGTGAAGACGATGCCGAGAACCGCCCACCGCTTGTTCATCATGCGGCACCCATAGCTCAGTTCGCCTTCCGGGGACTACTGGAACCCAAGTAGCGCGCGTCCTCCGCTTCGCCGACGCTCAGGTGTGGGTCGCCCCGTTGGCTCCCACCGCTGCGACCGCCGCGGGCTTGGGCTCGACGCCCTGACCGTGGAGATGAGCTTTTGCGATCGCCGCCTCGTTGATCAGTCCGACGAACTGCCCCGCGGCGTCCGTCACGACCAGCTCGGCCACGGCATTCGCGACCATCGTGTCGAGCGCGATACGAAGATCGTCGTCCACCCGGACCGTGGCCGGCGGCCGCATGAAATCGGCGACGTTGGTCAGCGGCAAGAGCGCCGGCTCCGCACGCAGAATGTCGATCTCGTCCCGGGTGATGACCCCCACCACTCCACCCGATGCGTCCAGCACCGCGTACACCTGCTGCGCCGGCGAGCCAGCCAGCAGTTCGAGCACTTTCGCGGCAGGCATCACGGGAACAAAGCTGCAAAACGCGCCGTCTTGTCGCGCTATCTGCCCGACGGTCATGCCCTCCAGCGAGTCCATCACCACCCGGTCGCGCAGCCGCGTGCCATCTTGTTCCAGCAGGGCTTCGTAGATCGGCGTCGGCCGCACCCGGCGCGCGAGAATGTACGCGGTCATGTTGGCGAGCATCAGCGGCAGGATCAGGGAGTAACCCCCGGTCATCTCCACGATGATCAAGACCGAGGTCATCGGCGCACGGATGACCCCCGAGAACACCGCGCCCATGCCCACCAACGCAAACGCGCCGATGGGCTCGGTGTGCCCGAGCAGCAGGTGATCGAGCGAACCCAGCGCACCGCCCAAGGTCCCACCGATGAACAACGACGGCGCGAAGATGCCGCCCGCTCCGCCGCTTGCATACGAGGAGACCGTGGCCACGATCTTCATCACACACAGCACGAGCATGGCCTTGACGGCGAGCTGACCGGTCAGCGCTTGCCCGAGCACCGAGTACCCACCGCCGGTGACACCGGAGACCCCGAGCGTGCCGAAGGTCGCCGCCGCGAGGACGCCCGTCACCAGGCCGCCGACGCCCGGCTGCGCCCACGCCGGAATGCGCGAACGCCGGAACCGCGCCCGCAGGCCCAAGAGTGACTCCGTGAAGAGCAGCGACACACCCGCCGCCGCGACGCCGATGATGGCGTAGATGAGCAGCGACGAGGCGTGGTGCAGACCGTAGTTCTGCGGCACGTGAAAAACCGGGTGCTCACCGAGCACACTGCGCTCGATGACCGCGGCGAGCGCCGCGGCAATGATGACGCCCGAGAGCACGGCCTGGTCGAGATTGCCCACGACCTCCTCGATGGTGAAGGTCACGGCCGCGATCGGCGCGTTGAACGCCGCCGCGATGCCCGCGGCTGCCCCCACCGGGATCAGGCGGCGCAGGCTCTTCGGAGAGACTCCAGTCAGGCGTCCGAGGGTGCTGGCGACGCTCGCGCAGATGAGCACAGTGGGCCCCTCGCGCCCGAGCGACGATCCGGAGCCGATCTGCAGCGCGCTGATGGCGAACTTACCCACCGCGTCCCGCATGCGCAGGCGCCCCCCTTGCACGGCGAAGGCCGCCTTGACCTGCGGGATGCCGCTGCCGCGGGCGTTCGGCACCACCCAGTAGAGCAGCGCTCCGCACACCAGCGAGCCGACTACCGGGATGACGATGGTCCACGCGATCCAGGAGTGTCCGCGGCCGGCCAGCGCGACATCGATGAGATAGCGAGAGAAAACCTGAATCGTCATGTGAAACGCGACGGCGGCGAGCCCACACACGACCCCGATCACCGCCGTTAGCACCACCAGACGCTGGGCCTCGGTCGGCGTGAACTTCAGCTCCGCGCGCAAGAAATACAGTCGCCGCAGCCGAAGCAGCCGGCGCAGCCGCCCCCACAGGCCGACAACGCGGCTCTGGAACTCCGGCCGGGCGGTGCTCTCGGCAGCGGTGTCGGTCTGGGGTCCCGGAGGTTCGTCAGCTTCCACGCCGCGCACCGTAGCACCGCGCAAGCGGTGTCAAGGGCCGATCTCGGCCCGATCGTTTGAGCTCAGAAGATCGGAGGTCAGGCATGGGGCACGCGGCCATCTGGTGTCACAGCAGCACGCCGGCCACACAGGCCACCATGCAGGTGGTCAAGAGGCCGCCGATCATCGCGCGCAGGGCCAGCCGCGACAGGTCGTGGCGGCGTTCGGGGGCGAGCCCGCTGTAGCCGCCAATCTGGATACCGATGCTGCCGAAGTTGGCGAAGCCACACAGGGCGTAGGAGGCGATCAGCCGGCCGCGCTCACTCAGCCACGCCGGATCGCTCTTCAAGGCGGTCGACATGTTCGTGTAAGCGACGAACTCGTTCAGGACGGTTTTTTGACCGAGCAGGCTGCCGACCTTGGTCACGTCTGCGCTCGGCACCCCCATCACCCACGCCAGCGGCGAAAACAGCCAGCCGAGCAGCTGCTCCAGCGACAGCGGACGCCCCAACGCATGAAGGCCGAGCCAGCCCAGGAAGGCATTTACCATGGCCGTGAAGGCCAGGAACACGATCAGCATCGCGCCCACGTTGACCGCGAGCTTGATACCGTCGGTGGCTCCCGAGGCGATCGCGTCGAGCACGTTGACGTTCTCGCTGGGCAGCTCCTTCGGGGCGTGATCCAAGGTCTCCGGCGTCTCGGTCTCCGGCAGCATGAGCTTGGACACGACCAGCGAGGCCGGCGCGCTCATCACGCTGCAGGCGATCAGGTGCCCCGCGATGCCGGGGACGAAGCTGTTCAGCATGGCCACGTACGCCGCCAGCACTCCGCCCGCGGTCGTGGCGAAGCCGGCCACCATGCAGGCCATCAGCTCCGACTGCGTCAGGCGCGCGATGTAAGGGCGGATCACCAAGGGGGCCTCGGTCTGCCCCACGAACACGTCGGCCACGGTGGAGAACGTCTCGGCCCCACTCGTGCCGAGGAACCGAGCCAAGAGATGTGCGGTCTTGCGGATCACCAGCGGCATCACGCGCAGGTGGTAGAGCACCGCCATCAGCGACGAAAAGAACAGGATGGTCGGCAGCACCTGGAACGCGAAGATGAAACCGAAGCTCTTCGGATCCGACACCAGGCTGCCGAACACGAACTCGGCGCCCTTGCGACTGAAGCCGAGCAACCCCTCGACCGCGTCGTTGGCCCAGGCAAATCCCTTGTTGACCGGCGTCCGGAGCACCAAGAACGCAAAACCGATCAGCAGCACCAGACCCCAGCCAACGGTCCGGATACTGACCTGGCGGCGCCGGTCCCCGGGACAAAGGGCGAATGCGAGGGCCATCATCACCAGGATCCCGAAGGCACTGATCAGCCGCTCTTGCATGGGGGCGGCGGGACTATCCGGGGTTTTGCCCGGACTCAAGCGGCGAGCGCGAATGGGACGCAATCTGTGCGCAAGGAGCGACTCCCGCTGATCGCTTGCTGGCAGCGACTTGGCCCCGGGTCGCGCTGGCTGAGACAATTTCCGGGCCATCCGTTCACTCGACAACCGCGGACAAGACCGGCATTTTTAGCCAGGAACCGAAAATGGAGAAGCGTCCCCACGTACTCGGCCTCGTACTGGCGGGAGGAGAAGGCCGGCGCCTCGCTCCCCTCACCCGCGATCGCGCCAAGCCCGCCGTGCCCTTCGGCGCGACCTATCGACTCGTTGATTTTGCGCTCTCGAACCTGGTCAACGCCGGCTACCTGCGCATCGCGGTCCTCACCCAATACAAGAGCCACAGCCTCGACCGCCACATCGCCCAGACCTGGCGCATGTCGCCGTTGTTCGGCAACTTCGTGATGAGCGTTCCGGCGCAGATGCGCATCTCGAAGCGCTGGTTCGAGGGCTCCGCCGACGCCATTTTTCAGAACATGAACCTGATCCGCGACGAGCTCCCAGACTACATCTGTGTGTTCGGCGCCGACCACATCTACCGCATGGACGCCGGGCAGATGGTCGAGGCGCACGTGGAATCCGGCGCCGGCGTCACCGTCGCGGGGATCCGCGTCCCGCGTAACGAGGCCGACCGCTTCGGAGTGATCGAGCCGGACGCAAACGGTCGCATCAAGCGCTTTCGCGAGAAGCCGTCGGACGCCGAGGGGCTGCCCGACGCGCCGGACCAGATCTACGCCTCGATGGGCAACTACGTGTTCTCGCGCCGCACCCTGGAGGCGGCCGTGATCGAGGACGCCAAGAACGCCGAGAGCAACCACGACATGGGCGGCGACATCATCACCATGCTGGTCGAGCGCGGCGAAGCCGCGGTCTACGATTTTGCGACGAACAAGGTGCCTGGATCCACCGACCGCGACCGAGGTTACTGGCGCGACGTCGGGACCCTCGACAGCTATTACGACGCACACCTCGATCTGATCAGCGTCCACCCGATCTTCAACCTGTACAACGAAGACTGGCCCATCCACACCTGGTACGGCTCGCTGCCCCCGGCGAAGTTCGTGTTCGATCAGGACGGTCGCCGCGGCATGGCCATCGACAGCATGGTCAGCGCCGGCACCATCATCGCCGGCGGCTCCGTGCACCGCAGCATTCTGTCGCCAGGGGTGCGCGTCGAACCCGGTTCGGAGATCTCCGACAGTGTGCTGATGCACGAGGTCAAGATCGGCGCCGGCGCCATCGTACGCCGAGCGATCCTGGACAAAAACGTCGAGGTTCCGCCCGGTGCGCGGATCGGCGTGGACGTCGAGGAGGATCGAGCGCGGGGTTTCACCATCAGCGACAACGGCATCGTGGTCGTGGGCAAGGGCGACAACGTGTTGGGCCGGGGCTGACGGTGAACTTGTCCCCACTCCGGGCCGCGCTCGTCACGCGAGAATACCCGCCGGAGGTCTACGGCGGCGCCGGAGTGCACGTCGAATACCTGGCGCGGGAGCTGCGGAAGCTCCTGGACTTGAAGGTTCACTGTTTCGGCGGCGCGCGTCACGCAGCCTCCGTCGAGGCCTACAGCGCGTGGAACGCCCTCGCTGGCCCCGAGCCGCACATGGCGGCCCTACGCACCCTCTCGACCGATCTTGCCGTGGCCCGCGCCCTCGAAGGCGCGCAGCTCGTGCACAGCCACACCTGGTACGCGAATTTCGCGGGGCACCTCGCCAAGCTGCTCTACTCCATCCCCCACGTGATGACCTCCCACAGCCTCGAGCCGCTCCGGCCCTGGAAAGAGGAGCAGCTCGGCGGGGGGTATCGGCTGTCGTGTTTCATCGAGCGCACGGCGATCGAGGCGGCCGATGCGGTGATCGCCGTGTCGAACGGCATGAAGGCGGACATCCTCGCCGGCTACCCGGCAGTGCAACCGGAGCGTGTGCACGTCATCTACAACGGCATCGACCCGAACGAATACCAACCCACGACCGGAACCGACGTGCTCGCGCGTTTTGGTATCGACCCCGCCCAGCCCTACGCCGTGTTCGTCGGTCGGGTGACGAGGCAGAAGGGCGTCGTGCATCTGCTGCGCGCGGCTCGCCACTTCGAACCGGGCACCACGCTGGTGCTGTGCGCCGGGGAGCCGGACACGCCGGAGATCGCGGCCGAGGTGAAGGGGCTCGTGGCAGAGCTCGAAGCACGGGACGAACCTGTGATCTGGATCGAGCAGAAGTTGGCTCGCCAGGAGGTGATCCAGATCTTGTCTCACGCCCGGGTGTTCGTGTGTCCGAGTGTCTACGAGCCGTTTGGCATCGTGAACGTCGAAGCCATGGCCTGTGGTGTGCCGGTCGTTGCGTCGGCGGTCGGGGGTATCCCGGAGATCGTCGTGGACGGCGAGACCGGGTTCTTGGTCCCCTTCGAGGCCGCCCCTGGGTCCTCGGCCGGTCCGAAGGACCCCGAAGCTTTCGCACGCGCGCTGGCGGTCAAGGTCAATGCGCTCGTCGCGGGCACCGAGCGCGCCCGCACGATGGGTAGCGCTGGCCGCAGGCGCGCCCTCGCGGAGTTCAGCTGGACCGAGGTCGCGAAACGCACCGCCGAGCTCTATTTCTCGCTGACCGAGCGCTGAGCATCCCCCTCGACGGGACCGCCGGTTCCGGGCATCATTCCTTGACTTGTCCCAGGCCGACGAAGATTCCATGGACCTGTTCGATGAGCCGTCGGAGGACGAGCGGACGGCGGTCGTCCACCTCGGCGACCTGAAGCGTTCTTCACTGCCCGCCAAGCCCGATCGACACATCCTGGTGCGCATGGACAGCGCCAACGTCGGCCAGGTCTTTCCGCTCGACTCTCAGGAGTTCTCCCTGGGCCGCCACACCCAGTCCACCATCGTGCTCACCGACGACGGCGTCAGCCGCAAACACGCCCGCGTCGTGCGCGATGGTGAGCGCTACGTGCTGGAAGACCTGGGCAGCGCCAACGGCACGTTCCTCCGCGGCACCAAGATCGACCGCCACCCGCTGAAGGACGGCGACGTGTTCCAGCTCGGCCCGACGGTGATGTTCCGCTACACGTACACGGACGCGAGCCAAGAGCGCATGCTCAACAAGCTCTACGAGGCGTCGGTGCGCGACTCGCTGACGGGCTGTTACAACCGTGAGCACTTCGAGGAGCGGCTCAAGGTCGAGGTGGCCTACGCTCGCCGCCACAACACCGTGGTGTCGCTCGTGATGTTCGACCTCGACCACTTCAAGAAGATCAACGACACCTATGGGCACCCCGCCGGCGACGCCGCGCTCATCTACGTGTCGGAGCGGGTCAGCGGAGGGCTGCGTACCGAGGACGTTTTTGCCCGCTACGGCGGCGAAGAGTTCGCGGTCATCTTGCGCGGCATCGACCTCGAGGGCTCGCGCAAGGTCGGTGACCGCATGCGCTCCATCGTCGCCGCCACGCCGGTGAAGTTCGAGGACAAGACCTTCGTGGTGACGATGAGCGTCGGCTGCTCGACCCTGGCCGATTGCCCCGATCCTTCCACGACCGCGCTGGTCGCCATCGCCGATCGGCGGCTCTACGCCGCCAAACACGGCGGTCGCAACCGGGTCGTCGCCGAGGGCTGACCGGGGCTATCAGTCACCGGGGCGACTGCGCGGCCCGCGTTCGTCGCTCCACACGTCGAGGCGCCGCAGGTCCTCCCAGACCTGACCCGGCGAGGTGTAGCGGTACTGTTCGTGCCGCCGCAGCATGACGCTGGTGATCTGCCCAATCGGCGTGCCCAGCGCCGCTGCTCGAGCCCGCGGCGCCCCCTCTTTGATCTGGTGCATGACCTCGTCGTAACCCGCGGAAAATTCGATCGGATACTCTCCGGTGTGCATCGCAAACATCAACATGCCGAGCTGGTACAGGTCACTCTGTTTGGTCGTGTAACCGCTGGCCAGCACCTCGGGCGCCATGATGCGGTGATGCACGACCGTCGGGCGCACCGCGTGCTGCCCGTACATTTCTTGAGCGATGCCGAGATCGCTGATCTTGCAAGTCAGCTTCTCACCCTGCACGACCAGGATGTTGCCGGCGTGCAGATCGTTGTGCACGAGCTCGTTGTCAGCCAGGTACTGCACGGCAAACAGCAGCTGCCGCATCATCTCCACTACCAGTCGGTCCGTGAAGGGTGTGCCAATCATGTCCTCGAGGGCGTGGTCACAGCGCTCGAGAACCAGATAGAAGAGCCCACCGGCCTCGAAGAAGTCGAAGACGTACACGATGTTCGGGTGGCGCAGCCGATACAGGCGCTCCGCCTCACGCATCCACTCCTCGCGCACGTCGGCGTAGGCGCGGTTGGCCGGCTGGAACACCTTGAGCGCAAACTGCTGATCGAACGGCCCCACACACTCGAACACGGCACCAAAGGAGCCATCCCCGATCAGGTTACCGATCAGATAATTGAAGCCCCGGGGCGAACGGACGACCCCTCCGGTCATCGGGAAGGCCAGCGAGCCACTCATGAACTGCGTCACGAAATTACCTAGTTTTACGACGTCGCTTGCCTCAGCGCCCAATCTTCGCTAATAGCCCGCCCTCCTGTTATGTCCAACCGTGCACTTTGGAACGTCCGCAAGCGCCATGTGTGGCTGAGCACACCGCTGAAGAAGAAGCGCCTCACCCTCCGCAAGCGCCTCCGCATCGGCTTGGAGCAGGCGCTGGAGCGCAAGCGCGCAAAAGAAGCAAAGCCGGACGAGCCGCAGCCCGCCGACTGAGTCAGGCGCCGCTCTCGCCCCCCTCCCCGTCCCAGGCGGCGGCCCAGGTCATGGTGCGCGTCGATCGCGCAAAGCCCAGACGGCCGTCTCGCCCGATCAGGATCAGGCCGCCCGTCGAGCCCACGCGGGTGGAAAGCTCGACGATGGCGTTCTCCGCGACGTGTCTTGGAGCCTCGCCTTGGCGAAGGGCCCAGACCGCCGCCGAGCACATCGCCACGCGCAGGATCCCCTCCCCGTGTCCCGTCGCACTCGCAGCCCCACCGCGGTCGTCCGCGTAGGTCCCGGCGCCGACGATGGGGCTGTCGCCGACCCGACCGGGACGCTTGCCCACCATGCCGCCAGTGCTGGTCGCCGCCGCAACGTGTCCCGCCCGGTCCCGCGCGACCGCCCCCACGGTGTTGCCTGCCCATCCGCTGACGGTGCCCGAAGCCAGCGCTTCGGCCAGCTTCTCCCGTGCGCTGTCGGTGATCATGCTGGCGGCCTCGGCGGGTGAGAAACCGGCGGCGAGCGCGAAGCTCCGAGCGCCTTCCGCCGCGTAGAGCACGTGAGTGCCATCCGCGAGCACCGCGCGCGCGATCGCGATGGGGTTCTTGAACGGCGGCAATACACACACCGCGCCGGCCGCGAGATCCGAGCCGTCCATGATGCAGGCATCGAGCTCGAGGCGGCCGTCTGCGCACAAACACGCGCCCGTTCCGGCGTTGAAGACGGGATCGTCCTCGAGTACTTGCACGGCGCGCTCCACGGCGTCGAGGGCGCTTCCGCCGGCGAGCAGCAGGGCTCGACCGGCCTCGGCAGCGGCGCGGCAGCCCGCGACGTGGCGCTCGATGCGCGACTGCGGAACGTCGCCGGCGCCACCGTGGACCAACACCGAGAGCTCGCCCCCGGCACAACCCCATGCAGCGGTCATGCTCATGCCGATCTCCTGGCTAGCGACCAGGCCGTCTGCAGTCCGAGGGGCGCGGCCGCGAGCACCAGGCTCCACGCCGACACACCGAGTGTGGCAACGACGTGCAAGAGCACCACCGAGAGCGCGAGCGCAAGAAGCGCTGCGAGACCCCGGGCGAAGCTTCCGATCGGCACGACGCCCCAGACGGGTGCGGCCAGCGCGAGGGGCGCAACCAACCGGGCGGCTGCGCCTCGCCCCGGCCGCACCGGGCCTCCCCCCTCGGGGACGACAGCCTCGACGAACGCGATGCGACCGTCGGGGGAGACGCTGGCTCCGCTCGGCAGATCTCTCAGCGCGCCGTCCACACTCGCAAAACTCTGGCTGCCCTGCACGACCGGAAACAACGCGCCGACGTCGGACCACGGCGCTGCCACACCCACGATCGCCAGGGCTCCGATCAACAGGCCCGCGGCAAGCACACCTCGTGTCTGGGAGAGCGGAGACGCACCCAGCGCGGCGAGGGACAAGAGCTCGCCGCGTGCGCGACACTGGGCGAGCACCAGCTGCTGTGCGATCACCGCGATGGCCGGCAGGAGCACCGCCATGCGGGCGGAGCGCGTGCCCAGAGTACTTGCCGCTTCGTCGGTCGCGATCGCCACCAAGGACACGAGGACCGAGAGCACGAGCCCGAGCACAACACAGCGTCGGGCGAGCATCCGGTCGTAAGCGTGCATCGCTGCCGGATAGTTGCCCGATCGCCGTCTTAGCCGCTAGCCCCGGGGACGATGATGACAAGAGTCGTGAGTCAAGCGTGGGTCGCCCTGGCCCTGGCCGCGCTGATGTTCGGCGGGCTCGGCTGCTCCGGCGGCAAGGATCCCAAGATCCCGGGAGACGAGCTGGGGACCTATGCCGTCGTCTCGACCCTCCAGACCTCGACCTGTGGCCCCGGCGCCCTCGGCTCGAAGGACCTGTGGCAATTTCAGGTGAAGCTCTCCCAGGAGGGGCACGACCTCTACTGGCTCAACGGTGCCGAGGCCATCGCCGGGGATCTCGCGGCGGACGGGGTCTCGTTTGGCTTCGACAGCCACGTGGTCGTGAACGCGATCGCCGCCGGCAAGGGGCAACCGGGTTGCGCGATTTCCCGGATCGACACCGGCAGCGGCAGGCTTTCGAGCTCTGCCCCCGGTCGAGAGCTTCGAGGGCACACTCCGCTATGGGTTCCAGCCTTTGGCGGGCTCCGACTGCACACCCCTCATGGCCGTCGAAGGTGGTTTCCACACCCTGCCCTGCGAGATGACCTACGCCATGACGGCCAGTCGCAAGCCGGACTGAGCTAGAGCGCCGAACAGGTTGAACGTCGTTTGTTTTCAGCGACTTGCAAGGTGTTCGGCGCTCGCGCGCGGAGCGCGCACGGCCGAAGGCCGGGGGTTTGGGGCGCAGCCCCAACGGAAAGGTCCTAGAACACGCGCAGCGCAAGCTGATCGGTGTTCTAGGCGCCGCAGAACCTCGCAAAATAACCGGCTTTGTCCCGGATGGGGCCAGAGAGTTGGCCCACGTGCGCCCAGCATGCTAGCCCTCATTGCATCACGTGATGCACGGACGCTCGTCCCGGGATTATCCGGTGGGAGAGTTCACTCCCACAGCACACCAGACTGAGGCCTTTCGGGGCCTCCCGTATCGAAAACGTCTCGCACGGCAGGGCAGCAATCGCAGTCGTCCGTAGTTCGGTCGTGGCTCTTGTGGACGCCCTGACCCCCGAGACGTCCGGCATAGCCGGAGGAGGTGGATCGCATGAAAAACCAACGGACCCTGACCCTGGAGGTCTCGAGGACCTAGGCCCCCTCCTTGGGCCCAGTTCGGCGGGATGCCGGGTCATGGGCGTAGCGGCCGGGTGCGGAAACTCCGCTCCCGGCCGTTTTTTCTTTGGGGCTGCCCGGGGCGAGCTCGAGGCACGGGCGGGCCGGGCGCTCGTTTGCGGCGGTTTTGTCGGAACCCGACAAAAAGACGGTTCGTGGACGGCCCCCCTTCGTCTAGCCTGCCGCCCGTGCTGACTTCTGTAGCTGCTTTGGTGGTCGCGCCGATTGCGGCGCTCTTGGGCGCAGCGGGCTTCTTCTGGGACAGCCCCATCTTCGCCAACGACACCTGGTCACGCCTGATGAACGGGCTGCGGATCGGGCTCACGCTCGGTGGTGCGCTGCTCGTGATCTACGAGGTGCGGGCTCGCCGGCTCGGCGAGTCAGTGCCGCTGCGCACCCGCAAGCGCATCGCCATCGCACTCACGGTGCTCTCGTTCGGCGCGTACTTCGACTTCTTCAACCCCAACACCCGTTACCCCGAGTACTACCACCGGCACGAGTTCTTCCACTACTACCTCGGCTCGAAGTACTCGCAGGAGCTCAGCTATACGAGGCTCTACGAGTGCTCGGCCATCGCCGAGATCGAGCTCGGGCGGGGCGCCGAGGTGCGCAAACGCGAGATCCGCGATCTGCGCGTGAACCTGATCAAACAGGTGAACGACACCTTCGTCGTCACCGATCCGTCGCAGTGCAAGCAGCACTTCACGCCGGACAAGTGGGAGGCCTTCAAGAAGGACGTCAACTGGTTCTGGTCGACGGCCCGGGGTTCCTACTGGGAAAACATGATGAAGGACCACGGCTACAATCCGCCGCCGGTCTGGACCATGAGCGGGAAGTTCTTCTCCAGCTTCGGTGTGGCGGGCGATGGGTTCTTCAAGATCCTGTCGTCCATCGACGTCGTGTTCCACCTCGGGGTGGTGCTGCTGCTCTACTGGGCGTTTGGCTGGCGAATCGGCGCTATCGCCACGGTCTTCTGGGGCTGTAACGCCCCGGCAAACTTCTACTGGACCGGCGGCGCGTTCCTCAGACAGGACTGGTTCTTCCTGCTGGTGGCGAGCCTCGCCTTGGCGCGAAAACGCCGCTTCTTCCTGGCCGGTTTTGCCCTGACCTGGTCGGCGCTGCTCCGGGTGTTCCCGATGATCTTCTTCGCCGGCTGGGCGATCATCATCGTGTTCCACATTCTCCACGAGCTGCGCGCCCGCCGCGCCGGGCGTGGCAACGACGGCGGCTTGCTCGGGCTGTTCCATGCGGACCACCGCCGCCTGCTCGCGGGCTGCATCATCGCGTCCGCCACGCTCATTCCCGCGAGTGTCGTGGTGGCGGGGGGCGACTCTTACAAGGAGTTCGTCTCGCACACCCTCAAGACGCACAACAACACGCCGCTCACCAATCACATGGGGCTCGAGACCATGCTGGTGCACGACTGGAAGGGGCGCATGCGCTTCACCCGTGACGACAACCTGGACGATCCGTTCCAGGGCTGGAAGCAAGGGCGCGTCGATCGGCACAAACAGCTCAAGTGGGTCCACATGGGGATCATCGGGCTGCTCTTCCTCTGGACCGCCTGGGCACTGCGCCGCACGAAGTCACTGTGGATCGCTCAGGCGCTCGCGGCTCCCCTCGTCATGGCCATGACGAACCTGACTTGTTACTACTACTCGATGTTCATTCTGTGCGCGGCGCTGGCCAAGGCGCGGCGCCCGCTCGGACCGGTGGTGCTGGTGGCCAGCGGCGCGAGTCAGATCCTGCTGCTCAGTTATTACTGGGTCGACGACAAGTTCACCGCGCAAGCCTGGCTATTCGGCATCTTCAGCCTGGTCTTGCTCTGGGGTTATTCGCGGCCGTTCAGCCTGGAGCGGCTGAAGGCCTGGTGGGCGGGCAAACCCGAGCCGAAGAGCGGCAGCGACAAGAGTGAGCCACCGCCGCTGCCGGCGGAGTAGGGCGCGACCCTCAGATGGCCGGGCGCACCGCGGCGAGCGCGCCGGCCATGCCACGGGGGAATGCCGAGAGCAGCACGTCGAGGTGCTCGCGATCGGTCTCGATGCCCTTGACCGTGATGAAGGCGGTGATCGCGTCCACCAGGCGCTGCGCCCTGGGGTTGTCGACGAACTTCGGGTGTTTCATCACGTCGAGCACGATGATGTCGTCGTGAGCGTCCACCAGCATGGCCGGCCGTTTGGGCATGAAGGCCGCCAGGTTGCCGGGTTTGCTCAGATCCAGCGCGCCGCTCTTCAGGAGTGTCGCCACCGGGGTCTCCGCGCTTGGATCGGTGAGCTCGAGCTTCACGTCCTTCAGGCGTAGCTCGAAGCGCAGCTCGTCGGAGTCGAGGCACACCCGCTCGATGAAGACGGTGGCGGCCGCCCGCACGCTGGTTCCGGCGAGCTCCACGATGGCGCTCGCGCGGATCCCCGGGGGCACCGCCTCGACGTTGACGTCCTTCGGGGCCTTGCGCCCCTTCACCTGCCCTGCGAGCCAGCGGAGCGCGTCAATCGGCACACCAAAGCGGAGGCCCGCAGCGTTTTTCACAGCCCGAAGCAGTTCCTCGGGATGACGTTTGATGTAAGCTCCGGCCGCTCCGACCATCGCCTTCTTGTCTGGCATGGTGGAGCACTATACACCCCCGGCCCCCGCCGTAACGAGGGGAACGTCGTCATGTTTCGCCGCTCAGAAATCCCCGCCACCGAAGTCCACGACACACTGCGCCGTCACATGCTCGTCGACGGTTACCCCATCGTGATCGACCTCGTGAACAGCCAAGAGAGCTGGATCCGCGATCACATCACGGGCACCTTGTACCTGGACTTTTTCAGCTTCTTCGCCTCGAACCCCATCGGCATGAACCACTCGAGCATGCTCGATCCGGACGTGACCGAGCGGCTGGCCAAGGTGGCGGTGCAGAAGGTCTCGAACGCCGACTACTACACCAAGTTCATGGCCGAGTTCGTCGACACGCTGGCGCGCACGGCTGCACCACCGGAGCTGCCCCACTACTTCTTCGTCGACGGCGGAGCACTGGCGGTCGAAAACGCCATGAAGGCCGCCTTCGACTGGAAGGTGAAGAAGAACCGCGCGGCCGGCAAGCAGGGCGACAAGGGCTCACAGATCCTGCACTTCGAGGGGGCGTTCCACGGACGCAGCGGCTACACCCTGTCGGTCACCAACACCGATCCGGTGAAGACCGATCTGTTCCCGAAGTTCCCCTGGCCGCGGGTGTCCGCACCTGGCATCACCTTCCCCCTCGAAGGCGAGAACCTCGAGCGGGTCAAACAGGCCGAGGCGCGCTCCATCGCCGAGATCGAGCGGGCGTTCGACGACAACCCGGACGACATCGCCGCCATCTTGATCGAGCCGATCCAGGCCGAGGGCGGCGACCACCACTTCCGCGCGGAGTTCCTGCACCAGCTGCGGCGCATCGCCAACGAGCGCGAGGCGCTCTTGATCTTCGACGAGGTGCAGACGGGCATGGGTCTCACCGGCAAGTGGTGGGCGTTCTCCCACTTCGGGGTCGTGCCGGATATCCTGTGTTTTGCGAAGAAGATGCAGGTCGGCGGCATCTTCGTCGGGCCGCGCATCGACGAGGTGCCGGACAACGTGTTCCAGGTGCCGAGCCGCATCAACAGCACGTTCGGCGCGAGCCTGACGGACATGGTGCGGGTCACCCACATCCTCGAGGTGATCGTGAACGAGAACCTGCTGGACAACGCCAGAGTGCGAGGCGCGGAGCTCTTGGCTGGCCTCACGGCGATCCAGGAGGCTCACCCGGGCGTCGTGACCAACGCCCGCGGGCGCGGCTTGATGTGTGCCATCGATCTGCCGACGACCGAGCTGCGCAACAAGGTCGTGCAGCGTTGTTTCGAGGACAAGATGATCGTCCTGAAATGTGGCAGTCGCTCGGTCCGCTTCCGGCCGACGCTCACCGTCACGGCCGACGCCATCGAAGAGGGTGTGCGGCGGCTGGGACAGGCGATCAGCGAAGCGCTCGCCTGAGCATCAGCGCGCTCACTCGGCTTTTTTCGGCAGCTGGGCCGCGGGCTCTTCCGCAGGCTCTGCCGCCTCGCCGTTCGGCAGCTCGCCCTTCACGCCACGGTGGGCCAGCTCCCAGTTCATCCGGCTCGAGATCGTGTGCGCCAGCTTGCCCACGAGGTCCGGCACCTCACCGATCAGGTTCGCCCACAGGCTGCCCGCGTCGGCGTCGACCGTGAGCAAGTGCGCGTGGCCATCCTTGCCGATGGCGATGGCCGCCACCGGATCGAGCTCCACGGCGCCGCCCGCCCCTTGGGTGCCGGTATCAGCGCCGGACTTGCCGCGGTGCGCGCCGGCCTTGGCAGAGCCCGCGCCGAACGCGACCTTCAGGCGATGAACGGGGATCACCACCGCGTCGCCCGCCTGCTGCGGCTCGCCGATGATGGTCTCACTCTTCGAGATGCCATGCACGCCGTCGAGCAGGCTGTTCACGATCTTGGTGATCTCGTCGCTCATGTGCCGACCCTAGGCTCCTTTGCCAGCTCTCGGCTGGCGGATTTTCACATTTCGTATCAAGTACCAGGCCGCGTCAACGAAGAGCAGCCCGGGCCACAGCCGGACCGAGCCGGATCCCGCCACGGAGCCCCGATCCACGCTCTCCCAGGAGGGGTATTGACGGATCACGATCGCGTCCGGCAGCAGCGGCGCAAAGGCGTAAATTGCGCCCAGCAGCTTGCCGGTGAGCGTGATGTCCCGAAATCCGTACTCCAGGTCGAGCTGCGTCGGCCCCAGCTCGACCCGGCGTCGCTCGCGGGTGACGAACAAGAACAGATCCACGGGGTCGAGCCAGCGCTCGAGGTGGGCATAACGCGCTCGGGCGCGCTCGAGCGCGCCGGTCGCTTCGGCTTCTCGGTCGTCGGTCACGTTGTCCTCGGCGCGTGGGCTCGCGAGCTCCGCCAGCTTCTTGCCCCACAGGCGTTTGCCGAAGACATGCACGCTGAGCTGCGCCTCGACTCCCTGGGCCATGACGCCGCTGGTTGCCACCGGACCGAGCTGCGCGCCGCCCGCGAGCGCCCAGAAACCGTTCGGCTCGCCTCGACCCTGTAGGCTGAAGCGCACACGCAGGGGCAGGAAGAACAACCCCACCCCGAGCAGCAGGAGCCCGAGCGCAACGTAGACCCAGGTGCTCAAGCCGGCACCGCCGCGCCGCTACTTCTTCTTGCCGTCGCCGAGCTTCGGTGCAGCGGCCGCAGCGAGCTGTTTGGTGGCCTCCGGCAAGATCTCGAGGCCCTTGCGCAGCACGGCATGTTTGCCTTTGTTGAGGGCGAGCATGTGGGGCACGCCATCCTCACCAACGACCACGAAGGCCTTCGGCTCCACCACCAGCGCGCCACCGGCACCGCCGCCCTCGATGCCCGCGTCACTGGGCTTCTCGTCCGCGTCCTTCTTGCCGCCCGCGCCGGCCATGCCAGCACCGAACGCGATGCTGATCTTGCTGAGCGGCACGACCTTGGCCTTGCCCGCGTCGCGGACCTTGCCCACGACGGCGTCGCTCTTCGAGACCTTGTTCAGCTCCGAGAGGAGCCCGGTGAGCAGATCGTTGAGATCCATGCCGGGACACGACACCACGCTCCTCGGAGCCCGTCAAACTCTGGAGACAAGCGGGCAGGAGCATGAGGTAACCTGCTTGCAACATGCTGCCGAGCACTGCCCAGAACCTGGTTTGCCCGCGCTGCGGCCTTGCCCTCAGCGCGGCGCACAGCGGCGCGGCCGCGCTGCACGGCTGCCGGAGCTGCGGCGGCGTGTGGCTCGACGGGGCGACCGCAGCCCGCCTGACCCAGGCCCTAGATGGGGCGACCTACACGTTGCTGGAAGCCGGCGCAGGTCAGGCTACCGCGCCGGTGGACCCCGCCCGGGCCATCGTCTGCCCCGAGTGCCGCGCCCCGTTGACCCGCTGGACGGTCCAGAGCGCGGGGGTCGAGGTCGACACGTGCGGCAACCACGGCACCTGGTTCGACCGACACGAGCTCCAGCGCATCGCGCAATCGACGGCCATCGCCCAAGCCTACGGGCGGGGCGCCCCTGCGGCGACCGCCGGCGCGGCGAACCCGGTCGCCACGGCTAGCGCGAGCGACGATTCGGGGGACGACTCGAGCTGGGACGCGCTCGAGCTCGGGCTTGGAGTGGTCTTCGGGGTGATCGGGGTGCTCAGCGACTAGCTGCACAAGTCGAACCCGCCAACGCAAGAGGCCGTGACACGACCGCGCGTATGGGACAGCATCTGGGGAGCGAGGAGTTTCTGCATGGCGGGCTTGCGGCGAACGGGCGGGGTTTTTTCCGGCCTGGCACTGATGGCGGCATGCTCCGCAGGGGGCGGCTCGGGCGGCGCCGACAACGGCGGCGGAACGTCGGGCGTGAGCGGTGGCGGCGCCGGTGGGGGCGGGGGCATCAGTGTCGGCGGCACGTCGGGCGTCGGGGGCAACATCAACCTGGACTCGGGGCTCGGCGGCAGCGGCGGCGACATCGGAGACTCCGGCTGCTCAACCTACACCGACGAAGCCAAACAGACCTACGAGCCCGCGGACATCATCTGGGCGGTCGACACCTCCGGCAGCATGATCGAAGAGACCGCCGCCGTTCAAGCCAACCTCAACGCCTTCAGTCAGCAGATCTCGGCGACGGGCATCGACGTGCACGTGGTGATGCTCGCGGCGTACCCGTTCCTGATCTTGCCGGGGATCTGCGTACCCGGACCGCTCGGCTCCGGGCAGTGCCCCCCTGCGGGCTCCGACACCAAGCTGCCGAACTTCTGGCACCACCCGTCGGCCGTCATCGAGAGCGTCGATGCCGCGCTGCGCCTCGTGCAGTTCTTCCCCGATTACAAATTCATGCTGCGCCCCGGCGTCTTCAAGTACGTCGTGGTCGTCACGGACGACGACTCCAAGAACGACCCGAACAGCTCGGGCGACGCCGGCAAGTACGACAACAACCCGACCGGGTTCATCTCGGATTTCACCAACCTCGACCCCATGATGTCCGACGGCTCCGGCGGCCGCATGTGGAAGATGTCGAGCATCTACTCGTTCACCCAGTGCTCGAACGCCGCCAACATCGGCCAGGCCTGGAAGCAGATCGTCAACACCACGGGTGGCGTGCACGGCGACATCTGCAACTGCCCACCGGGACAGGTTCAAGCCTGCGCGCAGACCTTCCAGAAGGTGTTCGACGAGCTGGCCAAGAAGATCATCGCCGGTGCGAAACCCCTCGCCTGTGAGTGGACCATTCCGCCGCCCGAGCCGGGCAAGACCCTCGACCCCAACAAGGTGAACGTGGAGTTCGTCGACCAGGCGTCAGGGCTCCCGGAGACCATCTATCACGTCAACGACGCCGGGGCCTGCGACGGCACACTCGGCGGCTGGTACTACAACGACAACAAAACTCCGACCACGATCAAACTCTGCCCGGCCAGCTGCAGCAAGGTCACGGGCGCCGGCCAGGGCAGCAAGATCAACGTCGTCTTCGGCTGCGCCACGCTCAACATTCCGAAGTGAGCCGACGAGGCGAAGTCAGCCCAGGGCCTCGGCCAACACACTCACGACGTCGGCGTCGATGCAGAACGTCGCCAGCCGATCGTGGGGCGTCTCGCCCCGGTTCACGATCACGTACGGCGTGCCGCGCCGCGCGCCCGCCAGGGGCACGTCCGCCGCCGGCGTGACGACCAGAGAAGAGCCGAGCGCAAGCAGCAGATCCGCGCGCTCGGCGTGGCGAAATGCGCTCCCGAGCTGGGTCATGTCCAGTGACTGACCGAACATCACGACTGCCGGTTTCATCAGCGCGCCGCAGGCGCTGCAGGTCGGCGGCTCCCGGGTCCGCTCGAATTCCAGCATGCAACGCTCGGTCGGCTCGCGCCTTCGACACTCGGTGCACTCGACCGCCGAGTTCGTGCCGTGCAGCTCGATCAACTTCTCAGCCGAAGTACCGGCGGCCTGGTGCAGGCCGTCGACGTTCTGGGTCACCAGACACGCGAGCTTGCCGCGGCGCTCGAGCTCGACCAGCGCCAGGTGCGCCGCGTTCGGCCGCGCATCGCGGAACGCGAGGTACCCCTCGAGCTTGAACTCCCAGTAGTCGCGCCGCGCGTCCTCGTCCGAGATGAACTCCTGGTAGTAGGTCGGCGCACGCGACTGCCACACCCCCGCAGGACCCCGAAAGTCCGGGATGCCACTGCCGGTGGAGAGCCCTGCGCCCGTGAAGGCCAGCACCTTGGAGCTGCGCTCGAGCAAGACCCGGAGTTTTTCGACCTCGGGAGCCATCACTCCGCGTCGATGCGCCAGATCGTGCCGTCGAAATCACACACGTAGAGCTCCCCGACGGCGTCCTGACCGAAGGACGAGACCTGGCCCGGAGCGCCCGCCGAGGTGATGTCCTGGGTGATCTCCGCCTGGCCGTTGGCCTTGCCGCCTGCATACGTGAAGCTCCAGAAGCGGCTCGAACAGTAGTCCGCGTACAGATATGTCCCGCGCAGCGCGGGCACGTTCTTGCCGCGATACACGTAACCGCCGGTCACGGAGCAGCCCGACGAGTGGGAGTACTCCGCCACGGGCGGCTCCTTTCCGCTCTGGTCGCAGTTGGTCTTCGGGTCGTAACAGTGGGTCCCCTCCATCACCCGCCACCCGTAGTTGGTACCGCTGCCCTTGCCGCTCGGCTCCACGTCGATCTCTTCCCAGGCGCCCTGCCCGACGTCGCCGATGTACATGTCGCCGGTGCAGGCGTCGAAGGACCAGCGCCACGGGTTGCGCAATCCGTAGCTCCAGACCTCCGGCGCCGCCCCGCCGGCCGTCATGTTCCCGGTCGGGATCCCGTACGCCTTGCCGCCAGCCGGCGCGTCCACATCGATGCGCAGCATCTTTCCCAGCAGCACCTCGACGGACTGCCCATTGCCGACGGAGCCATGCGCGTCGCCAGCGCCGCCACCGTCCCCTAGGCCGAGGTACAACATGCCGTCGGGGCCAAAATTCAGCGCGCCCCCGTTGTGGTTCGACTCCGGTTGGTCCTGCTCGAGGATGATCTTCTCACTGCCGGCGTCCGCCTGATCCGGATCATTCGCCGACCTCGTGAACTCCGAGATCACCGTGTCTCCGGAGCCGGCCTTGGAGTAGTGCACGAAGAAGCGTCGATTTTCGGCGTACTTCGGGTGGAACGCGATGCCGAGCAGACCCTGCTCCCCACCGACCTTGGGCTTGATGTTCAGGAACGCCGTTGCGAGCTTCGAGCCGTTCTTGATGATCGAGATCACACCCGGCTGCTGCCCGATGAACAGCCGCTCGGTGTCACCGAGGGGGCTGCCCGCGAAGATCGGGCGATCGAAGCCACTGGCGACCTCCGTCAGCTTCAGGTTCACGGTCCCGCTCGCCGGCGAACAATCAAAGAGGCTCGCTGCACCGCCGCCAGTGCCAGACGTGTTGCCGGCACCGCCGTTGCCTCCGCCCCCCGCGGCGCCGGCACCGCCGGCACCTCCGCCGGACGTGCCCCCGGTGGCCTTCGCGCCCCCGCCGTCATCGCTGCCACAGCCACTCACCGTCACCAGCGCTGCAAATAAACTCAAAACGAGCGCACTCGACCAATCGTTCACTTCGACACCACCTGAAGCGCGGGACGTCCGCGACAAGGCGAGAAGTGTAGAGCGCCGACCTGCGGCGAGCCAACCAGGCGGGGGATTCGCCTCCGCCACCGAGCCCTTCAGGGCAGCGTTTTGCCGGTGATCTTGAAATAAAAGTGCCGCCGTAGTTGGTCGTGCCCGGCGCTGTTCGGGTGTGTGCAGTCGCTCGCGTACCAGCTGGGCGGGAAGTTGAAGCCATGGTTCGTGAACAGGGCGTGAATGTCGCTGAGGTACTGGCCCTTGGCTGACACCTGTTTTCCGATCTCACCGTTCCAGTTCGCAAAAAACCCGGCCGTCGGGATCGTGGGCAGGCCCTTGCCGAACGCGCACTTGTTCACGCCGAAATTCCCTTGTCCATCGCTTGCGTCGTAGATGGTCGCCTCGAACACGTGGACGGCGACCCCAGGTCCGAAGCGTCCAGGAGCGAGCAGCGCGTCGAGTGCCGCCGAGATGTTCGCGCCCATCGCGGCGCGGGCGGCGCCATCGAGGCCGGTTGCGATGGCGGGCAGCTGATCTTTCATATCGTTCCCGCCGCTCGTGATGCAGACAGCGACCGGGCCCGGCAGTGCGCCAGGCAGCGCTTTGATCTGACCCACCAGCGCGCTGGTCTTCGAGCCGCTCTGCGCCTTGTTCGAATAACTGAGGGTCGGGAACTTCTGTTTCAGATCCTGCTGGAGGAGCGCGTAGTAGAACGGGCCCTGTCCGCCGCCATCGCTGATCGAGTCACCGAGCACCACCAGCGAGCCGACCGTGGCGAGCGCCGCGGTACCGCCGCCGGTGCCTGCTCCGCCCGCGCCAGCCGCCCCGCCGCTCCCCGCTGCGCCCCCGGAGCTCTGACCCGCAGCGCCACCTAGACTCTGCCCGGCCGTGCCGCCGGAGGCCTGACCGGCGACGCCCCCGCCGCCGCTCGCCCCACCCGACGAGGTCCCCGCCGCCCCACCGACCTCGGTCCCGGCGCTACCCCCGGCGCCTCCGACGCCGCTGGAGCTGTCGTTCGCGCTGCAGCCGGCGAGCCCGGCAGCACCCGCAATCACGAAGAATCCGCAGCATTGGCGCCATCCGAGCATGTGGGCCTCCCTTCCAGTGAGAATGTACACGAATTGCCGGCCCGTGGACCGAAATACTCGCACGGTCCAGGGTGCTAGCGTCGCCGACGTGCGAACTCGGAGCTTCGGCGAGCTGACCGTTCACCTCGCCGGCGGTGCGGACCGCGAGGGTGGCGGAACGGGCCCCGCACTGGTGCTGCTCCACGGTTTCGGCGCACCGGGCACCGATCTGGTGTCGTTGTGGCGTGAGCTCCGCGCGCCGTCGGGCATGCGCTTCGTGTTCCCCGAAGCGCCGCTCACCCTCGATCCGGACGGCACACTCGGCGCGCCCGATGCCCGCGCCTGGTGGCAGCTCGACATGCTGAAGCTGGAGCGCGCGCTCAGCCGGGGCGAGCTACGCGACCTCACCGGCGACGTGCCCGATGGACTCGCCGAGGCGCGAGCGAAGGTCATCGGCATGCTCGACGCGCTGCAGGATGAGCTGGGTGTGAGCGGTGAAACGCTGGTGCTGGGAGGTTTTTCTCAGGGAGCCATGCTCGCGCTCGACGTGGCGCTCCGGACCGAGCGGCCCCTCGCCGGCCTGGTGCTCTTGAGCGGAACCTTGCTCGCTGAACACGAATGGCTCCCCCTGATGCCAAAACGCGCCGGACTGCCCGTGCTGCAGAGCCATGGTCGAGCGGATCCGCTGCTGCCCTTTGCCATCGCCGAGTTGCTCGGAGAGCGCCTGCGCGAGGCAGGTCTGCGACACCAGTTCGTCACGTTCAACGGTGGCCACGAGATCTCGCGCGGTGTTCTCGAGGCCCTCGACGCTTTTCTCGCGCAGACGCTCGGCGCGAATTGACCCGATGAGCTGTACGCCCGCCGGATCGTAATCGGCGGTACGCACTCGGGCCTGGCCGCTTTAGTGGACCTCCTGAAGCCTGCAGCTTGAAGTCTGTAGCCCTGCGAGCGTCGGCCGCCCCAGGCGTCGCGTCCACCCGCGCGGGCAACGCGCCCCGCCCTGCCCGAGCGTGCTGGCTGTCGTAGGGGCTGGGACGAAAGCCTGGGTTCGTGCTAGTCGTGCTCGCTTCCCGTGGAAACCCAGAGCCAAGCCGAAGACCGCGCCCGCGAACCCGACGAGGGCGGAGTGGTGCGCGAAGAAGAGCAGTGTCTCACCCGGGTGCTCGGCCACCTCGATGCCCGACAATCCAGGGAGTCCCGCCCACCCATCGACTACGAGTCGCAGATGCTGGGCTTGCGCGACGAGATCGCCGTGGCTCGCCTCGAAGACGTACCGCCGCTGGTCGAACAGATGGAGCGACTGCAGGTGCTGGCCGCGCACCAGAACACGGTGACCGAGTCCTATGTCGACGCGAGCTCGCCTTATTTTGGCCGCATGGTCCTGCAGGAAGGCCCCAAAAAACGCGAGGTCCTGATCGGTCGCGGCACCTACCTCGACACCACGAGCGGGGTTCGCATCGTCGACTGGCGCGACGCACCAGTGAGCCGGCTCTACTACCGCTACGACGAAGGCGACGAGTACGACGAGGTCTTCGGTGGGCGCGAGGTGACGGGTGAGGTGCTCACCCGTCGCAGTGTCAGCATCGTCGAGCGCACCCTGCGCCGCATCACGTCACCCGAAGGCACCCACGTGAGGACGGCCTCCGGGGCGTGGCGCCGCCTCGCCACCGACGCTCTGAAGTTGCACGGTGGGCAGGGCACGGCGCCGCGCGCTGATCAGACCCGTCGCCCCACCAAGCTCGGGATCGGCGATGCCGATCTCAACGAGGACAAACACCTCAAGGAGATCACCGCGCTGATCGACCGGCGCCAGTTCGAGCTGATCACCGCGCCGAACTCGGGACTGGTCGTGATCCAGGGCGGCGCCGGCAGCGGCAAGACCACGATTGCGCTTCACCGCCTGGCCTACCTGAATTTCCAGGACCCGCGGCGCTTTCGGGCCGACCGCATGCTGGTGGTCGTCTTCAACGCCGCGCTGGCCCGCTACATCTCCCAGGTTCTGCCGGCCCTCGGCATCGAGGGCATCCCGATCCGGACCTACGAGGCCTGGGCGGAGCGGGCACGGGAGGTGCAGCTACCTTCGCTACCCAATCGTTACAGCGAGGACACACCCGGCGTCGTCACCCGGATCAAGAAACACCCGGCGATGCTCAGCGCCATCGACGACCACGTTGCCGGTCTGGCGCGCCGAATCGAAGACCGGCTAGTCGCGGCGCTGGGCGCTGCGGAGGACACCGAGAGCGGTCAGGCGCTGCTGAACACCTATCGCGCCTCTCCGGACCGACCGCTCGCCCACCGCGTACACAGCGTGGGTGCCTGGCTGGAGAGAAGCGGCCGCTCGCTGCCGAAAGATGCACGCGTCACGCTCGAGCGCCTGACCCGCGAGGGCGTCCGCGAGGCGCGGGACGTGGTGAGCGCCTGGGCCGATCTGGTGAGCGACGCGACGGAGCTGAGAGCCGCGTTCGAGAAATACGCGCCGGGCGCCTTCTCCGAGGCCGACTTCAAGCGCATCCACAACTGGTGTGCGGCGCACGCGGGGCACGCCGTCCATTACATGGAAACCCTGATCGACGAACCCCACGCCGGAGCGGAGCGCGACGCGAAACACAAACGCTCCTCCGACAGCGGCGACCCGGCCCGAGACGAGTACGAAGAGGAGCTGCGCCGTGGAGTCGATGGGCGGGAGCTCGACGACCACGTGCACCTCGACCGCGAGGACGACGCGCTCTTGCTGCGCTTCTGCCAGCGCCTGCGCGGACCGCTGATGCGCGGGGTGAAGGGCAAAGAAGCCCTGGTGTACGAACACATCATGGTCGACGAGGCCCAGGATCTCTCACCGGTGGAGCTGGCGGTGGTCCTCGACACCGTCAGTGCGGCGCGGAGCGTGACGCTGGCGGGTGACGTCGCGCAGCGGCTGCTGATGGACAACGGATTTTCGGACTGGAAGACCGTGCTCGGCGAGCTCGGGCTCGCACACGTCGCCGTCGAACCCCTCAAGCTGGCCTATCGCTCGACCCAGGAGATCATCGACTTTGCGCGGGACGTGCTGGGACCGCTCGCCCCCGACGATCCTGCCCAGGCCACCCGCAGCGGCGCGCCGGTCGACCTATTCGTTTTTGCGCACGCCGGTGACGCAGTCGGATTCCTGGGTGAAAGCCTGCGCGAGCTCATGCGGCTCGAGCCCCGCGCGTCGGTCGCCGTCGTGGCGCGATATCCCGAACAAGCGGATCTCTATTATGAAGGCCTCAAGAAGGCTGAGGTACCCTACCTGCGGCGCATCGCCGACCAGGACTTCCCGTTCCGAGCTGGCGTCGACGTGACCGACGTACGACAGGTCAAAGGCCTGGAGTTCGACTACGTCGTGCTGGTCGAGGTCAGCCACTCGGCGTACCCGACCGAGGAAGAGGCGCGCCACTTGCTCCACATCGGCGCCACCCGCGCTGCACACCAGCTGTGGGTGATCGCGACTGGCAAGCCGAGCGAGCTGCTGCCCGAGGCGCTGCGCGAGCGAGGGTACTGAGGTCGATGCTCCGTCGTTCGCTGCCACTGCTCGCCGCCCTTTCGGGGCTCGGCGGGTGTGCCGAACGAGCCGCTCTGCCAGCGACCCCCCGCGGCGGCAGCGAAGCACTCGATGAAGCGAGCTCCGACCACGGGCAGGGTCACGCTCGGGCGCCGGTGGCCGCGGACGTCGTCGAGCGAGCGGCCGCGCCCTTCATCGGGCAGAGGACCGAGGGCGGAGAGCTGTTGCCCAGCGACCAGCTGCTCGACGTGCTCAGTCGCGCCGATCTCGTGTGTGTGGGCGAGGAACACGATGATCCCAGCTCCCATTTTGCGGAGCTGGTGGTCCTCACCGGGCTCTGGGAGCGCAGCCCGATGAACGGGCGCGAAGTCGGGCTGGGACTCGAGATGGTGGCCCGGCCCGAGCAGCCGTTGCTCGATTCCTTCGCCAGGCGCGAGCTCGATGAAAAACACTTCTTGGAGGAGAGCCGCTGGGCCGAGCGCTGGGGCTGGGATTTTGCGTACTACCGTCCGCAGCTCCAGCTGGCGCTCCGGAACAACATCCCGCTGATTGCGCTGAACTCACCGCGCCCGCTCACGCGTCGCATCGCCCGGGGCGGGCTCTCCGCGCTCACCCGCGATGAGCTGAAGACACTGCCGGAGCTCGACCTCGCCGACGCCGAGCACCGTGCGTGGTTCGACGAGTCGACGCGCGCTCACCCGCATGGTGATCCGGACCACATGTACGCGGCCCAGGTCGTGTGGGACGAGACCATGGCCGAGAGCGCGGTCCGTTGGCTCGGCGGCAAGCTGCCCGGACGCCAGCTCGTGATCTTCGCGGGGACGGGACATTGTCGTGACGAGGCCATCCCCAAGCGCGTGCGCCGTCGCTCGCCAGCCCAGGTCGTCTCGGTTCGCGCGCTGCGCGGCATGGACGAGAAGAGCGCGCGCGAGACCAGCGCCGGCTTCGATTTCGTGATGCGCTTCCAAGCCAAGAGCGAGTGAACCGCGCCGCGGCGCCGCCTATTTCGTCAGCGGCTTGAACACCACGCGCGCGGTCATCTTGGTGTTCATCTGCTGGGTCTCGTCGCCCGAGACCACGCTCACCCGGACCTCACTCTTGGTGTCGATGTGACCGTCGGGCGTGCTGCGTCCCAGATCGAACGCGAGCTCGCCGTGGCCGCTGCCCTTCATGCTGGTGAGTTTTGCCGTGGCGCCCTTGGGCAACCCCGGCAGCGCCATGTTGCCCCCCGGCGCGGATTGCTTGAGCTTGAGCTTGATCCGGCCCTTGTCCCCCTCGAGCGCCGACAGCTCGTAGTCGGCGGTCTGTGACAGCCGGATCCCCATCTGATCGATGCGGGTCTTCACCTGCCATTTGGCGCCGACCCCGATCTCTTCCTCCGGAAACGGCGCGCCCATCTGGTCGAAGGTCTGCTGCATCGACGCCAGCGCCTGCTTGAGCGCCGGGTTGTCGATCTTCGAGCCGTCGAGCCGCACCTGACGCACAAAACCCCGGGCATCGACCCGATCGGTGCCGGTCATCTTCGACAGGGCTCCCAGCGCCTTGCCCGCCTGGTCACGCTGCGCCTTGCTCAGGCCCGGCCCTGGCATCAAGCCGACGTCTTCGAGCAACAGCGTGCGCGCGGCGCTGCCGTCGGCAGCCACCTCCTTGACCGTGAGCGCCGCGACCACCCGCACCGCCGGCGCGGTGGGCACATCGGCAGACTCGGTCCCCATGCTCATCTTCATCTTGCTGGTGGTGGTCATCTCCACACGGTCGGTGCGATCCACCACGAACTTGTAACGGACCTTCTGTCGGGGCTCGGCCCCCGCCTCGACCAGCTTTACGCCCCGAGCGTCGGCCTTCGCAGCGGCCTTGCCAGCAGGGGGTCCACTCGGCGAAGCAGCGCTTCCTTCCGCCGCCGGGCTCGCGCTGGCCTCGGGCTCAGCGCTCTCTCTAGGCTCCGCCTCGGCAGCACTGGCACTCGGCGCCGCGCTTGCTGCTGCAAGCGCCGATGCAATGGCCAGCTTCTCGGCGCTCGGAGCGGCAGACGTGACCGGCGCGGGCTGGGGTTTGTTTTCGTCGCAGGCGACGGGCACAGCGCACAGGGCGAGGAGCAGAGCGAGCGGCCGTCGTTCGAAGAGCATCGAGCGCATCAGGCCGCGCACTATGCCTGGCTCCGCCGGGTCGCGCCAGCGCGCCGTCTCGGCCGCGCTCAGCCCTCGACCCGAAACCGCGGTGCAGCCAGGCGCTCGCTCTTGCACTTGGGACAGCGGCTCGGTCGACCGTGGCGCGCGCGCTCCGCGAAGCTGAACGCACACGCCTTGCAGCTCGCGGGCTCGACGACGAGCCGGCGACCGGACGCCGCCAGCGAGAGCTCGAGGTGTCTCAGGTGCTCACCCACTTCATGCTCCGAGATCCGGACCGTCTGGGAGAGCTCTCGCGCAGAGAGTGTCTTTCCCTCGAGCGCCACAGCGATCGCACGACGCGCGGTCTCGGTCTGTTCCCGGGGCTCGCTGCGCCGCTCCGTCACTGTGCGGCCGCGATGGGCAGGGGCACCCGGTCGATGTGTTTGCGCACCACTCGCATGCGCCAATCGACGCCGATCACGTCGCCGTCCGAGAGCGGCTCCCAGACGTTCTCACCCTGGAGCGGCTCGCTGGACACGATGAAGTGATTCACGAAACCGGTGAGTGACGGCGCCTCGCACTCCGCCGACAAGCTGGGACAGGTGTCGCGATCCGCGCAGTGGGTCTTGTGGCTCGACCAGTACAGCTCCTTGCCGCCGTGGGTTGCCACCATCGTGTCGCCATCGGTCACGAGCAACGACAACAGGGCGCGCGCGCTGCCCTCGCCATCACAGATCTCGCGCACCCTCTTGATCGCACCCTTGAGCGCCGACGACACGTCATCGACGTCGTGTCTCCGTCCGAGGGGCCCGTGAGCGCTCAGGAACGACAAGAAGATCAAGAACACCACCTCGCTGTCGGTGTCCCCGAGCACGAAGCGGCGCAACCGCGGTGCGATCTCGGCGGTGAGCGCCGCCTTGTGCCGCGCGAACTCAGGGATGTCACCGTTGTGCGCAAACACCCAGCGGCCGTACTGGAACGGGTGGCAGTTCAGCACGGTCTTTTCGCCCTGAGTCGCCCGACGCACGTGCGCGAGCACGGTCTCGCTCGCCACCACGCCGCTCAATCGATGAAACAGCTGATCGCCGAGGGCGTACTCGGGGCTCTTGGTCACATGCGGTGAGCCGTCCACGTAGAACGCGACACCCCAGCCGTCCTGATGGCCGTTACTCTGTTTTCCGAGGGCGTTCTCTGCCGCCAAGAGAGAGCGGTGAACCTGGCTCGGGATGACACTCCTGAATCCGAAGAGGCGGCACATGGCGAGGCAACAACCAGCATGCCACAGCGCGCGTCAAAACGCTGGAAACCGCGGGATTTGGCCGACTTGCCGGCAATTGCGCCGCCGCGTGCAACCGCCGAACGCGCTCGCTCGTATGCTGTGCGTGACCCCGAAAGACCGCGACAGACGGGCAGCCGTCGAACAACTCCTCGCCCGCCGTGAGTTCATCAAGACCGCCACCACGGGCACTCTGGTCATGGCTCTCGGCGGCGGGCTGTGGCTGCTGGCCGATGATCTGACGCGCGAGGCACGCGCCCAGACCCGCAGCGACGGCCGCCCCCGCTTGCCCCCCGGCCAGCGGGTGATCAAACGCTGGAAACCCATGGGCGGCGACGCGGGGGACGCGAGTCCGGGTGCGTTTCGTCTGAAGGTGCACGGTGCGGTGCAGAGCCCGTTCACCCTCGACATGAGTCAGCTCTTGGCGATGCCACAGACCGAGCTCGGCGTGGACGTTCACTGCGTCACCGGCTGGTCGGCGCTCGGCATCCTGGTGAAGGGTGTGCGGGTGAAGGACCTGGCCGAGCGGGCCAAACTCGCCAAGAACGCCCGCTACGTGATCTTCGAGGCCGCGCACGGCTACACCGCCAACGTCCCGCTCCGGGACGCTCTGGGGCCGAGTGTGGTGGTCGCGCATCGCCTGGACGACAAACCCCTGCCGCGCGCCCATGGCGCACCGGCGCGGGTCGTCTTGCCGGACCTGTACTTCTGGAAGAGCCCCAAGTGGGTCACCGGCATCCGATTCGCCAGCAAGAACGAGCCGGGTTACTGGGAGCAGCGCGGTTATCACAACCACGGTGACCCCTGGAAAGAGGAGCGCTACGGGTGAGCCGCGCAGATGACAGGCCGCGGCGTCTGGCCTGGCGCCCGTGGCTCAGGGCGATGCATCGCGATTTCGGCTACCTCGTGATCGGGCTCACGGTCATCTACGCGCTGAGCGGGCTGGCGGTGAATCACATCGCCGACTGGGATCCGAGCTTCACGCAGATCGACCGCACACACCAGGTCGCGACGCCGTTGCCCGAAGAGGACGAAGCGACGGCCAGCGCGGTGCTCGCGCAGCTCTCGATCAAAGAACGGCCGAACGAGATCTATCGGACGAACGACACCCAGCTCGATCTCGTGTTCGAGCAGCGCACGTTGCACGTCGACACCGCGAGCGGGAAGGTCATCGAAGAGGGGCAGAAGCCGCGTTTTTTCCTGCGCCTCGCCAACTGGTTGCACCTGAACCGGGGCAAGAAGGCCTGGAGCTACGTGGCCGATGGTTATGCCGTGCTGCTCTTGTTCTTGTCCATCTCCGGGCTGTTCATGATCCCCGGGCGCAAGGGCCTGTTCGGTCGCGGCGCGGTGATCGCGCTGATCGGCGCATCCATCCCGGTGGTCTACGTCGGTTATTCGGGAGGTCCCGGCGGACGGGACAAACCCGTGTCGCCGCCTGCAGCGCCGCGCTGACCGGGGCCGAGGCTCGCGCCGCTCCGCGCGCGGGCCTGCTAGGCTCCCGGCCATGCGCCTCGGCTCGCTGATCTGTTTGGGGTTTTTGGCAGCCTGCTCACCCGCCCAAGGGCCAACCGCGCCAGCTTCGAATGCACCGGAGCGCCCGGCCCCGAGCACGAGTCTCGGCTCCGCACCGGCGCCCGGAGCGCCCGTCGTTGCGGACGCCGGCGCAACCGATACCCATCCACCCCTGAGCTGGATCGACGACGACGTGCCGGCGGGCATGGCGCTCGCCAAGAAGACCGGCAAGCTCGTGTTCATCGATACCTGGGCAGAGTGGTGCCACACCTGCATCAGCATGAAGCACTTCGTGCTCGACTCCCCCGCCCTGCGCTCACTGGGTGAGCAGGTCGTGTTCGTGGCGGTCGACACCGAGAAGGAGAAGAACGCCGCCTTCGTCGACCAGCACGCGGTCGACGTCTGGCCCACATTCTTCATGCTCGATCCCGACAGCGGCGATGTCCTCGGATACTGGCCCGGCTCGGGGTCGGTCAAAGAGATGGACGACTTCATGCGCGAGGCGATCGCCGCCCGCGACGCGCGGCGTTCGGACAAACTCGACCCCAAGTCCCCGCTCGCCGCGCTCCTGGCTGGCAAAAAGGCCCAGGCCGCGTCCGCCTACGACCAGGCCGCAAAACACTATCAGGCCGCCGCCGAGCGCGCGCCGAGTGACTGGTCGCGGCGCAGCGAGGCGCTGTCGGGATGGGTCAGCGCGCTCTTCAACGCGGGTCGCGCCGATCAGTGTCTGGACGCTGGCGTGAAGAACCTGAGCAACGTGCGGGGCGCCGCCAAACCCACCGATTTTGCCCGCACCGTGCTCGACTGCGCCGAACACGCAAAGAGCGCAACCAAGGTCAAACAGGCCCGCGTTGCGGTCCGGGACCTCTTGAAGCAGATCGTCGCTTCGCCGCACTCTGAGGCGACGCCGGACGATCGGGCCGACAGCCTGAGTGTGTACGCCGACGTCTTGCTCGAGCTGGGGGACAAGACCACGGCGAGCCAAGCTCTGACCGATCGCCTCGCGCTCCTGCTGAAGGCGGCGAAGGATGCGCCCTCACCCGCCGCTGCCCAGACCTACGACGCAGCGCTCGCCAACGCGTTTCTTGCCATGGGTCGCGCCAGTGAGGCCATCAAGCTGCTCCAGGAGCGCGAGAAACAGCTGCCGAATTCCTACGAACCGCCGGGTCGCCTGGCGGGAGTGCTGCTGGCACTGAAGAAGTATCCCGAGGCGTCGGCGGCCATCGAACGCGCGCTCGCGCACGCGGACGGCCCCCGACGTCTGCGCTTCCTCGAGATCAAGGCGGACATTCTCGCGGCGCGCGGCGACCACGCAGGGCAGGTCAAAGCGCTCGAAGACGCCGTGGCGGGTTACGCCGCCCAGGCCAAGCGGCAGGCGGCAAAACCGCAGCGCATGGTCACCGCCAAGCGCCGACTGGATGCGGCCAAAGCGGAGCTCGCCCGGGCGAAGTCGAACAAACCCTGACGCGTGGTCACAGAACCACGCCTCCGGCCTCGAGAGCGGCGGAGCGCCGGGATTTGTGCGCCGAGTGCCCTGCGGCACGTGGCTTGCTCAATGGACCTGCAAGAGGTTCAAGCCATGTCACCGCGCCCCGTTTCATCCAGCCTGTCGAGTCGCCTTCCGCTCTTGGCCGCTTCGTTGCTCGCACTCGCGAGCTGCAGCCAGCACGTGATGGTTTCGAAGGCACCGAAGGCCAACGCCACCCGTCCAGCGGCCAGCGAGATCAACGGCGCAACGGCCCAGAAGCCGCCCGCGATGGTGCCCCGCAGGGGCGCGCACGCCGTGCTCTCCACCGAGCGGAGAGCCTTCGTGTTGACCGACGACGACATCGGCCCGAGCGTGAGCCGCTCCCGAGAGCTACTGCCCGGCGGGTTTGCGCTCGAGATCGAAACGGCCGCTCCCCGACCCACGCGCACGTTCACCCTGGTGGGTCCGGAGGGGCACTGCAGCGCTCACGCAACCCGCGCGGTGCGGGTCAGCCTCGACCTCGGCGGATACTCCGGAGCGTCGATGCCCGGCGCGCGGCACTCCGGGTTCGAGATCGAAGGCTGCGCCTCGCTGGTCGCGACGCACTCGTTCTTGCTCGCCCTCGATGGCGATGATCCCCGGGCAGCGTGGGTCCATCCCGCCCACGTCGGCGAGTCGGAGGTCCCCGCCGATCGCCGCTCCGGCGAGAGCCAGGTGTTCTTGCACCGCTTCGCCTTGCCGATGTCGGAGCTCGAAATCGTCGAGCGCAGTGTGCTGCGCAACGTCACCGCCAGCTGCAGCGAGGAGCGCCGCGACGTGCTCGTCGTCGACGAGCTCGATCACCCGGTGGCGCAGCACACGGGCTTCATGCTGCGCGGCGCGCTCAGCACCTCCGCCGGGCCGCTCCTGGTCCTGGTCGGCCACGACGAACCCGAGGCGCTGCGCGTGGTCGAGCTCGGGGTGATCGACACCCGAATCACCCTCGACACCCACATGCACCTGTTCCAGGACGTCGAACGCGCCAGCTGCTGACGCCGGCCAAGCACGCTCGCCCACCCGCGCGAGACCCTTGGCTACTCGCTTCGCAGAGATCGCCTTCCCGTGAGTCCCTCTGCCCCCCGCGTTGGCAGCGGGCGCCGCGGGCGGCTCAGGTGCTCATCAGGCTGCGTGCGATCTGCGAGATCTGGATCTCGTCGGTCCCGCCGTAGATTTGCAGCACCTTGGCGTCGCGGGCGAGTTGCTCCACCTGATACTCCGACATGTAGCCGTTGCCGCCGAATAGCTGCACCGCCTCCAGCGCGACCTCCATCGCGCTCTGCGCGCAGTAGAGCTTGCACGCACTGGCTTCGGCGAGCGTCATGGCCTTGCCCGCGCCCGCCAGCTCGATCACCCGATAGACCAGGTTCTGAATGTTCATGCGCGCGACTTCCATCTTGGCGAGCTTGAGCTGGATCAGCTGAAACTCCCCGATCGGACGCCCGAACTGCACCCGCGTCTTGGCGTACTCGACCGACAAATCGAGGCACTGCTGGACGATGCCGAGCGCCATCGCCACGACCCCCGTGCGCTCGGACTTGAAGGTGTCCTTGGCGCCGGTGCGGTACGAGATTTCTTCGGTCTCGCCGAGCAGTCGATCGCGAGTCACGTACACGTCGCTCAAGAACAGCTCGCCGGTGGGGGACGAATGCATGCCCATCTTCCGGAGCGGCTTGGTCTGTTCGAGACCCTGCATGCCCTTCTCGACTACGAATGACAGCACCTTGCGATCCTTGGCGTCGTTGCCCTCGTCCAGCTTGCAGATGAACACGATCGTGTCCGCCCATGGGCCGTTGGTGATGAAGGTCTTGTTGCCGTTCAGCAGGTACCCGTCCTCGTGGCGTCGCGCGCTCGCCTTCATCTGCCCGAACGCATCCGAGCCCGAGCCGGGTTCGGTGATGGCCCAGGCGCCGATCTTGTCGAGGGTGAGCAGATCCTTGGCCCAGCGCTCCTTCTGAGCACGAGTGCCCCGGCTCATGATGGTCGCCGCAGTGAGACCTGCGCTGACGCCGAGCGCAGTCACCATGCCGGGGCTGTGACGCGACAGCTCGATGATCGGAATCATCTGCATGGCGGCCATCTCCCCGGCCATCGGGTTGACCCGAGGCGCGCGCGGCTCGTCCGGCTCGGCAGATTTTCGCTCTGCCTTCTCCAGATCCGCCTCGTAGCGCATCATGGCCATTTCGCGCAGGCCAAACGTGGCGAACATCTTGCGAAGCACCTCGTAGGGCGGCGTGTCGCCGTGCTCGAGCTCCTCACGCCGCGGTTTGATCTCCGCGTCGACGAAGCGCCGGAACGAGTCGCGGATGGCCAGGTGTTGCTCGCCCCATTCGATCATTGGTCTTGGCTCCTCCGCGCCGCCTGACGCGGCGACGCATCCTACCCTCGACTCGCCGAGTTTTCGCCACGAGACTCGAGGGCCGCGCGCCGCCTTTACGACGCCAGGAGCGTGTGCCAGATTTGCGCGAGTTTTGACCGACCCCGACGAGCTCACGCAGTTTGGCGCGGAGTTTTCCGCGTGGCTCGCCGCCAATCGGCCGGCGCCACCGAGCTTCAAGCTGCCGCAGACCTTCCTGGAGGTGGAGAGCGCCGATCAGATGGCGTACCACCGGGATTGGCAGCGGAAGGTCTACGACGCCGGGTACCTCGGCTTCGACGTACCCGAGGCCTACGGCGGGCGTGGCATCGAGCCCGAGAAGAAACGCGTCGTCGAGGCAGCGCTGGCGCAGGCGCGCGCGCCCTTCTTCGTCAACTTCCTGGCGCTGACCTGGGTAGCGCCGACGATCTTGACGTTCGGCACCGAGGCTCAGAAGTCCCGCCTGCTCGCGCCGCTGCTGCGGGGCGACGAGATCTGGTGTCAGGGTTTCAGCGAGCCCAACGCCGGCAGTGATCTGGCGAGCCTCCGCACCCGCGCAGTGAAGACCGCTGAGGGTTGGGAAATCTCCGGGCACAAGGTCTGGACGACCCTGGCGCACTTTGCCAAATGGATGATCCTGCTTGCGCGCACCGATCCCGACGCCAACAAGTACGCGGGCCTCTCCTATTTCCTGTTCCCAATGGACGCTCCGGGAGTCAGCGTTCAACCCCTGATCAAGATGACGGGCGAGGGCGGCTTCAATCAGGTGCTGTTCGACCGCTCGCCGATGCCCCGAGACTGCCTGCTCGGCGAGGAAGGACAAGGCTGGAACATCGCGCTCACGACGCTGATGTTCGAACGCGGCGCGGCCGACTCGAGCTCCCGCGAGCGCTCGTCCGCGCTGCTCGAGCAGCTCAAGCGGCTGGTCTCACTGGCGCAGCGAACCCAGCGCAACGGCAGGCCCATCGCCAGCGATCCGGTGTTCCGAGATCGCCTGGCCACGCTGTGGATCGAGGCGGCCGCCATCGGTTTCTCTGGCACCCGTAGCGGAGTCTCGGATCTGGTCAAGGAGCGACCGCTGGCGTTGCCGCTGATGAACAAACTCGTTGCATCCGAGTGGAACCAGCGGGTAGCGGAGCTCGCCTGCGAGATGCTCGGGCCCGACGCCGCTCTTTCGGCCGAGGACGCGCGGGCCCCCGACCGCGGCGAGTGGCCCCGCGCGTTCATGAATTCCTTCGGCATGACGATCGGCGGCGGCACCAGCGAGATCCTCCGCAACATCATCGGGGAGCGGGTGCTCGGCCTGCCCAAGAGCAAGTGAGCGAAACGTGAGCGACAGCGACCGCACTCTGGCCCCGCCCAGCGAGCACCTGCTCCGCGTGCCCGCGCTGCCCGCCGACATGGGATACGGCGAGGAGCACGCGATCCTGCGCGGCAGCGCCCGGCGACTGCTCGCGGAGAAGAGTGACCTCGGTGTGCTGCGCCGGCGGCTCAGCGAGGAGAGTGGTCATGATCCGGCGCTCTACCGGGAGATCGCCGAGCTCGGCTGGCTCGCGGTGGGCTCACCCGACGGCGGTGGGCTGTCCCCGATGCACCTCGGCGTGCTCTGCGAAGAGATGGGTCGGGTGTTGTTTCCGTCCCCCTTCCTGCCGACGGTGCTGTGTCTCTCTGCCCTCGAGGTGGGAGGGAGCGCGGCCCAGTTCGCTGCGCACTCACCCGCACTCGTGGCTGGCCAGACCATCGGAACTGTCGCGTCCGACGAGCCACGCGGAAACCTCGACGGCGAACCGTCATCCACCCGCGCCGAGCACTCCGGTGACGTCGTGCGCCTGACGGGCGAGAAGGTTCACGTGCTGTACGGCGCGCAGGCCTCCCTGGTAATCGTTCCCGCGCGCGAGGCAGGCGGCGGGTTCGGCCTGTATGCGCTGCCGCTGCCGTGCCCCGGCGTCCGCGTCGAAAGCCAGACCAGCGTCGACGCCTCGCGCCCGACGGCACGGCTGCAGCTTCACGGCGTAGAGCTGAAAGCGAGCTGCCGCCTCGACGGAGATGCGGGCGGCGCCCTCTCGGCGATGCAATCGCTCGGAGCGACTCTGACCGCCGCGGAGATGCTCGGCGCCGCGGACGCGGTGCTCGAAATGACCCGCGCCTACGCGTGTCAGCGTGAACAATTCGGGAAGGCCATCGGCAGCTTTCAGGCGGTCAAACACCCCTTGGTCGACGTCATGCTCGGCGTCGAGCTGGGGCGCAGTCTGCTCTACGGAGCTGCCACCCTGCTCAGCAGCGGTTCCCTCGACGAAGCCAGCGTGGCCGCGCGCATGGCAAAGGCGCATGCCTCCGACGTGCTCGCGAACGCCGTCAAGCGCGGCGTCCAGCTGCACGGCGGCTTCGGCTTCACCTGGGACGCAGACGTGCACTTCTTCTTCAAACGCCTGCTGTCTTCTCGGGCCGCCTTCGGCGACGCCGCCCACCACCGCAAGAAGTTGGCCGCGCGCCTGCTGGGTCCGCTGCCTGACGACGCGTGAAGAATAAGCCGGAGTCCTCCGCGACGTTGGTCGACGGTCGCTTCAGCGTGCCGGAGCAGGCCGACGGCCTGTGCCTGGACCGCTTGCTCAGGGACAGCCAGCCGGGCTCGGCCTGGTCGCGGGTGCGCCGCGCCATCGAGACTGGCAAGGTCAACGTCGATGGGGAGCGTGTCACCGATCCAACCCGGAAGCTGCGGGCGGGGCAGACCGTCGTGCTGACGTTGTCGGCCCGCTCCGCGACGCCCGCGTCGAGCACGGCGCCGACCATCGTGCACCTGGACCGCGACCTCGTGGTCGTGGACAAACCTCCACTCGTCAGCACGGTGCCCTTCGATCACAACGAGCGAGACACCCTGGTCGATCGAGTGCGGCACGAGCTCAGCCGTCGCGAGCGCCGACCGTTGCCACCGCTCGGGGTCGTGCAGCGCCTGGACAAGGAGACGAGCGGCCTCGTGGTCTTTGCCAGGACCCTGGTGGCCAAGCGCCACCTCAAGCAGCAGCTACGCTTTCATACGGTTCATCGTCGCTACGAGGCGTTGGTCCACGGCGTGGTCTCCGATCAGATCTTTCGCTCGCGCTTGGTCGAAGACCGCGGCGACGGTCTGCGTGGCTCGACGGACAATCCACGGCTCGGGCAAAGCGCGGTGACCCACGTGCGCTTGCTGAGCGCGTTCACGGGCGCCGCTCACCTCGAGTGTCGACTCGAGACCGGACGCACCCATCAGATCCGCATCCACCTGTCCGAGGCCTCACACCCACTGATCGGCGAGCGGGTCTACGTGCGCGGCTTCGCAGGCCCGCTCATCGAAGCCCCTCGCCTCATGTTGCACGCGCGAGAGCTGGGCTTCGTTCATCCCGCGACCGACGAACCGGTGCATTTCAGCGCCGAGCTGCCGGACGACTTCCGCGCGCTGCTCGCCAGACTCGAGAACCTCTGAACGACGCGGGCCCGCACCCTGCTCATTCCGGGGCGATCTCGAGCTGGGTAATGGCCTTACACTTCACGTCCACGGTCTGCCCTTTCGAGCGCCAGCTCGGGGGTTCGTTCTCACCCAAGCGAACGAAACGCAGCCCGCAGCGCGCTTTGTTCTGCCGGTTCGTCGGGCCGACCTTGAACCCTGTAGCGTAGACGTCGACCGCCGCCGACGAGCGAACCACCAGATACCCCTCGTCCCACGCCAGCTCCGAACCGTCTCCGCCGCCGGCAGTGTCGACGGCAGGCAACGCCGCCGCTCCGGTCTGCGAGCTTGCGTCCATTGCCACCGCTGCATCGGCATCCGGCGCGGCCGGCGGCGCGGCGCTGGCCGCCGCGGACGGCGCAGCGGACACGGGCGGTGGCGCCGAAACCGCGGCGGACTCTGCCGAGGGCCGGGTTGGCGGCGGGGCGCGCGGCGGCAGCGGCGTCGGATTCGAGGCAGGGTGAACACCAGCTCCGGCGCGGGCAAAGGGGCCGATACCAAGGGCAAACAGCGCCGCGCCTGCGACGCCGAGCAAGAGCAGCACGAGTGCGACTCCGAGCACGGGCGAGAAACGCCGACCTCCTGCTGCCGCGGCGGCCGCCGGTGAAGCGGGAGCTCTGTCTGCTGCGAGCAGGGTTGGGTTCTCGGCAGCGGCGAATGCGGGAGTCAGCGGCTCGAGCGCGGCTGGTCTTGGCGCGGCAGGCACCTCGACCTGCTGCATGTCCGTCAACGATGGCGCGCGGCGGGTCTCGAGCTCGCGACCCGATGGCACCACCGCATCGTCGAGATCGGCGATGGACTCGAGTGTAGGCGGAGCTTCGGGTTTCGACTCGTCGCTCCGCACAGGCAAGCTCTGCATCGCCACTGCGGGACCATGGGCCACGTCGATGGAGACCGACGGAGACGAAACAGAAATGGCCGCGATGTGTGAGTCGCTCTCCTGATCTGGTTGGCTCGCGCGGACATCACCCAGCGTCTCGTCGAGCAAGCGGGCCACCGCCGCCGGGCCGCGCCGGGTCGACCGCACGAACGTGCCGACGCGTTCGTTCCAGAGCTCCAGGCTCGGACCGAGGCCATCCGTCAGTGCGACGCCAAACCCCGGAGGAACGGGCGCCCGCGAGCCGGGGTCGTACCTGCGCCGCCAGGCGACCCGCCCTTCGAGCCGCACCCGACGCTTACCGCGCGGGGGTCGCAGCTCCAACCAGACCTCGTTCTCCGCCGGCGGCGAGAGGGTGCGAACGTAGAGGCCCTTTTGGCTGATGTTGTAGCTGAATCCGACGTCCTCGTGCTCGCCGCCGGCGGGTTTGTAAGCCACCATCGTGCCGTAGAGCACGCGCTCGTCCTCACGACTCGGCGGACCTCCCTGTCGCAGCAGCTCGTTCGAGGTGAAGAGCACGTTCTCGGGCGCAGTGGTGTTCACGACGACGCTCAGGTGCTCGATGCCGCTCAAGGTCTCCGCGTGTTTCACGACGTCGCGACGCGAGGACATCACCACCCAGGCGGTGTCCGCGTTTCGCTTGCGGCCCTCTTCGACGAACTTGCGCGCGTCGCCCAGTTCGGCACTCAGGACGACGAGCCTCGGCTCATTCTGCTGCGTGTAATAACGGAGTGCGACGTCATCCAGGGCAAACTTGACATCGTAGCCCGCGTTCATGAGCACCCGGCCGATCACGTCACAGCGGGAGTGGTCCTTGTCCGCAACGACCGCCATGCCGTGGGACGCATCCGTCAGCTGCGATTTGTCGGGCAGGGCCTTGACGCGTTCGATGAGGTGCACCCCTAGCGCGCTCGGGATGACATCATCGGCGCCTTGCGCGTAAAGCCGCTCGACCAGCGCGTCCGTCGGCTCGGCCACCAGGGCAATGATGGGCACACTCGACAGGTTCTTCTTGGAGCGGACCTTGCGGCAGATCTTCTCGGCGTGAACGAGCCCGGCGTCGAACACGACCACCTTCGGTTCATGTGCATCGAGCCAGGTCAGCACCATGTCGACCTTCTCGAACGCGGCCAGATCGAGCCGCGTGACCGTAGCGATGGCTCCGAACGCGCGTTTCTGCTCTGCGTCGAGCTTGGCGAGAACCGAGAGATACCCCATCGAACGGTCCCTTCATCCTAGCGCGACCCGCGGCGGGGCTGGGAAGCTGCTTCTCGTACTCGTGGTTCCGGTGCTACTCTCTCAACTGATCGTGCAGCGCCTACTCCTCGGGCCATTCGTGCTCTCAGCGCTCGTGTCGTGCGAGAACGGCACCGCCGCCCCGGACGCGACCCGAGCACCCCAAGCTCGTGTGCAGGCGCTCGAGAGCAGCGCCGGCGCCACGCCCCGCATCGCACTCTTCGCGACGGCGCCCGGCGCGAGCGAAACTGCGCTCTTTTTCACGCCGCCCGGCGCGAGCAGCATCGGGACGCCCGTCGCTCGCTTCGAACACGCGCCGGACGCGGAGGTGCGCGGCGCCGTGCTTGGCAATGGCAGCCGCGTCGTTGCAGTCGCCGACATGGAGCGGCGGACCGACGTGTCCTTCGGCGCGTGGCTCGTGCGGCTCGAGCCCGAGAAGAGCGCCGTCGTGCTCGCCAAGGACGTGAGCCACGCCAGCCGCCCGCTGGTCTTGCCGTCGGGCCGGGTCCTGGTTCAACGCGGAGTGCCCGGCCCGCCGCCGGACCCCGCCGCCATCGAGGCCGGGCAGCTGCGCACGGACGCCCTGCGCATCGACGAGATCGACCCGGAGACCGGCAACGCCCGCACGCTGCACGAGCTCGCGGGTTACATCACGTTCATCGCCGGCCTGCTCGACGACGAAGTGCTGCTCTATCGCGTCCGCTTCGGGCACGCGGATCTCGTCGCCGTATCCGTCACGACGGGCGCGCTGCGTGTCATTGCACCCGAGCTCGTGGCGCTCGCTCGCGATTTCTCCGTCGAGACGAGCACACGCTCGCTGGTCTACACGAACCACGACGACGATGGCTGGCTGGTCGAACGCATCGCCATCGACAGCGGCGTCCGTTCGCCGGTTGCTCGGGCAGCGGGCATGTGGGTGACGCCCCACGTCTGGCCCCGCGGCGGCGTGCTCTTGAACGATGGCAGTGGCGCGACCGTTGCGGGCGGGCCCGGACCCACTCGGCCCCTTGGTCCCGGCTTCGACGAGCTCCGGGCGGTCAGCTCAGATGGCAGACACGTCGCCCTGATCCACCAGAAACCCAGTGATTTTTCGCTGCCCTTCGCCATCGACACCGAGAGCGGCAAGCTGACGGCCATCCCCGCTCCGCCGGCGACGCGGGTCGACATCGCGGGGTTCTTGCCATGAGGGCCCCCGCGTTGCTGACCGGGGTGGCGCTCCTCGTCACGTCCGCGAGCGCAGCGGCGTACTGCCCTTCGTACACGTTGTCGAGCTCGGCGAACTCCCACAACTGCGGCATCGAGGCGATCAAGGGCACGAACCCGAGCATCGCCGCCTGGCAGTCGATCTTCGACGTCGTGGCCAAAGGGCCGACGGCGTGGGGAACCCAGGGCCCGCCGGTCGCCGACATCGGTCAAGGCTGCGGCAAACCGGAGCCGAACCACGACGTGCCGGCGCGATTCCCGTGTGAGCTCTTGAAATCGATCGCGATGGCGGAGAGCGGCTGGACGCAGTTTTGTGTACCCGACACGCCGTCCGATCAGGTCGGCGGTGCGTCGCGTACGATCATCTCCTTCGACTGCGGCTACGGTGTGGGCCAGGTCACGAGCGGCATGCACAAGGGGGAGAACCCCGCCTTCGACCAGCAGCGCGTCGCGGGCGAGCCGACCTACAACATGGCGACCGGTGCCTCGATCCTGGCGGGCAAATGGCGCGCGACCAAGTGCGTGGGAGACAATCAACCCAGCATCGTCGAGCACTGGTACACGGCGGTCTGGGCCTACAACGGGCTCGCTTATTCCAACAACCCGTCGAACCCGACCTACAGCTCCAGCCGTGGGGTGTGGAACCCGGCGGTGGGCGGCGCAGCGCCGTATCAAGAGAAGGTGCTCGGTCGAGTCGAGTACCCGAGCGGCAACCCGGCGTATTGGCCCAGCGTGCCGCTCGCCTACCCGGATCCGGCAGATGTCGGCGGAACGGGCTCGCCACCGAACCTGCCCGAACCGGCCTGCGCTTCGCCGACGAACTGCGGCGCCAAACGCAGCGTTCATACCTCGAACTGTTTCTCGACCGGAACCGGCGGCAGCGGCGGCGCGCCCAGCGGCGGAGGCGGCGCCCCGAGCGGCGGCGGAACGGGCGGCGGCGCGGGAGCGGGAGGCGCGAGCGGGGGTGCCGGGAGCGGGGGCGTCGCCGGTAGCGCCGGCGTTGCGGGCGCGGGCGCACTCGCCGGCGGCGTAGGCCTGGGCGGACAAGCCGGCGCCGGGGCTGCCGGGTTCCCCAATGCGGCGATGCCAAACGAAGACGACGTGAAGGGCGGCTGCGCGTGCGGAGTACCGAGCTCCGGTGGCAGCCCTGGCTCGCTGTTCGCCCTCTATGCCGCCGGTTTGATCCTGGTCGCCCGGCGGCGCGTGCGCTGACGAAAGCCGCTCAGGGTTTCGCCGCCGGCTTCTTCTGCTTCGGCCCAGGGGGCGTCGGCGGGGCTTCGCCATGCGGCCTCTGCGCCCCTCGAATCTTCGAGCGGGAAAAGGGACTCGAACCCTCGACCCCAAGCTTGGGAAGCTTGTGCTCTACCAGCTGAGCTATTCCCGCAATGTCGAGGCGCGAGCATAGCGCCCATTGTCGAGCCCGCAAAGCCCCCAACCTTCGGGACCCCAAACAGTCCCGCTTGACCGGCCACAAAGCGCCCACTAATGCTCCGACAGCCGTGAAGCTCGCCACCGTCACTTCAGCTTGTGAATGCCAAGCTCGCCTCTCGGCGGAGCTGGACGAGAACCAATGCGTGGTTCGTGGGTTTGCCAGCGACCGCCGCCGGGGCAAGACCCGCTCCGCGCCCGCGCACACCATCGAGCCGAAGGCCGAATCGTTTCAGATCGCCTGGGCCTGCTCGCTGTGCGGCAGGAACACCGTTCGCTCGTTCGACGCCGGAGGCCTGGCGTTCATCGAACAAGCGCCCCGGAGCTGACGGCCTAGAACACCGATCAGCGTGCGCTGCTCGTGTTCGGGCGGCCCCGCGCCCCCCGGGCCCGCCCCCCCCCCCCGCCGCCCAGCACCGCCCCCCCCGCCCCGCCCCCCCCCCGGCCCGCCCCCCCCCCCCCCGCGGGGGGGCCCCCCGGCCCCCCCCCCCGCGCGGCGCCGGGGCGCCCCCCGGGGCCGGGCGCGGCCCCCCCGCCGGCCCCCCGGCGGCGCCCGCGCGCCCCCCCCCCGCCCCGGGCCCGCCCCCCGGCCGCCCCCCCCGCCGCCCCGCCCCCGCCGCGCGGCCCGGCCCCCGGCCCCCCCCCCCCCGCCCCCGGCCCCCCCCCCCCCCCCCGCCCGGGGGCCCGCCCCCCCCCCCCCCCCGCCCGCCCCGCCCTCCGCCCCCCCCCCCCCCTCCCCCCGGCCCCCCCCCCGCCCCCCCCCCCCCCCGGGGCGCCCCCCCCCCCCCCCCCCCCCCCCCCCCCCCCCCCCCCCCCCCCCCCCCGGGCGGCGGCCCTGGGACTCACGTGGGGCTGCGCCCCAAACCCCGGCCTTCGGCCGTGCGTTTCGCGCGCGAGCGCCGACCACATTGCAAGTCGCTGAAAACAAACGACGTTCAACCTGTTCGGCGCTCTAGTCGACTACGCGGCTGCTAGGCGCAGGGTGTCGTTCCCCGCCAAGACTGCCGCCAGCAGCCCAGACGTCACGCGCGCTTTGCCGGTGTGTTGCTCGCTGCGGCGAAGCCAGAGCGCCTGCCTCAGCGCAGACAATGCCTCGTCGCGCCGCCCGGCGCGCAGGCACGAGACCGCGTAGAGCGTCCAGAGTCGCGCATCTTCCGGCTCGGCGTAGCAGACCTCCCGCAACACCAACATGGCGCGCCGGTGCTCGCCGCGGCGGCGGTGTCGGCGGGCGCGTGCCAGGAGCTGAGGGGTCTCGGGCAGAAGAGTCGGTTGGCGGTGATTTCGTCGCATGGATTCGTCGAGCGGACGCTGGGCCCGCCCCCCTTGTTGCCTGATTGGATCCGAGCCTCCCCTGCCCTCGCACGCCGCCCCGGCAATGGAAAAGTTTCTCGCGATCCCTAGAACACCGATCAGCTTGCGCTGCTCGTGTTCTAGGATCTTTACGTTGGGGCTGCGCCCCAAACCCCCGGCCTTCGGCCGTGCGCGCTCCGCGCGCGAGCGCCGAACACCTTGCAAGTCCCGGAAAACAAACGACGTTCAACCTGTTCGGCGCTCTAGCGCGCGTCTCACATCGACGCGCGGTAGAGCGACAAGAGGTCATCCTTGGAACACTTGCGCGGATTCGAGCGATGGCAGGCATCCACGAACGCCTTCTCCGCGAGCGCAGGGAGCACGTCCGGCTTCACACCTCCGGCGGCGAGGCCGCCCGGAAGCCCGACCCGGGCCCGCAGGCTCCGGACCGCCGCCGCGCCGCCACCCTCGTCGGCCTCGCCACCCATGAGCAGCGACAGGTGCAGCACACGCTCGAGCACTGCTTGTTCGTTGAAGCGCAGCACGGCAGGTAGACACAAAGCGTTGGCCAGGCCGTGATGCATCCCGAGCTCGCTCGACAGCGGGTGTGCCAGCGAGTGACACGCTCCCAGGCCTTTCTGGAACGCCACCGCCCCCATCATGGCGGCCTTCATCATCGCACCCCGCGCTCCGAGGTCACCGCCCGACTCGACTGCCGTTTCGATGTTGTTCACCACCAGATCCACGCCTGCCAGCGCGATGGCGTCGGCCATCGGATGATCCCCGGTGGCTAGGTAGGCCTCGATGGAATGGGTGAGCGCGTCGAAGCCCGTCGCGGCCGTCACGGCCGCGGGCAGCGTCAACGTCAGCTCCGGATCCAAGATCGCGCACTTGGGCAAAAGTTGGGGAGCGAAGATCACCGTCTTTTTGTTTGAGGATTTCACGGTCAAGACTCCCGCTCGACCCACCTCGCTCCCCGTACCACTGGTAGTCGGCACGGCGATCACCGGCGGAACGTCCCTGGGGATGTGCACGCCGCCATCGATGGCGTCGTCGAGCTCCTCCCACGGGCGCGCGGTCCGCGCGCGCACGGCGATCAGTTTCGCGCAGTCGAGCGGTGAGCCGCCGCCGACGGCCACGATGCCGTCTCCCCGATGCTCGGCGAAAGCTCGGGCGCCCGCCTCGACGTTGGCCTCGCTCGGGTTCGATTCGACCTCGGCAAACACGGCGGTCTCTACGCCGGCGCGGGCGAGCGCGGCCTCGATGCGCTCGGTCAACCCTGCGCCGCGCACACCCGAGTCGGTGACAAGGAGTGCGCGCGTGATACCCGCGAGCCGAGCCTCGTCGCCCGCCCCGTCAGCCAGGCCCGCACCAAAAATTACCCGCGTCGGAAAGCTCCAAATGGTCGGCATCAGATCACCTCGAAGTAACGCTCGAGCTCCCAGCTCGTGACGGCTCGGTCAAAGGCGCGCACCTCCCAGTCTCGGGTGCGCACGTAGTGGTCGACGAACTCCGCGCCGAGAATTGCCCGCGCGGCCTTGCTCTTGGCCAGCAGCTGGTTGGCCTCATGGAGCGTGGTGGGCAGGCGCTCGGCGGCGCCATCTCCCGCGTCGCCCTTCGACTCCGCCGGCAGCGCCAGGTTCTTTTCTATTCCCCACAGCCCCGCGCCGAGGCAGGCGGCCATTGCGACATACGGATTCATGTCCGCGGCGGTCTGGCGATACTCGACCCGCTGCGACCTGGGGTTACCCAGATCGATCAAGCGAATGGCACACGTGCGATTGTCGGCCCCCCAGCTCGGGACGAGCGGCGCCCACACTCCGGGCACGTAGCGTTTGTAGCTGTTGATGGTCGGCGAATAGAGCGCCGTGAGCTCACGCATCAGAGCCATCTGACCGGCGATGTAGGAGCGGAAGAGCGCCGACATTCCCCGGGCTGCGCGCGCATCATAGAACGCGTTCTTGTCGCCGCTCCACAGCGACTGATGCAGGTGGCCGCTCGAGCCCGGCAAGTTGGCGTTCCACTTCGCCATGAAGGTCACACTGAGGCCGTGCCGGTGTGCAATTTGTTTGAGTGCGGTCTTGAACAGCGCAGCTTTGTCGGCCGCCCGGAGCGCGTCATCGTAGCGGATGGCCGCCTCGTAGACCCCGGGTCCGGTCTCCGTGTGCAGCCCCTCGATTTCCACGTCGAAGGTCTTCAGGCCGTCCATGATTTCCCGCATCAGGTCCGCGTCCTGTCCCGAGCGGACCCAGCTGTAACCAAACATCCCCGGGTCGAGGGGCGTGAGCTGGCGAAATCCTTTTTCGTGGAGGCTCTCCCGCGTCTCCTTGAAGAAGTAGAACTCGAACTCCGCACCGAACTTGGCGGTCAATCCGAATTTGTCGGCGCGCGCGATGACCCGGCGCAGGAGCGAGCGAGGACAGGCCGGATGCGGCGCGCCCTTGGCGTCCCTGAAGTCACACAGCATGGCGACGACGCCGGGCTCCCAGGGCAGCATGCGCAGCGTGCTCGGGTCGAGGACGGCATGGGCATCCGGATAGCCGGTGTGCCAACCGGTGACGCGCGCCTGGTCGTACAACACGTCCACGACATCCCAGCCGAAGATGACGTCACAGAACCCAAACCCCGACCCTAGCGCCGAGCTCAGTTTGTCGAGCGAGACATACTTGCCGCGCAGCACGCCGTCGAGATCGAAGCCCCCGATCTTTGCCCGCGTGATCCCCTCGCGAGAGAGATCTGCGACCAGCGACGAGTGCCCATCGGGCAATCGAACTGCGGACGCTGGTTTGGGCTTGGCCACGCGTCGTGTCTTCTTCTTCGTCGCCATGATGAGGCATGGCAATAGCGGAGCGCCCCGCGCGTCGCAATCACCGAAGCCTCGAGCGCTCTCCCGGCCCGCGGCTCAGCTGTCTTCGAACGCCTCACGCACCGTCGCCACCAGCCGCTCAGCCGGATAGGGCTTCGGCAGGTAGCCGACCACGTTGGGCTCCTGCATCAGCGCTACGGGCACGTCCTCTTCGGCATAGCCGCTGGTGATCACCACTCGGGCCAGACCCCCGTCGTCGCGCAAGGCGCGGATCACTTCGGCCGAAGACGTCCCGCGAAGATTGAGATCCAAGATCAGGACGTCGAAGCCAGGTTCGGCCCGCATCGCTGCAACGGCGCGGGCGCCATCCGCCACAGCCTCGGCGAAGAAGCCAAAGTGCCGCAGCAGCGCCGCCGTCAGATCGGCCAGGCGATCTTCGTCGTCGCAGACCAGTACCCGGCAAATGTACGCCGGTGACAGAACCGGGCTCGCTGCCTGTCCCACTTCACACCCCTCTTCCCTGACGGAAATACTATCTCAACCGAGCGGCGGACGCCAAGCGCTCAGGGACGTTGACTGGGAATGAGGCGAACCGCGATGAGCACCACTCCGCCCAGCATGAAGAGGCCAGCAATCCAGGTCGCCCGCACCGGTCCCAGACTGAAAACCTCGCCGGAAGACGCCGCGTACCACTGGTCCGCAAGGGTCATGAGAATGCTCGCGAGCACCAGAATGGCCCCCGGCAGTACCCGTCGAACCACGTTGTGCTCCCCGCTGCCAGCGCGGGACGGTAGCGGCGGCAGCTCAGCCTGCGGCCAGTTCGCGCCGCTCGACCCAGGCCTCAGGCTTGGGGGAGAGCGCATGCCGCCTGATGACGCCGGCGGGACACTGTGAGCCCCGAGCCCCTGGTGTGAGGGCGGCGGCACGCTGGCGACCGCTGGATACGCCCCGCTCTGGGGTCGCCCCGATGCGTTGACCGCCGGCATCTGCGCAGAGCTGATATGGCGGCGCGAGTCGAACTCCTGGGCGGCCCCGGGCGGTTGGGGGATCTGCCAATCCGGGCGGCTGCCGGCGGCCGGCCAATCCGGGCGGCTGCCGCCGGCGCCGCCCACGGCCGGCCAATCCGGACGGCTACCGCCGGGAGGCGCCACGCGCAGCGATGGCCGCTCCCCGTCGGGCAAGTCCACCTCGAGCCCGAGGGTGCTGACCTGAGAAGGAGAGTCGTCGAACTCGAGCGCACGGGCGTAGGCGGGCGGACGCTCCGACCTCTTGGGCGGCCGCGGCATGGGACCTTGCTGCAGATCCGGGATGTTGCCCAGTTCGAGATCGGGGACAGCCATGCCTCCGCTCGGCGGACGTTGGGACGGGCGCTGCGAAAACTCCGGGTACACACCCGAGGCCGCCGCGGCCTGCGCGGGCAGCCCCGCGCTGCTGAGCTTGCGCGCGCCGCTTGCGACCCGCATGCGCGGGCTGAGCGCGGCCTCGATGGTCTCGATCCGCGGCGCAGCACCGCCCTCGGCGCGAGAGTCTCGCACAGGCAGCGAATCGCGTTGCTCGTTGCGGATGCCAAGCGCCGCCGTCAGCTCGTCCCAGAACACACCGGCGTCCGCCTGCCGCTCACGCGGATCGACGGCCATTGCGCGGACGAAGACCTCCTCCACCGCGTCCGGCACGTCGAGTCCTTCGTTCCGCGGCGTCGGCCTGCGATTGGGGTCGAGCGCCGTTCCCATCATGCCAGCCTGATCACCGTCGATGATGGTCCGACCCGCCATTACCTCGACCATGGTCAGCGCCATGCCCCAGACGTCCGTCCAAGGCCCGGTCTGACCAAACCGCTTTGGAACCCATTGTTCCGGTGCGCCGTAGGCCGGCGAAAAGGAGCTGAGCGCGCCATCGCTCTGACTCGCCCGACCCGCAACCTGGCTCGCCATGCTCTTGGCTTTGCCGATCCCAAAGTCTAGAATCTTCACGACCTCTTCACCGGCGACATTTGCGACGAAGATGTTCTCGGGTTTCAAGTCCCGGTGCACGATCGAGATCGGCCCGTTGTCTCCCTGGAAATTGTGCGCACGCCCGAGCGCGCGCCCGACCGGCGTCAGCATGCGCACCAGCTTCTTCAGCGGGATCGGGGGCAGCCCTTCGGCTCTACGCCGTTGCGCGATTGCGTCCAGCGTCTCGCCCTCCAGCCACTCGAGCGCCATGAAGGGCACGAAGCGGCCGTCCGGCAGCGTGATGGCGTCGACGTGCAACGGGCGAACGACGGTGGAAATGCTCGCGCTCAAGCGAAACAGGAGCTCGGCCTCGGCGCGGAACTGCTCGAGGAATTGTTCTTCTTGCACGCTGGAGAGCTGCTGCGGAACCTTCAGGCACTTGACCGCAACCGCGGCGCGAAACCCGGAGTGGTACGCCCGGTAGACGACTCCGAATCCGCCTTCAGCGACGACCGCTTCAATGTTGTAGGCACCCACTAGCGTCGTGCCGACAATTCCGAAGACGTCCTCAACCATGGTCCCTCGAGCCCCGAGCGCCCGCCCGCCGCTGCCGCCCCAAGGCTAGCAAATTTGGAGTGGCGGCTGGACTTCTTCGCCCGATTCTCGTGGCGAGGTCAGCGTTTCGAGGGAATTTCCCCGCCACTTCACTGCTCGTCGTGAGGCAGGAGCTGAAAGATGGAGAGCCCCACACCCACCGCCAAGAGCAGACCTGCCGCAACCGTGGGGCTCACTGGCCCAAGTGAAACGAAGGAGCTGCCGTCTTCGTTTCGGAGCGCGCGGTCAGCGAGCGCCACCGCAATGGCGGCGACGATCAATCCGATCCCGACGCCAAGCATGCTCGGTCTACGTTTGGACGCCTCCGCTGATTCGTCCAGGCCGTGCTGGGAGTCTCGGCCGGGCGGCGGGCGCCGCGGCGCAGGCCGCGTCTGAGGCTTTCGTTCGAACGACAGCTCCGGTGGTGGGGCGATGCGGGGTGGAAGGTCGGAACGGAGATCGACTCGCACCGGTGGGGCGTCGTTGCCGAGCTCGATGTCGGCGCCAAACGACCGAGCCTGCTGCTGGGGTGCGGGCCGAAGCGACGCTTCGAGGTCTTCTCTCGGCGGCACCGACGGAGCCAACGCATCGACGTCGAGCGCGCTCCGGTTCATCAGCGGTGCGGTCTGATGCCCGAGTTTTCGAGGCGCAACCGGGATCTCCAGCTCGAACGCGTGCTGCTCGCTGGGCGGCGCCGCGACACGCGGTTCCGGCGTGGGCGAAGCTGCGCGTTGCGGTGCCATCGACGGGATCGCCGCCTCCAGGCTAGACGGTCCCGGCGGAGGGGGGACGGATGGGATTGAAGCTTCGAGATCCCCGAGCGCGATCAGCGATTCACCCGGCTCATCCAGGTCGGCGCCGATTGGCGCTTGCAGCGTCATGCGCGGATCCGGCACCGCGGCCAACGCGGCGCCCGCCGGCAATGGCGGGAGCGCGAGCTCGAGTGATGGTTTCGGCGCCGGGCGCGGCGGTCGGGCCGGCGTCCGGGCCAGCAGCGGCTGCAGCTCGTCTTCCGGCGACGACGGCTCATCCAGCTCGAATGGATCATCGATCGTGAGCCGGTGTTTTGGCAGCGCGAGCGGCGCTTTCGGGACGGAGGCGGGCTTGAGCTTCAGCCGCGCCAGCGCCGCGCCCTTCGGCTTCGGCTTGAGCATCTCCACGCGCTCCTCACGAAGCAGCGCGCCCACCTCGCGCCGGGCGTCCCGATGCCCTTCCTTCATGCCGAGGGCGGTGAGGAGCTCATCCCAGAACTCCCCGACGTGGGCGTGACGGCGCTTCGGTTCGAGCGCTAACGCGCGCTCGAACACCGATTCGATCTCCTCGTTGACCTCGACCTCGTTGTTGATCGGAGTTGGGCGAGCGACCGGGTCGAGTGCGATGGCCATCATGGTCTGGATGTCGCCATCGATGATGAGACGGCCCGCCATCGCCTCGACCAGCGACAGCGCCAGACCCCAGACGTCCGTCCACGGCCCGGTCTCGCCGTACTGGTCGGGTGCCCACTGCTCGGGAGCGGCGTAGGCGGGGGTGAAGGAGTGACCTCCGCTGCGCTCGGACGCGCTCGCGCCCGCAACCTGGCTGGCGACGCTCTGGGCTTTCGCCACGCCAAAATCCAAGATTTTCACCACCTGCTCACCCGCCACGCTGGCAACGAAGATGTTCTCGGGTTTGATGTCCTGGTGCACGATCGACACGGCCGTACCGTTCGCGGCGGTGAAGTCGTGGGCCCGCGCCAGAGCTTGCGCCACGGGGCCGAGCAAGCGCACGAGCTTCTTCAGCGGCGGCGGCGGCAGGTTGTCATCGGCGCGATGCTGAATGATCGCCGCCAGGGTCTCGCCTTCGAGCCACTCGAGCACCATGTACGGGACGAAAGTGCCCTCTTTGGTGGTGAGCGCATCGATGTGCAGCGGCCGCACGACCGTCGGAATGCTCGAGGAGAGCTGGAACAACAGCGCCGCTTCCGCCTTGAATTGGGCGAGGAACTCCGCCTGCCGCTCGGGACCGACCTTGCGCGAGAGCTTCAAACACTTGAGCGCGACGTTGGCGCCGAAGCCCGCATGGTGTGCGCGATAAACGACCGCGAAGCCCCCTTCGGCCACGACCGCCTCGACCTCGTAGGTGCCCGCGATGACGGTCCCCACGATTCCGAACAGGTCGACGGCCATGCTGCCGCCACCATAGCGCGGGAGCGGGCCCAGACGGAGCCCATTGAGTACTTTCGCTCTTTCGAGCGGTGCCCAGATGGTTAGAGTGGGCCGCGTGCAGCGGCCGCTTTCGCGCCCCGGGTTTCGAGCGGGCTTCGGCGCAGTAGGGTCCGGGTTCGGCTTTCTGCTGCGCACGCCGCGCAGCTGGCCCTACGCTTGGGTGCCGGCCGGGGTGCTCACCCTCCTCACCGTGGTCCTATCCTGGGCAGCGGTCCGGGGCGCCCGCACCCTGGTGGCGAGCTGGCTCGGCGACGCATCGACTTGGTACGGGCGAGCGGCAGCCGGCGGGTTGTCTTGGATCGGCGCCATCCTCGGTGCGCTCCTCGGCCTGCTCATTGCCCTGATGTTGACCCCGCCTCTGTCGGCACCAGCGCTCGAAAAGATCGTCGGGATGGCGGAGCAATCGCTCGAGATCCCATCCCGACGCCCGCTCGGTTTCTTCACCGAAATCTGGTGCGGCGCTCGCGCCCAGGCGGTCGCCGCGCTGTTTGCCGTCCCGATCTTGGCGCTGCTCTGGGCGGTCGAGCTCGCGTTCGCCCCGGCCGTCTTCGTGACCGCACCGCTCGGCGCGCTCGTCTCAGCCCTGGGGCTCGCGTGGAACTTGTTCGACTACCCACTCACGCTCCGCGGCGTCCGCATGCGCGACCGCTTGCGGTTGGTGATGCGCAACAAGGCGGCCGCTCTGGGATTCGGGCTGGCGTTTGCCATGTTGTTCTGGCTGCCCTGCCTCGGTGTGCTGCTCTTGCCGGTGGGGGTCGCTGCGGCCACGGCGCTCGTGTGGCGCATTCTCGACGCTTCCCCCGAGCTTCTGCCCGAACTTCCGCGTCGGGTGAGCGCCGACGTTTCGAGCAACCCGCCGCCCGAACTCGCGCGCTAGCCGCTCGCTCGCCCGTGCCCGAAACGCTCGCTGACCTCAGCTCAGGTCGACCGCGATGCCCATCCGCCGGCGAAGCTGGAAATACCGGTCGCTCGTCACGAACGAGATGAGGTCACGCTGAATCTCACCGTGTTTGCCCTCCTCGGCTTCGAGCAACCCGAAAGCCGACGGCAGATCGTTGCACAGCGCAATGCCGGCCCGGGCCGAGGTCTTCTCCGCCGCGTTCGACCAGCGCTGCAGGTTGGTGCGGCCGCCTTCCTCGACGAAGCGCAGGAAGTGACCGCGCAGTGCGTCCTTTTGCTGCGCCTCGAGCACCGGTTCGATCGCCGCGGCAATCGGCGCCACGCGCCGCTTCATGTCCTCGGCGATGGGCAGGCCCGGATTGCCGATGGTCAAGGCGGCCAGGAACAGATCTTCGAGATCCGGGACCGCGGAGAACATCGTGCGAACGAAGTGCTCCTGTCGATAGCCGGACAGGTGGCGCCCAACGAGGAAGGCGTGCTCGAGCTGGGATTTTCCGCTCAGTACCCGCTTGCCGATGAACGTGACCGGCGGCACGCCCGGGATGTGCTCGTACCCCGCATCGCGATCTTTCTCGAGGAAGATCGGCGGCACGGGCAGCCCCAAGATCGCCGCGCCCCATGGCAGTGCACGGACCGCCGTCACGGTGGCCTTGGCGGGATCTTGTTTCAGCTCCGGTTTGAGCACCGGCAACTTGCCTTCGCGGCGCAGCGCCGTCACGCGCCCCAGCAAGATTGCCGGTGCGATCACCCCGAAGATCTGACCCGTCAACACCTCCTCTTCGGGGTGAAAGACACACTCGTACCAGGACTGCGCGGCAATCCCCGCCCGCGGCGCGATCAAGGTCTGGGTTCGATGTTTCTCGAACAGCTGGCGTTCTGCGTCGTTCGCGTGGCCGGTCGCCACGAGAGCCTGGGCAACACACCACTGTTTGTCGAGCTCGGACTTGGCCGAGTAGATCCGCAACAGCTGCCGCAGAGCGCTGACGCTCAGCGGGTCACGGCGCACACGCCGCCAGGCGTCTTCCGGATCTTCGCCGGCGTCCTCCACCGAGTCCTCGAGATCCGTGAGGTCCACTTCGACGTTGATCGACGCCTGTGCGCGTCTGAGTTCGTCCTCCAGCTCGCGCACCCGGCCCTCGAGTTGCTCGATGCGTTTGAGCAGGAGTGCGCGCCCGGCGTCGCCCGCGGCCTCGACCTGGATCGGCGCCAGGGACGCAGCCGGCTCCTCGTAGTGCTCGATGACGTGCACCTTGTGGTGAGTCTCGTACGCCGCCATGATGGCCTGCTCCAGGCGCAGCAGGCGGCGCCGGTCAAGCCCCATGTTGTCCGCGGCCTTCTCCAGGCGCTGGCGCTCTTCGGCGGTGATGATGCCGTCGGCGAGCACCTCCGCGAACAGCTCCTCGTACTGTTGCTCGAGGGGGCCAAGGCCCAACGCACCCGAGACCTCACCGGGGACGAACCCCTGTCCGTGCTCGAACCCACCCTGAGTCGTTGCGTCCGTCATCCCACACTCTCCTCCACTTGCGTCGCCCGGGGACTTTCGCCCGAGAGGCGTCGGGGTTCAACTACCCCCGTGTCCCGACTGCGCACCGCGCGCCAAGGCTCGAAAGCGTGTTACAGTTTGGCTCACGACGGGCGGCCTTTTTCCGGCTGTTCCCGCCGCCTGACCCAAGGAGTCCCCGCCGTGCACTCGCGCCAGTATCGCAGGTTTGCGCTCAGCTTCTCGATCACCCTGGCCCTGACCTACGTCGGGTGTTCGTCCGATAGCGAGGGTGGCGGCACCGCCGGCGGCGGCGGCGCCGGCAATTCCAGTGGCACCGGCGGGGCCGGGGGTGGCACCGGCGGCAGCACCGCGGGAGGCGGCAGTGGCAACACCGGCGGTGGCATCAGCTTCGGCGGGTCGGGCGGCAGCAACACCGGTGGAGCGCAGGGCGATGCGTGCGCCTCTACCGTCGTCAACAGCGACCTGGTGCCTGCGAACCTGCTCCTGGTCATCGACCGCAGCGGCAGCATGAACTGCAACCTGCCGTCCGACGGTCAGGCGTCGACGCAGTGTGAGAACTTCCCCGCACCCATCGACACCACCAAACCGACGAAGTGGGCCCTGACGAAGACCGCGCTCGAGCAAGCGATCGACGACATGGCGCTCGCCGGCACCACCAGCGCGGGCATGGTCGTATTTCCGCGACCTGCCAGCGACTGCAACGTGACGCAGACTCCGGATGTGCCGATCCAACCCCTCGTTGTCCAGCAGGTCACGGATCTGAAGAACTTCCTGGGCGGCGTGACGCCCAAGGGCAAGACCCCGTTGGCCGGCGCAACCATCCTGTCCTACGCGCACCTCTACGACCTGCTGAAGAGTGGAACTCTGACGGGCAACTTGTTCGTGGTGTTGCTGACCGACGGGTTCGAGACCTGCGCGCCGGGCGAGCTACCGAAACTGCTGACGACAGCGTGTGATCCCAATGCGCCCGGCTCGCTGCCGTGTGTCCAGACCGCCCAGCTGGTCAACATCAGAACCTTCGTGATCGGCGTCCCGGGCAGCGAGAACGGCCGCGCGCTGCTCTCCCAGATCGCGTACGAGGGCGGGACCGCAAAGACCGCGACCTGCACCCACAACGCGACGCCAAACGATGCCGGAGACTGCCACTTCGACATGACCAAGAGCGCGAACTTCAGCGCCGACCTGAAGGCAGCGCTCCAGCAGATCAGCGGCACGGTGCTCTCCTGCGAGGTCGCAGTGCCCAAGGCTCCGCCGGGCAAAAAGATCAATGCCAACGACGTGAAGGTCAAGGTCACTGGGACCGAGGTTCCGCAAGACAACTCGGCCACCTGTGACAAGGCCAACGGCTGGCAGTTCAGCGCGGACAAGTCGAAGATCTTCCTGTGCGGTTCGGCGTGTGACGACGCCAAGAAACCGAACGCCAAGATCGAGCTCGACCTCGGGTGCCTGCAAGACATTCGCTGAGCCCGCTGCCGGGCGCGCGACCGGCGGCCCTGCTGTTGGTCGGGTGCATCACCGCCCTGGCGATCCAAGGCGCGTGTGTGCGCAGCGCAGAACCGGCGGGGCCCAGCCAGGCCGCGACCCCCACGCCCACAGCGTCGCGCGCAATTGCCGCGGCCGTCGAGCCTGCTCCGGCGGAGCGCGACGCCCCGTCAGCGCCCAGCGACGCCCAACCAGACGTTCGCGCGGACGGCGACGCGGGAGCCGGTGGTGCGACCAGCGACGCGCAGGCCAAACCAGCGCCGGCGCCGTGGCTCGTGATCGAAACGCCCTACCTGGCGTGGGCGCGGCCTCGGCCGAAGGGCAGCGTCGCGGCTGGTGCGCACGACGAGGAGCTCGCACGCTGGAACCTCGGCGGCACCGCCGACCCCGCCTTCCCATCGAACCGAGCGGGGTTCCACCCGGGCACCCGGGTCAAGGTCGATGTGCGGGTGACGGCCGGGCATCTACAAAAGAGCGCGCCCATCAACCGCCGAACGGGCAAGCGGATCGTGGTGCTCAGCGAAACGAGCTTGCTCGCGCGTGCGCGCAAGCTGGGTTACTGGCCCTACCGCCTGTGCTTCGAGCGGGCGCTCCAGGCCGGTGACAAACCGAAGGCTGGCGAGACGGTACTGCGCTTCGACGTCGATGCTTCGGGACGCATCGGCCCGCCCCGCGTGATTCGAAGCAAGCTGACGCCGGCCGAGGTGGTCGCATGCATCGTCGACAAGACGCGAGACATCGAGCTCCTGCCGCCGCCCCGCCGAATCAGCGCCGAGCTCTCGGTCCAGCTGTGGCCCGGCGATGCGCTCTTGCCGTCGCTGCCGGGCAAACCCGCCGCTGCAACGGACGAAGAGCTTGATTCCAAAGCGCTGCTCCGGATCGTCGAGGCAGAGCGCGACGCCCTCGCAAACTGTTACGCCGAGGGTCTTGGGCGCGATCTTCGACTCTGGGGGCGCGTGCAACTCCACATCGAACTCTCTCAATCGGGCAAGGTCACCGGCGCGAGGGAGACCGAGAGCCGGTTCCCGGACCGCGAGGTGAGCCGCTGTCTGACCGGAGCCGTGAGCCAGATGCGCTTTCCGGAGCGAAAACTTCGGCCGGCCGCCTTCGAGCTGGGCGTGCGTTTGGGCCGCGAGCCGGTGAAGCCGGTCGCCTCAACACCTTGAATTTGCGCGACTAACTCGGCGAGCGTGGCGTTCCCAGGCTCGGCGAGCCGAAAAGGGCGACTCGTGCGTCTCCTGCCACAAGCGCGTTTTTGTCGCTTGGCCGAAGTTTCGGCCTGTGGGAAGGTCGCGCGCGATCTGGGCGTAGCCCGGCAATGACGATCGCCGTTCGCGGCAGACAATTGATTAGGACCTTGAAGGAGGGCTTCTGGAAGATGCGTACTTTGCGAAATACGTCGGTTACTGCGTCCGCTTTGTTGTTGCTGGCGCTCGGCGCCGGCGTCGTCTCCGGCTGCACGGCTGAAGCGACATTGGGTGGGTCCCTCGAGACGGGCACCCCCCCTCCGCCGCCCCCGGCCACCCCGCCAGATGATGACGGTGATGGCATCCCGAACGCCGACGACAAGTGTCCGGCGGAGAAGGAAGACGGCAAACCCCCGGCCGACAAGGACGGCTGCCCGAACCTCGACGAGGACGGCGATGGCATCAACGTCCCGCAGGACAAGTGTCCGACCGAACCCGAGACCAAGAACGAGTTCGAGGACGACGACGGTTGCCCGGACAAAAAGCCGCTAGTGATGCTGGTTGGACAGGAAGTCCGGATCAACCAGAAGATCCAGTTCAAGAAGGGCTCCGCCGGCATCGAAGACGAGTCCAAACCAGTGCTCGACGCGGTGGCAGAGGTGCTCAAGAAGAACCCCGACATCCAGGTGGTCGAGGTCGGTGGGCACGCTTCGAAGGAAGGCGATGCCAACTTCAACAAGACGCTGACCCAGAAGCGGGTCGACTCCGTCTCCAAGGAGCTCGCTACTCGCGGTGTCGAGAAAGAGCGCCTGTTCTCCCAGGGCTACGGCTTCTACTGCTTGGTCGACACCGGCGAGACCCCGGAGGCCATGGAGAAGAACCGACGCGTGGAGTTCAAGGTGCTGTTCCGTGGCGGCAAGGCCACGGACATGACTCGCGGCTGTGAGGGCGCGACGAAGGCCGGAATCAAGCCGAAGGCGCTGCCGGCCAAGCCGTGGGAAGCCAAGAAGGAAGCAAAAGCGGCGGACGCCAAGCCCGCTGATGCGAAGCCCGCGGACGCCAAGCCCGCTGGCAAGACGCTGGCTAAGCCCGCCACCAAGTAGTCGCAGGCGACATCAGTCGAGGACGGGCGCGGAAGACTCCGCGCCCGTTTTCTTTTTGTGCTCGAGCGTCGCCACCGCGAAGCGTGCGGGACTCGCTACGTTCGACCCCGCGGATGAGCGACCTGGCTTGCAGCCCGCGTTTCGTTGCATGCTCCCTCCGTGGGCTGGTTGCTGTTTGTCCTGTTCATCGTCCTACCGTTCGTTGATCTCGTGCTGCTCTTGCGCGTGGGCGGCGTGATCGGTTTCTTTCCGACGGTGCTGTTGACGTTTGCGACCGGCGGCTTTGGGGCTTGGCTCGCGAAGCGAGAGGGGCTGCGGGTGTGGCGAGCCTGGACTCGAGCCCTGGCCGAGCTCCGCGCGCCCGAGCAGGGCATCGTCGACGGGGTCCTGGTCATCGCAGGTGGGGCCCTGCTGATGGCGCCGGGGGTGCTCACGGATCTGATCGGCCTGGCCTTCTTGCTACCCCTCACCCGCAAGCTGATCGCGCGCCCGCTACGCGCTTGGGCCACTCGACGCATCGAGCGCGCGCAGGTTCGGCTGGTCGAGACCCAGGTGATGCCCTTCGATTTGGGTGGCGACGCGATCCGGGCCATAGGCGATGTCGTCGACACGACTGGAGACGTCGTCGACACAACTGGCGAGAGCCTGGGCGAGGTGCCCGAGCTGCCAGGGCCGCCCGAGCGTTGAACCCCCGGGCGCTGGCCCGAAGGTCCAGAGCAAGGGCATGGGCGGGCGCGAGGGCGAGTCCGAGGGCGGGCGTGCGGGCGGCCGCGGGGCGCGAGCGCGGGCGCGGGGCGCGGGGCGCGCGGGCGAGTTCGAGGGCGGGCGCTGAGCGCGAGGGCGGGCGCGCGGGGCGCACCAATCGGGATAGGGGCCCCGCTTGCGCCAAGCAGACAACGCTCGCGCTGAAGCGAGTGAGGAAGAACAAGGGTAGTCCCGGCATCGATGGGATGACGGTCGATGAGCTGCCCAACCATCTGCGCGCCCACTGGGCCGAGCTTCGCGAGCATTTGCTTTCGGGGACGTACCAGCCCGCGCCGGTGAAGCAGCGGCTCATCGAGAAACGAGGTGGTGGGGTGCGCGAACTCGGCATCCCGACCGTGCTCGACCGATTCATTCAGCAAGCCCTGTTGCAGGTCTTGCAGCCAAGATTCGACCCGAGCTTCTCGGAGCACAGCCACGGATTCCCCCGCGCGACCGCCGGATTTACGCCGCCTGAGCTTGGTCATCGGAGCTTCGCGGTCCGTTGCCCGCTCGCCCCGCTCGACGTCGCCTCAGATCCGGTTCTTGTACGTCGGCGCGCAGTTTCGATCCACGCTTCCTTCCCACGGTCGGTCGCCCTCCCGCAGTTGCGCTTCGCTTCGTTCGAGATGACCGCCTTACGGCGGGACTTGCACCCGCAAGACAGCGCCCATGCTGGGCGCACAACGAAAACGCCCACCCGGCCGAAGCCGAGCGGGCGTTGTCGCGCTCGTAGAAGGCGAAGGCCTCAGTCCGTGCTGGCGTCGGAGGTCCCGCCGCCGGTGCCGCCACCGCCGCCCGTGCCGGCGTCCGAAGCGGTGCAGCTGGGGATGCCCGGGTCGATGCCGCCGTCAGAGCCCTTCGGGTTGAAACAAGCACCCTTGCGCTTCACGAAGTTCTTGATGCTGGTTGCGTCCGCGCTGGTGCCAAAGTCGTGGCACTTGAGCCCCGGCGTCTTGCAGTCCGAGTCACAGTCGCAGAACTGGATGCAGAGGCCGAGATCGCCGACGCCGGGTCCGCCGTTGTCCGCCACGACGCTGCTCGCGTAGAGGCAATACGACGGCGCGGGACCGGTTCCGGACCAGCCGCAGGACGGGTTCGCACCGATGGTGCAGGCCGAACCGCAGCTGCGGAGGTCGTCACCGAAGTTGATGCAGACACCCTTGCAATCGCTGGTGCCGGCGTCTGGATCCGCGACCACACACGCCTCGCCGAGGTCTTTCCCGGTGAGCGCCTGCGAGGTGCAGAGTCCGCTCTGGGGATTGCACTTGAGCCCCGTGCCGCACTCCGTATCGCTGTTGCAGCGGGGGAGGCAGGCCGGGATCACCGTGTGGCACTTGTTGTCGTTCGCACAGGCCTCGCCCTTGGGGCAATCGTAGGCCGGCGCGGGCGTGCAGTCGCCCTTCACCTCGCTACCCAGGAGACCCGAGCAGGCGACGTCCGGACGGCCGTGGCACTTTTTCGGGTCGAACGCGCTCTGGGTTTCCGGGCCGAAGGTGCAGCCCTCCATGCAGTACGCCTTGCCGTTGTCGTAGCTCAGGCAGGCGACGTTCGCGCCGAACTGGCCACACACGGTCGCGTCCCCGGAGCACTCCGTGGAGCAATAGCCTTTGGCCGGGCCTTCCCCGTCCATTGCGCCGCCGTTCGGCAGCAAGCAGGTGAGGCCGGTGCCGCACTCTGCGTCCTTGGTGCACTTTGCGCCGAGCTTGGTCTGCGTCGTTGCGCCACCCGTGCCGGCCGTGCCGCCTGCGCCACCGGTCACGCTGCCGCCAGCGCCACCTGCGCCGCCCGCGCCACCGACGATGTTGCCACCGCCGCCGCCTGCGCCACCCACGGTGCCTGCGCCGGTGCCGCCACCGCCGCCGCTATCGCTGCTACTGCAAGCGAACGTCGAGCCGCCGAGTGCGGCAGCAAACAAACCCAAACCCAACCAAGGAATATATCGTTTCATGGCGTCCCGAAGCCTCCTAGAGCGTAATCCAGCGGCGGTTCGCTTAGCACGGCCCGCCGAACCCACCAAGCCTTACTTCCCGAATCCCGTCGCGCAACCCGCGTTGTCGATTTGCAACAATGCGTCAGCCGCGCACGGCAGTGGTTGACGCACGGGTTCGACGGCGTTGCCCTCGGGGCTATTCTGGTTGGGCGAAAAGACTCCCGGTTCGCCCGAGAAACGCCGAGGAACACGCGAAAATGAGGGTGCTGGTCGCGCCGGACAAGCTGAAGGGCTGCCTGACCTCCGTCGAGGCCGCCGCGGCCCTAGCTCGGGGCGCAGGCCGAGTCCCCGACGTGACGACTGACCTCTTGCCCCTGGCTGACGGAGGTGAAGGGACGCTGGACGTACTGCGTGGCGCGCTGGGTGGGAGTGTCCACCAAGTGCAGGTCATGGACGCCCTGGGGACCGCCACGGTCGCACGTTTGGGGTTCTTGGGCGCTGGCGGAACCGCGCTCGTGGAGAGCGCCGAGGCGGTCGGTCTCGCGCGTCTCGGCGGGCAACCACGCAGTGTGCTCGAGAGCACCAGCTACGGGGTCGGGCAGCTGATTGTCGCGGCGCTCGATGCCGGCGTCGCGCGAGTCATCGTTGCGCTCGGTGGTAGCGCGACCAACGACGGTGGCCTCGGAGCGCTGCAGGCGCTCGGTCTCGAGATTGAAGGAGTCACGCCACCGTTTCGTGCGCGTGATCTCTTCGACCTCGGAGCAATCGATCGTGGACGCATCGATCCACGGCTCGCACGCGTCGAGCTCGTTGCCCTCGCTGACGTCGCAAGCCCACTCACGGGTGAGCGCGGCGCGTCACTGGTGTTCGGACCTCAGAAGGGCGCGACGGCCAGCGAGGCTCGACGACTCGACGACGCGCTCGTGCTGCTTGCCCGGCGCTTCGACGCCGATCCGTCCGGCTTCGGTATGGGAGCCGCGGGCGGGCTCGGTTTTGCGCTCGCAGTGCTCGGCGGCGCGCGCGTGGTCGGTGGAGGCAACTACGTGCTGGACGCGGTGGGTTTCGACACGCAAGTGGCGCAAACCGATCTGGTGCTCACCGCCGAGGGCTCTCTGGATGCGCAGACGCTCACCGGCAAGCTCCTGTCGCAGCTCGGCAGGCGAGCGCAGCGCTTCGGCGTACCGGTGATCGTGATCGCCGGCCGGCTGGAAGTTCCGGCACAAGAGCTGGCAAATCACGGCTTCTTTGCCGCCGTCCCCCTGTCCGAACCAGCCCTGGAACTGGCCGAATCAATCCGTCACGCCCCCGAGCTCTTGGCGGCGAGAGCAGAAGAGTGCGTCGGCACCTACAAAACAGCGACGGACCGCTGAGGGGCCGGCCGCGTCACTCGCTCAGGCCACGGAGCCGCGCGCTCGGCGCGGGCGCGGACGTGAGCTCTCGTTGATGAACGGCCGCTTCCGCACCCCCCGCGAGACCATGACGGGTGGAGCCAAGACGGCGCTGGGCTCGATGCTGAACACGAACTCTCGCGTCGCCACGACGTTCCCAGCACCATCCTCGGCCACGACCTGGTATCGCACGTCGGCTCCGCGTTCGAAGCGCCCGAGGTCGATCTCCCAATAGCTGTTGGGCCCCTCGTTCCGAACCCAGCGCCCCTTGCGAGTGTCCTGGGTTCGGCGACCAGCACGGCTCCTGACCTCGCCGGTCGCCCAGACGGTTTGACCCAGCTCGATTGGCCACGTGCCGACATGAACGACCACGGGTTCACCCGCGGTCGCGCGCTCGGGGCGGCGCGGCGTGTCGATTTCGAGATGCCAGACGTGCATGGGCCTCCGGTCCTCCGATTGCTTCACTTCGCCTTCACGTCCACACGCATGGGCTGGGCTTCGGGCCGCTTCGGCAGCGTGACCGTCAACACACCGTCCTCGAGAGAGGCGCCAATGTGTTCCTTGTCCGCGCCCTCCGGCAGCGTGAACGAGCGGGCGAAGGTGCCGTAGGAGCGTTCATACGCGTAGAACGTGTCACCGCGTTCGGTCTTCTCGGCGTCGCGTTTGCCGGTGATGGTGAGCCGATTCTGGGTCAGCTTCACATCGACGTCCCCGGCCTTGATGCCCGGGAGATCGGCCTTGAACACGAAGGCGTCCTTGGTCTCTTTGACCTCGAAGGCCGCCGCAAACCCCAGCTCTTCTCCGAACCAACGCGGAGCCATCTCGCCGAATGGATCCCAGCGCAGCACGTCTCGCATGGTGCGCAGCGGATCCCACTCGCGCTCGGTGCGCGCCGCCTTGGCACGAGGTTCCGTGTGAACCGCGATATTTGCCATGACGATTTCCTCCTCTCGATGGACCAAGAGTGAACCGACGCAAACAGCGTTCCAGCTTTCCGCGGCGCGGATCCTGGCGTTTTCTCGGTGTCCCGAGCGCGGGGCTCCGGCAAGGGCTGCGTCCCATGCCTGCCAGTCGGCAGCCGTTGCGCGGCCGCGCTCGAAGAAGCCGCAGATTCGGCGAGCACGCAGCGGGCACGCACGATGCACAAACATCACCCGTCATGCGCATCCCTACCCTGCTCGGTTTGTGCGCACTCCTCGGAGCGTGCGCCTCCGCCACGGGCACGGCCTCGCCCGCGAGACCCGCCCAAGAGCCCCTCCACTCTGCGGCCGCCATCGACGGCGAGGTGCTGGGCGTGGACCGCGTGCCCCCTTCCGACAAACTGGCCTCGGGAGTCGTGCTGCGCGTGCAACCCGGCTCGAGCGCCGCAGTGGTCATAGATCTGGCCCCGGACTGGTACCTGGACGCTCACGGACTACGGTTTGCGCCCGCCGAGCGGGTCCACGTCGAGGGGTCTCGCGTGCAGAAAAAGGGCGGCGTCGTGATCTATGCCACGCGCGTTCGCAAGGGCACACAGACGCTGGAGCTCCGGCACCCGGACTCGGGCGCGCCGCTCTGGGGTGAGCCCCCGCGCTAGCCTGCTCGCGAACCGTCCGCTTGGGCGACGATGCTCTGGAGAATCGCCAGGCCCATGCCGATCTTCGCGAAGAAGCTGGAGTTGTGCGGGACGAGGAAGAACCGCGGGTGGGCCGACCAGATCTCGCGGAGCTTCTGATCGAGCGCGCGCGCCTCTGCCGCCGATTCGATCCGGGCCGGGTTGCCCCCCTCGATGGTCAGATCCCCGGCGGCGGCGGTTTCGAAGAAGACCACCGCGTCGTAGCGCGCGAGCTCCGCCTGACGCGTCGTGTTCATCGCTGTGAAGAATGCCTCGGTGTCGCCCGGCCAGTAGGCGGCGCCATCGAGCGTTCCGCGGTCACACAGCAGCACCCGCCCCGGGAAAGCGGCGCTCTGTACCGCCTCGAGGTTGCTCTGAACGTGAAAGATCGCTCGCTGTGCGGCGCGTCGAGCCTCGGGCTCTTCGACCCGAGGAAACCCCCCGTTGAACATGATGGTCGCACTTTCGGGCACGACGACCACGCGTTCACCGAGCTCACGCCGGAACAGATCTGCGGCGGTGGTCTTGCCGCCCCCCGGACCGCCGGTCAGCACCAACCTCATCTGGCTTCGCTCCATGTTGGACGTCCCGTCCCATTCCGTGCCCGGGCTCCGCGGTCGGGCTCAGTCCGCCGACTCGCGTCGCGCCGGCACGGTGATGACGGGCAGCCTGGAGTTTCGCACGATCTTTTCCGCGACGCTTCCCAGAACAAAATGTTTCACCCCGCCCCGCCCGTGCGTCCCCATCACGAGCAGGTCGAACTCACCGGATTCGAGATCCTCCAAAATTCTTTTGGCCGCCTCCCCGCTCTCCACGCGGGTCGTGACTCGCAGGCCCTTCGGCAGCGCGGACGCCGCCAAGAACTGTCGCATCTCGGTCTCGGCGTTGTCCCGGATCACGTCACCCAGCTTGCGCAGCTTGCCGTCGCGTCCCTTCACCTTCAGATCGGGCGGAGCGTGCGGCATACACTCCCACACGTGGACCACGGTCAGCGAGCCGCCGAGCTTGCTGGCGATCTCCGCGGCGAACGCCAAGACCTCGCGGCTTGGTTCGGAGTAGTCGACGGGAACGAGGATGCGCTTCACTCCCAGCATCATGCCAAATTTGGGCACGGCCCGCGAGCTTCTCCGCCCTCCGCCGCGAGCCAATGGATTAGTGCCCCGGGAGCTTCCGCTTCGACTCGGGTGGCAGGCTATGGCGAGGCGCTTCGGTCGCGACTGGCTCCGGGTAGTGCATCTCGACGGAGTAAACGCCCGAGTCCAACGTCGTACGCACCCGGAGCCCGCTCTTGTTGAAGACGCCGAGCATCTTCGCGTTGGTCGGATGCACGGTGGCCGTGAAACCCGCGAGCCCCCTCGCCTTGCCGATCTCCGCCATGCGGCGCATCAACAGCGTGCCCGTGCCTTTGCCCTGGAACTCGTCCCGGACGACGAACGCGATGTCGGCGAAACCCGTGGCCGGGTCGACGTCGTAACGCGCCACCGCCAGGATGTCCGGTGCCGGCCCCGCCTCGTCGCACAGCACCAGCGCCATGTTGTTGGCGTAGTCGAGGTTCACCAGGTCCAGCATCTCCTCGTAGGAGTGGCTCTTTTTGTGCTGCAAGAAGCGCAGGTAGGTCGACTCGTCCGAGAGGCGATAGAGCAGATCTTGTAGCGTCTCGAGATCTGCCGCGCGAACCGGGCGCAGCTTCAGGCGTTTGCCTCCGATTTCGACCCAGCTCTCCTCCTCCCAGGGATACCGCGCACGCGAGGCAACCTGGCTCGCAAACACGTAGTGCCGCGCCTTCGCGGCATCGAGCAGCTCACCCCGGAAATCTGGGTGGGCAATCTCGACCAGAGCCGTCGCGCGCTCGCGAATGCTCTTGCCCCAGAGATCGGCGACCCCGAACTCCGTGACCACGAAATGCACGTCGCCGCGGCTGGTGACGATGCCCGCGCCTTGCTCGAACACGGCCTGGATGCGGCTCATCTGGCCGTCTTTTGCCGTGGCCGGCAGGGCGATGATGGGTTTGCCACCGCGACTGCGCGCCGCGCCGCGGATGAAGTCGACCTGGCCGCCGATGCCGCTGAAGAAACGGCCCATCAAGGTGTCGGCCGCGACCTGCCCCGTGAGATCGACGCCGAGCGCGCTGTTGATGGCGATCATGTTGTCGTGCTGAGCGATCACGAACGGATCGTTGGTGAAGTCGCTCGGCCGCAGCTCGACCGCCGGGTTGTCGTGGATCCAGTCGTAGAGACGCTGGGTCCCCATGGCAAAAGAGGTCACGATCTTTCCCGGCAGCAGCGTCTTCTTGCGACCGGTCACCACGCCGGCTTCGACCAGGTCCATCACGCTGTCCGACAACATCTCGGTGTGAACACCCAGGTCTCGGCGCTCACGCAGCGCCTCGGTCACGGCGTGAGGAATGCGCCCGATCCCCGTCTGCAGCGTGGCCCCGTCGGGGATCAGACTCGCCACGTTCCGCCCGATGGCGCGGCAGACGTCATCGAGCGGCTCGACCGCGAGCTGGTGCAGAGGCGCGTCCACGGGCACCAGGCGGTCGATGCGGGACACGGGCACGAACGAATCCCCGAGCGTCCGCGGCATACGCGGGTTGACCTCGGCGATCACCAGATCGGCGGAGTCCACCGCGGCGCGCACGATGTCGACCGCCACACCCAAGCTGACGTAGCCGTGGGCGTCCGGTGGCGAGACCTGCACCAGCACGACATCGATGCGGACTCGCCGGCTACGGATCAGGCTCGGGATCTCCGACAGGAACACGGGCATGAAGTCCGCGCGCCCCTGGTGGACTGCCTCCCGGACATTTTGCCCGATGAAGAACGCCGTGTGACGGAAGCGGTGCTGGAGGCCGGGCGCGACGTAGGGCGCCGGGCCGAGCGTCAACAGGTGAACGATCTCGTTATCGGACAGGTGGTCGCCTTGCTCGACCAACGCCTGAACCAGGGTCGCTGGCTCAGCGGCCCCGGAGCCAATCAAGATGCGGCGCCCCCGATGAATCAGCCTCACGGCCTCGCCCGCGCTCGCGAGTTTGTCCGCGTAGCGCGCCTGCCAACCAGTGTTCATGACTCGATGTGTCTCCCGCGCACGGAGATCCGCGCGTGCTGGATGCGAGGATTTGGCGACCTGAGCGCCGGTCAGTCGTTGGAGCCCAGCCCCGGCAAGCCCTCGCGCGTGGCGCTCATCCGCCCGACGAGGTGGTAGGTGTGTCGGCGCCCGTGCCGCTCGCTGTGACGCGAACACCAGAGCTCGTCGCCGTTGCTCTCCCCGCGGATCCGCACACACTCCGGACAGGGCGGCTCGATCTGCGGGATGGGACCCGACTCCGGCGGCCGCACGACGAGCGTGGCGCAGGGGGACAGACGCACGACGCCCTCGGCGACCGAGCCGAGCAGCAGCCGCCGCACACCGCGCCGCCCGTGTGTGCCGACGATGACCAGCTCGGCCTCGAGATCCGACGCCAGCTGCGCGATCTCTTCGGCGGGTGCGTCCAGCCGGATGTGCGTGACGGCGCGAGTGAAGGTCCCAAGCTCCGGCTCGGTCCGCGACTCCACGAACTTCGCGAGCTTGCCCTCCACGTAGGTCTTCAGCTTCTGGCTCGCCTCGTCCATGCTGGCCGTCACCACTTCGGTGCCGGTGTCGAGGTGGACCAGCGGCCCCAAGCTGCGCGCGACGTAGATGACGTGGACCTCTCCATTTTCCTCCCGGCTCGCCAGCGCAAAGGCTCGCTCGAGCGCTACGTCCCCGATCGGCGAAAAATCAATCCCAACGACGATGACGTGGGGTTTTTTCTGGCTGGTCATGACAAAATCTCCTCTACGGTCGGAGCCTGACGCTCGAACACGTTGCACCCTGCGTGCCACGCGCGCGCCCCGAGATCTCCGGCTGGAACGCCGTGGTGTTGCGCGATTTGTTCGTCAACCCGCCGCGCGGCGCAAGGGTTGCGTTTTTCGAGCAAACTTGCGGGAAATTGCCTTCTCTATCTCGCCCAAACCCCAGATGGACGCACTCACCAGGAGCAACCCGGCGGCCGTGACCCAGGGCAGCCGGACCGTGGAGAACATCTCACCCAAACCCGGCGCGTAGATGGCGATCGCTTGCAGAACGAGTGCGAGGGCGAAGGCCCCGAGCAGGCGCCAGTTGGTCGCGAACCCGAGCTCGAACACCGAGTCCCGCCTCGAGCGGGCGTTGAGCGCATGAAACAGCGGAGAGAGCGCCAGCACGGTGAACGTTGCGGTGCGCGCCAGGGCGAGCGCCTCGGGCGCCGCATTCGGCCCAGGCGGCCGGAAAAACGCGAACGTCCCCACACCCAGAACCGCCATCACAACCCCGTAGCCCAACAGCCAGAGCAATTCATCTCGGTCGACGAGGCCTGCGTCTCGCCGGCGCGGCGGCTCCGCCATCGGATCGATGTGAACGGGCTCCATGCCCAGAGCCAGGGCTGGCAGCCCGTTCGTGATCAGGTTGATCCACAAGATCTGCGTCGGCGTCAGGATCGGCGGCCAGCCGACGGCGGCAGCGGCCAGCACGGCCAGCACCAGGCCGGCGTTCACCGAGAACAAGAACACGATAAAGCGCTTGATGTTGCCGTAAACGATCCGCCCCTCCTCGATCGCGAGCACGATGGTCGCGTAGTTGTCGTCGGTCAGCACCATGTCCGCGGACTCCCGAGCGACGTCCGTGCCCCCTCGCCCCATGGCGACCCCGATGTCCGCGGCCTTGATCGCCGGCGCATCGTTCACACCGTCGCCGGTCATGGCGACGACGTGACCGCGGGCTCCCAGCGCCTCGACCAGGCGGAGTTTGTGGGCGGCGGTCGCGCGCGCCACGACCCGGATGCGCTCGATTCGAGCCGCCAGCCCAGCGGCATCCAGCCGATCGATCTCCGGTCCGGTGATGACTTCACCCTCGTTGTCCTCGAGCATCGCCAGCTCGCGGCCGATGGCCTCGGCGGTCAGTGGGTGATCCCCGGTGATCATGATGGTGCGCACGCCGGCGCTCCTGGCCTTGGCGAGCGACAGCGCGACCTCGCTGCGCGGCGGATCGGCGATGCCCACCAGCCCGACGAGCACCAGCTCTTGCTCGCACTTCTCGAGCAGCGCATCGCGCTCGAGCAAGCTCGCTTCTTCGGTCGTCAGGGTCCCTGCTCGGGTCCGCGCGAGGGCGATCACTCTGAGTCCCAGCGAAGCCCAGTCGTCGACTCGACGGAGCAGCGCGGAACGCGAGTTGTCATCCAAGGCGACCTCCTCGCCGGCGTCGCCGAGTACCCAGCGCGAGCGCGACACCACCGCCTCCGGTGCGCCGTGGGATAGGCCGAGCGCGTCATCGGGTCCGGCAACGATGACGGTGACCAGCTTCCGCTCCCGATCGAAGGGCAGGACCCGCAAGCTGGGACGCTGGCGCTCCGCCCGCGAGATCTCCGCCCGATGCTCGACCCAGAGCCGCAAGATGGCGGCGTCCGTCGGATCGCCCGAGAGGGAGCCGTCCTCACCGATGCGCGCGGCGGGACACGCATTGGCGCTCACCACCAGCTCCCCGAGGGGATCTCGGCCCGAAAAGTCGGGCACGCGCCGCCCATGACCGAGCTCGGCGAAGACGATCTGCGCACCCGCCCCGTGCTCGACTTCGAACTGGTGTGTCCCCACTTGTACCCGCCGCACTTGCATCCGGTTTTCGGTCAGCGTGCCGGTCTTGTCGGTGCAGATCACGTCTGCCGCGCCCAAGGTCTCGACCGCGGACAGTCGCCGTACGAGCGCGTTCTGTTTGGCCATGCGCTGAACGCCGAGCGCGAGCACGATGGTGGTGACGGCGGGTAGCCCTTCGGGGATCGCGGCGACCGCCAAGCTGACCGCCGTCAGCAGCAAGAACCCGTAGCTTGCTTCCAGACGGATCGCGCCTACCGCAAATACCACCGCGCCCAGGACCGCGGACCCGATCACGACCTGGGTGCCGAAGACTCGCAGGTTCTTCTGCAGCGGGGTCTCCTGCTCCTCCAGCTTGCCCAGCAGCGCGGCAATGCGCCCGAGCTCGCTCCGCATGCCAGTCGCGACCACCAGGGCTCGCCCGCCCCCTCGCGCCACGTGCGTCCCGGAGAACACCATGTTGGTGCGCTCCGCCAGCGGTGTCGCCGGAGCGAGCTGGCCAAGCTCGAGTTTGTCGACCGGGACGGACTCATCCGTCAGCGCGGACTCGTCCACGACCAGATCGGCAGTGCTGACCAGCCGCGCGTCCGCCGGAACGCGATCGCCCTCTCTGAGCTCCACCAGATCTCCGGCGACGATCTCGCGCGCCGGCAGCATCACGACGGCCCCATCGCGTACGACCTTCGCCAGCGGCGCACCGAGCTCGCGCAGCGCAGAGAGTGCGCGCTCCGCTTTGACCTGCTGAGCGAAACCAACGATGGCGTTCACCAGAACGATGATGCCGATGGCGATGGCGTCGCCGAAGCGGTGCAACACCGACCCCGTCGCACGCGCGCCCCAGCCTAGCCAGACCGCGACCAGAGCCGCGACGATCAACGCGATCACGGTCACGTCCGCGAACTGCCCGATGAACTGGCGCAGCGCCGAAGCCCGCGCGCGCTCCGCAATTTCGTTGTTGCCGTCGGCGCGCAGCCGCCTGAGCGCGCTCTCCCCGCTGAGACCTCGCTCGAGATCCGAGCCCAGACGGCCAGCGGCTGCCTCGGGATCGAGCTCGAAAAAGTCGCCGTTTTGCTCCCAATGGGCACAGTTGGACTCGGTTGGCCCCAGCCCATCGACCTCGGCCTGCCCCCGCACCTTCTGCGCTTGGCCGGTGCTTCGGTGCAGTGCTTGCGCGCCCGAGGTCGAGCTGGATTTGCCGCGCTTTGCGGCTTCGGGTGGGGTCCGAGTCGGCACCGCACGGGATCCTGCAAGAACGAGGCGCATGACGCCAGATCTCTCGCCAAGTGGGGGTGGACGGCACCCGGAGCCGGATGTGCCTGGCGGGAACAATCTCCACCGGGGCACGGATCGTGCTCGCGCGCCGAGCAATGTCGGCTCTGGGAGAAGTATCGATACGACGACGACATCGTCCGAAAGTTCACCTTCGCCACCCTGGTCTGGGGTGTCGTGGCGACCCTGGCGGGACTGTATGTCGCCTTGATCCTGGTGATGCCGAGCCTGAGCTTCGGCTTGCCGTTTCTGACCTTCGGGCGGCTGCGACCGCTGCACACGAACGCGGCCATCTTCGCCTTCGCGGGCAACGCCGTCTTCGCCGCCGTGTACTACTCGTCGCAGCGCTTGCTGAAGGCGCGGCTCTTCAACGACACGCTGAGCCGAGTCCATTTCTGGGGCTGGCAGCTGATCATCGTCGCTGCCGCGGTGACGCTGCCACTCGGGATCACCTCGGGCAAAGAGTACGCGGAGCTCGAGTGGCCCATCGACATCGCCATCGCGGTGGTCTGGGTCGTGTTCGCCGTCAACTTCTTCGGCACCATCGCACGCCGGCGCGAGCGCCACATCTATGTCGCGATCTGGTTCTACATCGCGACGGTGATCACCGTCGCAGTGCTGCACATCTTCAACAGCCTCGCGATCCCCGCTAGCGCGACCCGTAGTTATTCGCTCTACGCCGGCGTGCAGGATGCGTTCATGCAGTGGTGGTACGGCCACAACGCGGTCGCCTTTTTCCTCACCACTCCGTTCTTGGGCTTGATGTACTACTTCATGCCGAAGGCCGCGAAGCGCCCGGTATTCTCGTATCGCCTGTCGATCCTGCACTTCTGGTCGCTGGTCTTTCTCTACATCTGGGCCGGTCCCCACCATCTGCATTACACGGCGCTGCCCGATTGGGCATCGACCCTGGGCATGGTGTTCTCGATCATGCTGTGGATGCCTTCATGGGGCGGCATGATCAACGGGCTCATGACCCTGCGCGGCGCCTGGAACAAGGTCGCCGAGGATCCGGTACTGAAGTTCTTCGTGGTCGGCATCACCTTCTACGGCATGAGCACGTTCGAAGGACCGATGCTCTCGATCAAGAGCGTGAACGCCCTGTCGCACTACACCGACTGGACGATCGCCCACGTGCACTCCGGCGCGCTCGGTTGGAACGGCATGATGACCTTCGGCCTGGCCTACTGGCTCGCGCCCCGGCTCTTCCAGACCGAGCTCTGGAGCAAGAAGCTCGCGAACCTGCACTTCTGGATCGGGACCTTGGGGATCCTGCTGTACATCGTCCCGATCTACGCGGCAGGTGTGACCCAGGGGCTGATGTGGCGCGCTTTCGACCAGACCGGCCGGCTTGCTTACCCGGACTTCGTCGAGACCGTGGTCCGACTGATCCCGATGTACTGGGTACGCGTCGGCGGCGGCACGCTCTTCGTGTTGGGAGCGTGTTTCGCACTGGTCAACCTGATCATGACCTGGCGAGCACGACCCGCGACCTACACCGATCCGGAGCACGAGTCGCCGGCGCTCGCCGAGTACACCGGCGCCGACGCCAAACCCACGCAGGGCGTGTTCGCCTTCGTGATGCGCGGGGACTTCCACCGAGCGTGGGAGCGCAAGGCATTCAAGTTCTCGGTGCTGGTCGCGCTCAGTGTGATCGTCGCGTCGTTGTTCGAGATCATCCCGACCTTCCTGATCCGGTCGAACGTGCCCACCATCGCGAGTGTCAAGCCCTACACTCCGCTCGAGCTCGCGGGGCGCGACGTCTACCTGGCCGAAGGTTGTTACAACTGCCACTCGCAGATGGTGCGGCCCATCCGCTCGGAGACCGAGCGCTACGGCGAGTACAGCAAACCTGGCGAGTTCGTCTACGACCACCCCTTCCAGTGGGGCTCCCGCCGCATCGGGCCGGACCTGCACCGCGTTGGCGGCAAGTACCCGCACCTCTGGCACGTCCGCCACATGCAGGATCCGCGATCGACGACGCCGCAGTCGATCATGCCGCCTTATGCCTGGCTGCAACAGAACGAAACCGACTTCGCGGGGATCCAGGCGCGGGTCGACGTGATGGCCATGCTCGGTGTCCCCTACGGCGACGCGCTGAGCAAGGCCGAGGCCCTGGCCCGGGAGCAGTCCAAGCAGATCGCAGCCGAGATCGTCAGTCAGGGCGGGCCAAGCGGGCTCGAGGGCAAGCAGATCGTCGCGTTGATCGCCTATCTCCAGCGCCTCGGCACCGACATCAAGAAACAATCCCCCGCCGGCGAAGCGGCGCAGGCCCGAAACCCGGACCCGGTCAGCCCGACCAGCCCGCCACCGGGAGCACTACTTCCGCAGCTCAGGCCAGGAGCAAACTGAGATGAAACTCTCCGACGTGATGGGTGCGATGGGCCTCGCGGGGTACGCCGAGATCGCCCTGCTGATTTTCTTCGTCGTCTTCGTCGGCGTGGTCGTGCGGCTGTTTCGGCGCGACGAGAGCGCCGTGTTCGAGCGCGCGCGGTTCATGCCGCTCGACGACGACCTGCAAGACCTCGATCGAGACGGCAAGGAGCGCGGCTGAAATGTCCGAGAACAACCAGGAGCCGACCGCCGGCGACACCCCCAAAGGGGACGCCGAAATGCTGATGGATCACGAGTACGACGGGATCCAGGAGTACGACAATCCGCTGCCCCGCTGGTGGGTGTGGATCTTCTGGGGCAGTGTGATCTGGGCTGCCGGCTACTTCGTCGTCTATCACGTGACGAAGAGCGCGCCGGGGGTACACGCGGAGTACCAGGCGGAGCTCGCGGCGGCGGGCGCCTTGGCGCCGAAGACGGTCGCAGCGACCCCCGAGAGCCTCGAGAAGGCAATGTCCGACGCGGCGACGGTCGAGAGCGGGAAGGCCGTGTTCGCGCTGCGCTGTGCCGCGTGCCACGCCGACAAAGGGCAGGGGCTGGTCGGGCCAAACCTGACGGACAAACACTGGGTCCACGGGGAGGGAAAACTCACCGACATCCACAAGGTGGTCTCCGAAGGCGTCGCCGCCAAAGGCATGCCGGCGTGGGAAAAGCAGCTCACGCCGACGGAGCTCGTGCAGGTCGTCGCCTACGTCGGCACACTGCGCGGCAAGATGGAGGCGGGCAAGGCGCCCGAGGGGAAGGAAGTCCCGGGCAACTGATGTCGGGTCCGCTCCCTCCGCCAGAACGCGTTCTGCCGACGCTGAACGCGGACGGTTCGCGGCGACGCATCCGTCCGAAGCTCCACACCGGCAAACACTGGCGCGCGCGCTTGGCGACCGGCTGGGCACTCATCGTGCTGTTCGTGAGCCTGCCGTTCTTGAAGATGAACGGCAAACCGCTGGTGTTGCTCGACGTGCCGGGGCGAGCGTTCCACCTCTTCGGACGCACGTTCCTGGCCACGGACGGCGTACTCTTGATGTTGCTGATGCTGAGCATCTTTGCGGCGGTGATCGGGCTGACGGCGCTGGTCGGGCGGGCGTGGTGCGGCTGGGGCTGCCCGCAAACCGTGTACATGGAGTTCGTCTTCCGCCCCATCGAGCGTTGGTTCGAGGGTGACCGTAGCGGTCAACTCGCGCTCGATCGCAGACAGGGTGTGTCGCCGCGGCGCGTGGCCAAGAACCTGGTGTTCTTGCTGGCGAGTGTGCTCGTCGCCAACGTCTTCCTCGCCTACTTCGTGGGGGTCGCTCGGCTATCGCGCTGGATCACCCAATCCCCGTTCGAGCACCCCACCCCGTTTTTGATCATGGCGGTCACGGCCGGGCTGGTCTTCTTCGACTTTGCCTGGTTTCGCGAGCAGATGTGCACCGTCATCTGTCCCTACGCACGCCTGCAGTCAGTGCTGCTCGACCGCCATTCGCTGCTGGTCGGTTACGACTCCCGGCGCGGCGAACCGCGCCTGAAGGGCAAGACAAAACCTGGAGCCGGCGACTGCATCGACTGCAACGCCTGTGTGGTGACCTGCCCGACGGGCATCGACATCCGTGAGGGCTTGCAGCTCGAGTGCATCGCCTGCACGCAGTGCATGGACGCCTGCGACTTCATCATGCAGCGGGTCGGCAAGGCCCCTGGCTTGATCCGCTACGGCTCCCAGGATGGGTTCGAGACGGGCAAACGCCCCAGGTACCTGCGCCCCCGCGTGGTTGTCTATGCCCTCGCGCTGGCGTGCTTCGTCGCAGCGTTGGGCGTGGCCGGCATGCGCATCGGCAGCGCTGACGTGACCATCTTGCGCGGCATCGGGCTGCCGTTTGCCGAACACCCGGACGGTGTTCAGAATCAGATCCGGATCAAGATCGAGAACCGCGGCGACGTCGAGCATGCCTACGAGATCAGCCTGATCGGCGCGACCGACGTGAAGCTAATCGCGCCCGAGAATCCGCTGCGGGTGCGCGCCGGGACGCACGAGTCGACCAGCGTCTTCGTGATTGCTCCGCGAACGAGCTTCCACCGCGGTGAGCGTCCGATCCGTTTCGGCATTCGTGATCACGCGGGATTCGAGCAAGAGGTCGCCTACAAGCTCTTGGGGCCCGAGGCACCGGCTTCAGCCGAGGGAGGCTCATGACCCAGAAACCCGGCATGCCTCTGACCCGCGCGGGTCGCTTCTGGGCGCTGTTCCCGGTGGCGCTGATCGTGAGCACGACCCTCGGGCTGCTCTCGATGGCGGCCATCGCCGTCCACGATCCGTCGTTTGCGACCGAGCAGGACTACTACAAGAAGGCCGTTGCCTGGGACCAGACCCAGGCGCAGGTCAGCACCAACACCCGCCTCGGCTGGAAGGTCGAGCTCGACACCGAGCTGCGCGGCAACGAGCTGCACGTGTTGGCGCGTGTCGTCGACGCGAGCGGCGCACCCATCCGCGGGGCGACGGTGAAGCTGGAGGCCTTTGCCAACGCCCGAGCCGCGCGCGTCGAGACGGCGGTGCTCCTGCCGACCGGCGACGCGGGGTATGGCGGCACCGTCGCGCTCAGTCAGCTTGGATTGTGGGAGTTCCGCCTCGACGTCAGCTCCGACGGCCGGCATTTCACCGAGACGCTGCGGCGAGACGTTCGAGCTGGAGGTCCCTCATGAGCGCCTCGCTGTTCCTTCCGATCGTGAGCGCGAGCTTGATCGGCAGCCTGCACTGCGCGGGCATGTGCGGACCGTTCGCCGCGTTCTACTCGGATCCGACCCCGGCCCGTGGATTCGCGCGGCTCTTGCCGCACCTCAGCTATCACCTCGGGCGGCTGCTGACCTACACGGCCCTCGGCGCCCTCGCCGGCTCCCTCGGAGGCGTGACGGATCTCGCCGCCGAGAGTGTCGGCATCGGCCGCATCGCGGCCGTGGTCGCCGGCGGGTTGATGATCGCGTGGGCCGCCCGCTTGCTGCTCGAGCATGCGGGCGTGAGCTGGCCGGCCGTCGGCGCGAGCGGCAGACTCGGCAAGCTCAGCTTGGGGCTCATGACGCGCATTCGCGCGCGGCGTCCGGCCACCCGAGGGTTGCTGGTAGGTCTGTCGTCCACGCTGCTGCCCTGCGGCTGGTTGTACGCGTTCGCGGTGGCCGCGGCTGGCACCGGCAGCACGCTGTCCGGCATGTGGGTGATGCTGGCGTTCTGGAGCGGCACCGTACCGCTGCTGGTCGGCCTCGGCGTCGGTGTGCACAGCTTGACCCATCGCCTTCGCCGCCACGTGCCGGTCCTGTCCGCGATTGCCCTGCTCGCGGTCGGCGTCGCAGGGGTGTTCGGTCGCCTCAACGCCCCCGCTCTCGCCTTCGGCGATGCGAAGCAGTTCTTGGGCAAGAGCGGGGTACCCGCCGAGCCGCCCTGCCACACGCACGAGGGCCGGCCCCGGTGACACAAGCGACACTCGCGCCGTTCGAGGGGACGACCACGGCCGACGTCGTGTGTGATCACTGCGGTCTGCCGGTGCCGCGGTCCGGAGTTCGCGAACACGAGCCGGAGCAGTTTTGTTGTGACGGTTGCCGCACGGTGTTCGCCGTGATCCGGGACGCCGGGCTCGGTCGCTACTACCGAGAACGTGCGGACGCGGGCGCGCTCGGCCGACGCGCGAGCGGCTCGGACAAGACCTACGCGGAGCTCGACGATCCCCTGTTCGTCGCGACCTACTGTCGCGAGCTAGGTCCGGACCTGCTCGAGCTCGAGCTGTATCTCGAGAATCTGCACTGTCCGGCCTGTGTCTGGCTAGTCGAGCGTCTGGGCCGCGTCGTGCCGGGGATCGTTTCGGCCAGCGTAGATCTGGGGCGCTCGACGGTGCGTGTGCTGTTTCCACCGAGCTTGCTCCGCCCCTCCGAGGTCGCGCGCGGGCTCGCCGGGCTCGGTTACCTGCCGCACCCGCGACAGAGCGCAGACGCCGCCGAGTTGCGCCGAAACGAGGACCGCGCGCTGCTCTCGCGCATGGCGGTTGCGGGGGCCGTGTTCGCCAACGTCATGCTGTTCGGGCTCGCGCTCTACGCCGGCGCCTTTCAGGGCATGGACGCCGACTACCGGACGTTCTTCCGCGCGGCCAGCTTGATCGTGGTGACGCCCGCGGTGCTCTGGTCGGCCCGGGTCTTCCACCGCGGAGCCTGGGCCTCGATCAGGGCTCGCACACCCCACATGGATCTGCCGGTCAGCATCGGCATCTTGGCGGGTTTCAGCTGGGGTGCGCTCAACGTGATCCGAGGGCGCGGCGAGATCTACTTCGACTCCGTGTCGGCCGTGATCTTCTTGCTCCTGGTCGGGCGCTGGCTGCAGCGCCGGCGGCAGCACGCGGCAACTGACGCCGCCGAGTTGCTCTTTTCCCTGGCACCGTCGAGCGCGCGCCTGCTGGTTGATGGGGAGCCGCGAGAGGTCCCGACCAACGCCGTGCCGACCGGGGGTCTGCTGCAGATCCGAGCCGGCGAGACCTTCCCCGCCGACGGGGTCGTCACGCTGGGTGAGTCGACCGTCGATGCCTCGTTGCTCAGCGGCGAGACTCGCCCCGAAGAGATCGCGATCGGCAGCCGAGTGCACGCCGGCACCGTCAACGTGTCGGCGGAGGTGATCGTCCGCGCCGAGGAGACGGGACAGGCAACGCGCATCGGACGACTGCTGCAGACGGTGCGGGACGCCGCGGCTCGTCGCGCCCCCACCGCGCTCGCCGCCGATCGCGCCGCCGGACGCTTCGTCGTCGTTGCCCTTGGCCTGGCGCTGCTCACACTCGTCGGCTGGTGGCAGATCGACAAGACCCGCGCGCTCGAAAACGCCATCGCTCTTCTGGTGGTGACCTGTCCCTGCGCGCTCGGGCTGGCCACGCCGCTCGCGGTCACGGCCGCCATCGGCAAGGCGGCCGGCAGCGGTGTTCTCATCAAGGGCGGTGACGCGCTCGAGCGCCTCGACACGCCAGCGCTCGTCGTGTTCGACAAGACCGGAACCCTGACCGAAGGCCGGCTGGAGCTGGCGGCATTTCACGGCGACAAGGCGCTCGAAGCGCGGGTCGCGGCGGTCGAAGCGCGCTCCGCGCATCCCATCGCCCGAGCTTTCACCCGCGCGCTCGGCGAAGGGGACGCGACCGTCACCGAGTACTGCCAGGTCCCCGGCGGTGGAGTGAGCGCGACCGTCGATGGTCGCAGGCTCCACATCGGCTCCGTGGCGTTCGTTCGCGCGCGCGCCGAGGTGCCCACGGAGCTGAACGACAGAGCGAGCCGGGCGGGGCGTTGCGGCGAGACCCCGGTCTTGATCGCCGAGAGCGGGACGGCGTGCGCCCTGGCCTGTTTCCGCGATCCGATTCGCCGCGACGCGCGCGAAAGCCTTGGCGCACTGCTCGCGATGGGCCACCGGCTGGCGATCTTGAGCGGTGATCAACCCGAGGTCGTCGAGAGCGTCGCGCGCCAGCTCGATCTGCCCCTGGCTTTCGCGCTTGGCGGAGCCTCGCCGGAGGACAAACTCGCGGTCATCGAGCGCGAAGCGGAGCGCGGTGCAGTCGTCATGGTCGGCGATGGAGTGAACGACGCGGCCGCGTTGGCCCGCGCGCATGTCGGCATCGCCGTCCACGGCGGCGCGGAGGCAAGCCTGGCGGCGGCCGACGCGTTCACGACGGAACCCGGAGTGTTGCCGGTGCTCCGGCTATTTACCGGGGCGCGGCGCACATTTCGGGTGATCCGCCGCAATATCCTGCTGTCACTGGGCTACAACGCAATCTGTGCGACGCTGGCGGTGTTCGGCGCCATTGCGCCGTGGATCGCTGCAATCTTGATGCCCCTCTCCTCCCTCACCGTCGTCACGAGCTCGTATCGGTCGAAGACCTTCGAGAGGAAGTCATGAGCGCGTTGTTCGTGGTCTTGCCGCTGGCTCTGCTCCTGGCCAGCGGCGCGGTGTTTGCTTTCCTGTGGGCCGCACGCCGCGGACAGTTCGATGATCTCGATACCCCCGCCGTACGCGTGCTCCATGACGATGACGACGAATGAGCCTCGCGAGCGGGGCCGAGAAGCGAGCCGCACATGAGCAACAAAGAGCGAACAATCCGTGACTTCATGACGGAATCCCCTCACACGATCGGCTCCGAGCAGCCGCTGACTCGAGCCCACGAGTTGATGCGCGAGCACGACATTCGCCACTTGCCTGTGCTCCACGGGGGCAAGCTGGCGGGCATGGTCACGCTGCGAGATCTGCACCTGCTCGAGACCTTGAAGGACGTGGACCCGTCAGAAGTGCGCGTCGAAGAGGCAATGACGGTGGACGCCTACGTCGTGGCGCCTGACCAGAGCATCGGGGCCGTGGCGAGAGAGATGGCCACCCGCAAGCTCGGTTCCGCGATCGTGGCGGACGGCTCGAAAGTCGTGGGGGTCTTCACGACCGTGGATGCCCTTCGGGCGCTCGCGGACGCCATCGGCTGAGGGGCGAAACTTGGCGCAGTTTATGCGCGACCACTGACCGTCGGCGCAATTTCGGCGTGACCTGCTGCGTTTTTGGCGCATAATTGCGGACAATCGGAGTGGGCATGGGTCGTGCACCGGTTGCGTCCCGCCGCACAAATTACCACCGGAGTGAGCCATGACCAAGGGTCGCATTCTAGTCGTCGACGATGAGCCCAATGCCCGCAACGCCCTCGCAGAGATCCTGAAGGAGGAGGGCTACTCGGTCGAGACCGCCGCGGACGGCTTCAAGGGGCTGGCCCGCGCGGAGGAGTTCTCGCCCGCGCTCGTGCTCACCGATCTGAAGATGCCGGGCATGGACGGCGTGGAGCTCCTGCGCAAGCTGCGTCAGCACGCCCCCGACGTGCCGGTCGTCTTGATGACGGCCTTCGGTGCGGTCGAGACCGCCGTGAGCGCGATGCGCGAGGGCGCGGCCGACTACCTGACCAAACCCCTCAACACGGACGAGCTGGTGCTGGTGATCGATCGCGCGCTCGAGCGCACTCGCCTGCGCCGCGAGACGACCGAGCTGCGCAGTCAGCTGTCGGAGCGCTACCGTTTCGACAACATCATCGGCAACTCTCCGGAGATGCAAGAGGTGTTCAAGGCGGTCGCCCAGGTCGCACCCAGTCGCGCGACGGTGCTCCTGACGGGCGAATCCGGCACGGGCAAGGAGCTGATCGCCGCCGCGATCCACCATCGTTCCCCGCGTAAGGACGGGCCGTTCATCCGGCTGCACTGCGCGGCCCTCGCCGAAACCCTGCTCGAGAGCGAGCTCTTCGGACACGAGCGCGGCGCGTACACCGGCGCCGATCGTCGGCGTGAGGGACGCTTCGAGCAGGCCGATGGCGGGACGCTGTTCCTGGACGAAATCGGCGACATCACCCCATCCACCCAGGTCAAACTGTTGCGCGTCCTGCAGGAGCGCCAGTTCGAGCGAGTGGGCGGAAATCAGACGCTAACCGTCGACGTCCGCATGGTGGCAGCCACCAACCGCGATCTGAAACAGCTGGTGGCCGACGGACAGTTCCGCGAGGATCTCTACTACCGCCTCAACGTCATCAACGTGCACCTGCCGCCACTTCGGCGCCGGCGCAGCGACGTGGCAGCGCTGGCAGCCCATTTCCTGGAGCGTTTCGGCAAGGAGAACGAGAAGCAGATCGACCGTTTCAGCGACAGCTCCCTCGCTCAGATCGTCGCGTACAACTGGCCGGGGAACGTGCGAGAGCTGGAAAATGTGGTGGAGCGCGCTGTCGTGCTCGCGGACGGACCCAGCATCGAGTCGCATCACTTGCCCGCCGAGCTCGGCTCCGTCGAGGGCGGCAACGTGCTGCCCACCATTCCGGGCTCGTCCATGGCGGATATCGAACGTCACGCGATCCTCACGACGCTCGAAGCGCATGGCGGTTCGACCAGCAAGGCCGCCGAGGTGCTCGGCATCAGCGTGCGCAAGATCCAGTACAAGCTGCACGAGTACGGAGAGGCTCCCAAGAGCTCGATTCCCGCCGTGCGCCGGCGCGAACCCGGCGCCGCGGGTGTGCTGGGCCGCGCCTAGCCGTTTTTTGCTGGATTTGCCCCTGGCCCGCCGGGGGTTGTCAACGCCGCGGGGCGCGGTGATCCTGCCTCAGGCGGGGGGGACAGCCTCGCTCGCCGGCCTCGCGTGCGTCGCGCCAGTGCTGCTCGGCGCACGCGGGCCACTGAGCGGCGGCCCGTCAGCGGACGTAGCCCCACGCCTTCATCAGCCCCATCGCCTCCGCCTTCGCGGCACCCGTCTCTGCGAAGCGCAGCTCGCCTGCGTCTGCGTCGCGCACGACGAAAAGTCCCGTCTCCGACGCATCGACCCACGGCAACCGCGTCCCCGAGAGCTCGCGACGCCCTGCCTCACCCCGCACCCCCGTGGCGAGCGTCGCAGCCGAGAGCGCAAACTCCCCCGCATACGCCGCGTCACCTGGCCACGGCGCCCCATCGAGAAAGAACGACCACGACAGATCGGCGTTGGGCGGCTCGACCCCGAGATCGAAACCCAAGAAAGCGCCCGGGGTGAGCGCGACGTCGAGCAGGACCCCCTCCCCGACTCGGGAGAGTGCACCCTCTGGCAACCCGACGGCGACGGCGCTCAGCTTGGCCGCTCCACCGTCGGCCGTCCGCCCGCGCAGTTCCCCCTTCAGTCGGTGCAGCTGCGCGCCGCCGGAGAACCGCAAATGATACTTGGGCGAGCGGCTCCCGCTCTGACCCACGACGCGTTCGGCGCCGCGCCGTTGGTCCGCCGCGAGCAGCCGCGACACCACTTCGGGATGTTGCGCCGCTACCTGCACACGCTCGCCGGGATCGGCTTCGAGATCGTACAGCTCGACCTTGCGCTTGACGCGCCGTCCCTTGACCCAGACGTGCTGGTAGGCGTCGTCCCGGACGACCAGGCGCCAGCGGCCGACACGAATCGCGTGGGCACCGCGCCCCTCCACGACGATGGCCCGCTCGGGCTCCGACTTGCCGTCGATCAGTGGCACGAGCGACGAACCCCGGACATGCGCGGGGAGGTCGAGCCCCGCGAGCTCGACGAGCGTCGGCAGAATGTCGATGCTGGAGACCGGGTCGTCGACCCGCCGGCCCGCGGGCAATCGCTTGGGCCAAGACACGATCAGCGGCACCCGCGCGGTCTCGTCGTACAACGACGACAGGTGGTGAAATCGTCCGCCGATGCGCGGCCCGCCGTCGACTCCGACGGGCACGGTCTCGTGCTCGCGACTCAGGGTCTCACCGTGGTCGGCAGTGACGACGACCAACGTCTGGTCGCGAAGCCCGAGCCCGTCCAGCTTCGCCAGGAGCTCGCCGATCGCGGCGTCGTCCTTGTGGATCTCCGCCAGGTAGTCTCGAACCATACGCTCGCCCGGACCGCGCGGCGCGCGCGGGATCGCCGCCCTGGCGCTCGGAGGCGGTTGATAGGGTGAGTGGGGCGAGTTGAAGTTGACGAAGAAGAAGAAACGTCGCCCGCGGTTTTGCTCCAGGAGCCGCACGCTGTCGGCCACGATGTTGGCGGTGTCCTCCCGCTGAAAGCGGTGGTCGACGAGCCCCTCGAAGCCCATGTCGACGCCGACACCCGCGTACCCGACCATGTAGAAGTTGTTGACTACGGCGCGCGTGACTGCGCCTTCGGCGCGAAACAACAGTGGCAAGAACCCGGGGCGCCGGGCGTACAGGGCGAGCACATCCGGCGCCGCCGGGACCAGAGGCAACGCCGATAGACCCAGCGCACTCGAGTGTGCACCGGCGAGCATCGCCAACGTGCCGGGACGCGTCCAGGTTCCACCGGAGTACGCCTTCGTGAAGATGACTCCCGCCTTCGCGAGCTGATCCAGATTCGGCGCCACCTCCGGCAGGCGTGGCAGCCATGCTTCGAACGCCGGGGGTTCGGCTCGCGCGACGGCCGCGTCGGTCGCGTCGTCGTGGGTCGCCGCCAGCGCGTCGCCGCGCATCGCATCCACCACGATGAAGAGCACGTTGAACGGCAACGCGCTCTTGCTCGGCGCGTACACCACCGGGGTGCCGAAAAGGGCTGCCGCGGGACCAACACCCTTGATCTTGGCGCGTGTCGACAGCTCGAGCTCGACGGTCTGGCCGGCGAACTCTGCAAGCGGGATCTGCCAATCGGCGAAGGCTCCGGTGCGGCCTCCTTCCACGCTGCGCGTTCCGAGCACATGCCTCGCGCCGCTGCGATCGCGGACGGCGACCTCGAACTCGACGCCGCCGTAACCCGGACCGGCGATGGCCGGCGCGGCCTCGAACACTGCGCCGTCCGGGATCACGATCGAGCGGAAGCGCAGCGTTGCCGGCGGCGGCGCCAAGATGGCCTCACGCTGATCGAAGCTGCCTTCGTTCATGTTCCACATCTTGGGATCGAGGACCCAGGTGCCGGCCTCGCGCTTCCGCCCTTTGCGTTTCATGCTGCCTGGGCGAACGAGCGAGACCTGCTGCACCAGCTCTGCCGGCTGTCCGCTCGCGCCGAAGTACGGCGAGCGCATGCGCCGCCAATACGCGAGCTCCTTGTCCACGCGCTCGAGCTCGGGTGCGTTCACGACGGCGCTGGCGAGTCGCTCGATGAGCCGCACCGCCACTCCGGCTGACTTCGGCTCGCTGTTCGCGGCGCTCCCGCCTGCCCGTGATGGGCTTGCCTGCTGCTGCCGAGGCGACAGCGGCGGGGCTTCCACTCGCGCCGGGTCACGCAGCCGGGCCACCGCAGCGACAGACAGCGCGCCGACGGCAAATACCAAGAGTCTGGCAATGCGCTCCGACACGGTCACCGGCGGGGCTCCTCGCGCGGGACCAGCATCTCACCGCGGCGTTGCATGCTGGGATCTTCCAGCATCCAGGCCCACAGCTCGGCTTTCAAGCGAGCCAGGACCTCGGGGTGGGCGGCTGCCACATCGTGCTCTTCCGCCGGGTCGGCCTCGCAGTCGAACAGCATCCAGCGCGGGCCCGCGCGCGTCGGCGCGTAGATCAACTTGTGACGCGCATCGCGCAGCATGCGGTGTTTGGCCGTCACGAGCAGCGGCTCCAGATCCGACCTCGCCACGAGCTCACCGCCGGCTCCGGAATCGACCTCGACCAGATCGGTGAGATCCGGATACGGGAGGCGCAGGGCCGGCGGCACCTCCGGGATCTGGCGGGTGAACCAGAGCCCGGTCTCGGCGAAGGCGGGGCGCGGCGCCAAGACTCGACCCTCCAGCGCGGGCACGAGCGAACGTCCGTCCATGCCCGGCTCACACTCGACCCCCGCGAGCTCACACAGCGTCGGCGCAATGTCGACGGAGCGCACGAGCTGAGTGATCGCCTGCGCCCGCGCCCGGCGCGGGTCGATGACCACCAGCGGGACGCGCGTGGTCTCGTCACCAAACAGGTGATCCCCGTGGCCCTGGCCCCGACCGGACTCGAACAGGCTCTCGCCGTGGTCCGCCGTCACCACGATGATGGTGTTGTCGAGCTGGCCGCGCCGCGAGAGCCCCGCCATCAGCTCCCCCACCGCTTCGTCCACGGCAGAGACCGCCCCGTCGTAGAGCGCGCGAACTGCCTTCACGTCCGCGGCGTCCGGAACGCGGCCGGGGAAAATGGCGGGGGATTTTCCGTAGCGGTACGGCCCCGGTAGCCCTTGTCGAGGAAACGCGACCAGTGTGGAGCCGGCGCGGAGTACGGGAAGTGCGCGGTCGAGTAGAACGCCACGACGAAGAATGGTTTGCCGGTTGCGTCGTCGATCGCCTGCAACGCGTCCGCGCTCAGCGCTCGCGCATCGGTCGTCTCGTGGAGCGCGCGGAGGGTCGGCAGCACATGACGTGCGGACCGCGTGCGGAGCAGCGGCAAGATCGGGCTCTGGCCACCGAGCACAGTCTCGCGCACCAGCTCTCGCACGTCGAAGGTCGGGGTCAACGTCCGTTTGAAACCGAACGCGTAACGACGGAAGATGTCGCCGGCGAAGTCGCTGGCAACGGCGGTGTGATACCCCGCGCTGCCGAACTGGCGCACGATGCTGCCGACGTCGACGGCGCGCGCCTCGCGCCGGGGGAACATGTGGCGCACTCCGTGATGATGCGGGTCTCGCCCGCTCAGGATCGAGACCCAGGAAGGAAACGTCCGTGGCAGGCCCACGTAGGCGCGTTCGAAGCTCGTACCCTTGTCCCGGAGACGGCTCAACTCGGGCGCGACACGGGGGTCGAGTCGATCGGCGCGCAAGGAGTCCGCTGCGATGATCAGCACGTTGGGGCGCGCGCCAGCGGCGTGAGCCGGTCGGACACCGATGCGGCCGACAGTGCTGAAAAGCAGCCCAAAGACCAGCGCGGAGCCAGCGACGGCAGCGGCGGCTCGAAGCCGAGCGGCCCTCTGCTTTCCGACCGCGACGAGCACCGGGCCACCAAGGAACACACTCGCCGAGAGTCCGGCGGCGATGACGACGCCGGTCGGTCCGAGGTGGTCACACACGAAGATCTGCAGCGCTGCGCGCAGGCCGCCTCTTGCGTAGAGTCCGGCTGCGTACGCTTGGGGGTGGCAGGCGAGGTCGTAGCACCACGCGAAGATGTGGAGCGCGACCACGACGCCGAGGCTGGGCAGCGCCAGCGACGCGGGCTCGCGCTTTCGCGTCAGTAGTCGATCGCGCAGCATCAGCAGGGCCCCCGCGAGGACACCCAGGAAGATGCCGAGGGCTACCGCGCTGGCGAGCGACAGCACCGCGGCGTCGATGACCTCGGCGGGAAAACGGCTGGTGATCAGCTGGCGCGCGCCGCGCGCGCTCACCCCCTGAACCTGGTCGTCCGCCAGGGTCCGGCCGAGCGCCAGCAGGGACAGCAGACCCAGGTACGCCGCGCCAACGCTCGTCGGGCGCAGTAGCCGCCGCGCGAGGCCGACCCTGGGCGGGGCTGGCGCGGTGGCGTCGTCCGGGAGGGACATGTGGCGGCAGCCAGGAGATAGCAGAGTCGGCCGGCCGTGGAGTCCCTTGGAGGGCGGGCTGCCGGGCCGTTCCGCGTGCTGCCACGGAAATGCTGGCCCCGGACTCCGAGCCATTTCCTAGCAACGCTTGGTTATTACAGAGTTTTTGGCGTCTGCTAAATCTGCGTTGCCCGCGCCAACGACCGAGCCTAGCCTCCTCCGCTGTCCATCGGCCCAACCGGCGCGGCGGAACTTACTCGGGAGGCATTCATGAAACGCTCGACTCGAAAATTGGTTTCCTACTCGGCGCTCGCGCTCGGCATGTCGGTGATGGCGTGTGGTGGTGACGACGGCACGAGCAGCTCCGGCGGCGGAGGCTCCGGCGCGGTCGGAGCAACCGGCGGCAAGGGCGGTACTGGCGGCACGGGCGTCGGCGGCGTGGGCAACACCGGCGGCGGCGGCACCGGCAACACCGGCGGCGGCGGCACCGGCAACACCGGCGGCGGCGGCACCGGCGGCATTGCGGGCGGCGGCGGCGTGGCGGGCGGAACCGGCGGCGGCGGAACCGGCGGCAGCACGGGCACGGACGCCGACGGCGACGGCTACGACTCGACGAAGGACTGCGACGACAACAACAAGGACATCAATCCAGGCGCGACCGAGGTCTGCAACGGCGTCGACGACAACTGCGACACGCAGATCGACGAAGGCGTGACCAGCACGTTCTACGTGGACGCTGACAGCGACGCCTACGGCCTCGACAATGCGGCGACCAACAAGTCCGGCTGCGCCGCACCGACGGGTTACACCGCCACCAAGGGCGACTGTGACGACGCGGACGGCGCCGTTTACCCGGGCAACACCGAGGTCTGCGACGGCAAGGACAACGACTGCGCCAACGGCGTCGACGACGGCGTCACCAAGAACGACTACTACAACGACACGGACGGTGACGGGTATGGCGCGGGAACCGCAACCAAAGCCTGCACGCCTCCGGCGTCGACCTGGGTCACCCAGGGTGGCGACTGCAACGACGCCGACAAGGCCATTTTCCCCGGCAACACGGAGATCTGCGACGGCAAGGACAACGACTGCAACGCCGCCACCCCCGACCCCGGCACCCAGACCTGGTACCAGGACTCCGATGGCGACAGCTTCGGCTCGAGCACTGTAACCAAGAGCGCGTGCGCGCAGCCGACCGGCTACATCGCCGTCGGTGGTGACTGCAACGACGCCGACAAGACCATCAATCCGAACGCGATTGAGCTGTGCGACGGCAAGGACAACAACTGCATCAATGGCATCGACGAAGGTCCCACCGCGACCTGGCCGGACAAGGACGGCGACGGGTTCGGTGATGTGGCTGGCACGGTCTCGTACTTGTGCGCGATACCGGCTGGGCGCGCGGGCAACAACACGGACTGCGACGACACCAACAAGGCCATCAACCCGAACGCAACCGAGATCCCGGGCAATAAGATCGACGAGAACTGCGACGGCAAGGACACCGCCGCCGGCACACAGTGCGGTGTGGACGGTTACGGCGCTTCTGTCCTGCCGTACACGCTGAACCAGACGCTCACGAACACCGAGAACACCGCGGGCAACCCGGCTGGTGCCACCTACTTCTGGGACGACACCGAGGTCTCGACCGCAGCGGGCCAGACCATGACGATGATGTACGGGCGCCGCGGCAGCTCGACGATCCAGCCGCGCTTCTACACCCGGCCGAACAGCTGCACGACGGGCACGATTACTACGTACCCGTACAACGAGGGCAACAACCACGGGAATTACAAGGCCCGCCGGGTGATCTCGCCGACCGCTGCCGGGTACTACTACAACATCCTCACCACTGACGTCGCAGGCCAGACTGGCGACTACGTCTTCAACGCCTACCCGGGCGACCTAGGCGGAAGTTGCGGTACCTCCACGTACACCGTGTGGCCGCTCGGCTGGCACATGGGCGCGACCGTATCGGCCGGAGAGACCTGGGCAGCGGGCACTTCCCCGGCGCCCACCGGCTTCCAGGGCGAGGACGTCGAGTTCTGGGGCGTGACTGGCACTCAGTACACCATCCTCCAGGGCGCAACGCCGTTCGCTGACCGGGTGTACGTGTCGAAGGCCGGCGCTTGCGCCACCTCCCTCGGCGTCTCGGCAGCGAGCTCCGGCGTGGTCAACGGCGGCGCACGGCTGAAGTACACCCCCACTTCCACGGGCATCTACACGGCCTGGGGAACTGCGACGACAGCAGGACAGGTCGGGGCGATCTCGATGAACGTCGTGCCGGGCAACGTCGGCGGCACATGTCTGTCGGGCGCCGGCCCGCAGGGTGGAACGGGCGACGACCTGGCCATCTATCCGTTCAACGGGACGTTCAACGAGTCTCTGGCCATCGGCGACCGTGCGGGTGACTTCGCCCAGCGTTTCACCGACGACTTCGAGACCTGGATGGAGGCGGGTGACCACGTGGTCGTCACCGTGACCCGAACCGGGGCATCGACGTTCACGCCGTACGCGGCGCTCACATCGAGCTCCGCATGCCTCACTCAGCTAGCCTATTCGCCGCAGGGCAGCGGCGCGGTCGCAACGGTCACCTACACCGCGACGGCAGCGGGTATGTACACACTGCTCGTCTCGTCGAGGCAGACCAACGCCTCGTTCCCGTACACCGTCAACATGGTGCTCACTCCCTGATCTGAGCTAGCGCCGAGCCTTCGAGGCCGTTCGGCAGCTTGCCGGGCGGCCTCGATGCTTTTGTGCGCTCGAAGCTGTGGCCGAACGCCGCGGTTCGAGGTAGACAGTGCGCCCCGACTGCGGTCGGGGTTCGGGTCGATAGCTCAGCCTGGTTAGAGCTGCGGATTTTTAATCCGTCGGTCCAGGGTTCGAATCCCTGTCGACCCACTGTTCGGACGACAGAGTCAGGGACGTGCGCTCGGCTCCGCCGGGCGTCGCTCGGGGGCTCCGCTCTGACCGGCACCGTAGTAGGCGCCGCTCGAGTCCGAGCCGCTGCCTTGGCTCTGGGTCTGGGAGTACTCGTCCTGGTCCGAGTACTCCGGGGACGGGCTCTGGGCCGCTCGATGACCTGAGCCACAGCCGACTCCGGCCAGAGCAACCAGGGTGAAGAGCGCGAGAGTGAGCTTCATGCCGATGCACCGGAGCAAGACTCTGGCCAACCCGTGGCCGCGGTTTCTTTCGGTAATCGGCAGGGCTGTGCCCAACCGTTCGCGGGCGCGGGATTCACAGGTCAGTCGGAGTCAAGCGCACTCGGTCGCACACTTCGATGTCTGGCAGGTGCCAATGGCGTTGAAGTAGGTCGCGGCGCCGGAGGTCGCGCAGCCCGAACAGTTGGTCGAGATGCAGGTATTCAGGTCACTCGCGTTGGCGCAGTCGTACGTGATGATGCACTCGAAGAGCCCCGAGCACTCCTTGTTGTTGAAACAAGCGTTCGTCTCCGTGCAGCACTTGCTGATGAGGCACTGGCCACACGTGGTGGTGTCGTCCCAGACCTGATTGCAAGGCAGGCCTTGGCTCGTCGAGGTGCACGCAGATGCGCCACCCCCGCCACTCGGGCCGCCACCAAAGCCGCCCCCACCGCTCGGGCCGCCGCCAAAGCCACCTCCGCCGCTGGGACCGCCCCCGGAGCCACCGCCACTCGGGCCGCCGCCTCCACCAGCGGGACCGCCCCCGAAGCCGCCGCCGCTCGGGCCGCCGCCGACGCCCCCGCCACTCGGGCCCCCGCCGCCGCTCGGACCGCCCCCGCCGCCGTTCGGGCCGCCGCCGACCCCGGCTTCCGGGCTCACGCAGTAGCCGTTGTCACAGACCAGCCCCGTGGGACACAGCCCGGCGTCGTCGCAGGGAGCGTAGCCGCCTCCGCCGCCGCTCGAGCTGCACGCCACGACCAGGCCAGAACCAAACAGGGCGAACGCCGACCAATGAGCGAGCTTCATGAGAACCTCCGAAAGACAAGCCGCGGCAAGACTAGCTCGGTCAGAGCGGCTGGCAAGAGCGCCGAAGCGCCAGGAGCGGCCTCAGCCCTGAGGCCGCAGCTTCCCGAGGACCGTCCCGACCTCTCTCTTGAGCTCGTTTTCCTTCTCGCTTCCGAGGGCCGTTCCGGCGCTGAACAGCGCGAAGCTGACGTACTCGTGGAGCATCTGCTTGAGCATGTTCTCGGGGTCGGACCCGGACGCGACCAGGACCGAGTTCTCCGCCACGGCCTTCGGCTCGAGCACGCCTTCCTGATCCGGACCGGCCCCTCGGAACAAGATGTCGTAGACCCCCGCGCCGACCGCGAAGGAGGCGAGGCTCTCCCGCAGCGCCGCGCCCTTGCCGGCGCGGTCCGCGGAGCGGTGGATGACGAGCAAGGCACTGTTGGCCGCGGAGACCAGGCCGGCGGGCCCACCCTCCGCGCGCGGCGGGTGCATCACGACGTGTTTGCTCTGCACGAGCGAGTAGACCTGCTTGGCGGTGACGAACTCACCCTTGCCGGTCTTGCGGCCGATCTCCTCGACGCTGCGCCGGCCGTCGACCGCGGCCAGCGTGTCCTTCAGTTCCTCGTTCGGCGGCGTTGGGTTGTCGAGCTTCACCGGTACGTAGTCCGTAGTGGGGATCTTCTGCTTGAAATAGTTCATCTCGTCGATGCGGGTCACCGCATCCATGAGCAGCGCGCCGGCGCTCACCATGTGCTGGGACATCAGCCTCGAGGCGTCGAACCCATCCAGGAAAAAGAAGGTGCCGTCGCCCACCGTCAAGGTCGCGAACACGACCTCTTCGATCTGTTTCCCCATGTAGGTGTACAGCTTTTCGCTGCTGACGAGGCCCGCCTGCGAGGCGGCCTCGCCGAAGCGGGCGCCCTCGTTCATGCGCGCGACAATCGTCGCACGCTGTTCAGCGGTGATCGCCCCGAAGCGGTAGAGCACACTGCCGAGGCGCTCTTCATCGCAGGTCGTCTGCACTCCGACGATGTTGCCTTGCTCGAAGAACATGGAGCGGGTGTATTCGGTGTCGAGCACGACGAGCTCCCCGCGCCAGTTCGCCTGCGCGACCATGGCCAGCACATCGGTTACGTCACCGGAGGCCGTGATCTCACCGGCCAAACGCACGATGGCGCCGTCTTCGCCATCCCGTTTTCCGTCCTCCCCCGTGAGCCGCATGAGCACCACGTGGCGCGGCGACGGGAGCAGTCGGAATGCCCCCTCGCGCGCACGCATGCGCTGGCTGGCGGTGACGCCGATGGGGTGCGCCGTGCCGGAGGCATCGATGCGCACGAGCTCGGACCGGGCGTCCTTCATGGAAGCCAAAGGATACCAGCTCCCCCAGCACGATTGACAGAAAGGCGCTCAGCCTCCCCCAGGCCTTCCCTGCTGCCTCGGCGTAGCGCCCAGAGAGCCACCGGCCCGGGCGGCGCGGATTGCGCCCCCCGAAGCGCGCTCAGCGCAGCTCGGCGACGGTGGTGCCAAACATGCGCTCGAGCCCCGACAGGACCAGATCACTCGGAGTGACCCGCGTGCCGTCCAGGGCCATCACCGCCTCGGCGCCGCCCGGCAGCTCGAGCACGAGCTCGACCGGACAGGGCCCTGGCGAGTCGCGCAGAAGATCACGGAGTGCCTCGAGCTGGCTCTTGGCCGTGCGCTCCGCGCTCAGCCGAATCGACAGTGAGCGCGTCGCCTTGAGCACCGCGTCGGACAGGGGCTCCGCCGAGTCGACCAGGAGTGTTGGCTCTTTTTCCTCGTCCGATGCCTCGTCGGTCATTGGAAAGCTCACCTTGCCCGTGACCAGGACCGCCTCGCCGGCGGTGAGGATCGGCGCGTAGGTGTCGATGCGATCCCCGCGCAGCTTGGCCTTCACCCGGCCGAACATGTCCTCAATCTCGAAGAACGCCGCCTTGCCGCCCGAGCCGCCCTTGAAGATCTTCTCCTGCCAGCCCTCGACCATGCCGGCCACGGACACCATGGTCCAAGGGGCCTCCGCTGCGACCTTCACGCTGGAGATGGCGCCGAGCCGCGAGAGTTTGTTGCCGTAGCGCAAGAGCGGGTGGCCGGAGACGTAACACCCGAGCGCGGCCTTCTCGCGACGCAAGAGCTCGAGTCGATCCCACTCGATCACCGTCGGGTACTCGTCGGTCGCCGTCTGCGCCTGGCCATCCCCGCCCTTGCTGCTGGCCGCGTCGAACATGCCGAACAGGGTGGTCTGGCCCCGCTCGCGGTCACGGCTCGAGCTGCGGGAGCGCTCGAGGACGCGGTCGATGGCAGCGTAGGCACGACCGCGGGTGACACCAATGGGTCCGAGTGCGCTGTCGAACGCGCCACATTGCACCAGCGACTCGAGCACGCCTTTGTTGAGACGTTTTGCGTCGACGCGTGCCGCAAAATCGAACAGATCGACGAACGGACCCCCGGCATTCCTGGCCTCGAACACGGTCTCGAGCGCGGCCTCGCCGACGCCGCGCACGGCCCCGAGTCCAAAGCGGATCTGCGGACCGTAGCGATCTCGAAGCTTGCCCGGTCCCCGGGCGGGGCCGCGCCCTTCCGGGTGCTGATACACGACGGTGAAGTCGAGCGCGCTGGCGTTGATGTCGGGCGGCAGCACGCTCACACCCCAGGCTCGCGCCTCGGCGATGGTGCGCACGACCTTGTCGATCTTGTCCTTGTCGGCGGTCAAGAGCGCGGCGAAGAACTCCGTCGGATAGTGCGCCTTGAGATACGCCGTCTGATAGGTGACCAGGGCGTAGGCCGCCGAGTGGCTCTTGTTGAAGCCATACGACGCAAACCCCTCGACCTCGCGGAAGATCGCCAGCGCCTGCTCGTCGCTCACGCCGTTCTTCTTGGCTCCCTCCAGGAACGCCTGCTCCTGTTTGGCCATCTCTTCGGCCTTCTTCTTGCCCATCGCCCGCCGCAAGAGATCGGCGGCTCCGAGCGAATACCCGGCCAGGCGCTGGGCGATCTGCATGACCTGCTCTTGATAGACGGGCACGCCGTAGGTGGGCGCGAGCACCTCGTCGACCAGCACGTGAAGTTTGCGGATGGGTTTGCGTCCGTGTTTGCCGCCGATGAAGTCGTCGATCATCCCGGTACCGAGCGGTCCCGGGCGATACAAGGCGACGGCCGCGATGATGTCTTCGAAACAATCCGGCTTGAGCGGCCGCAAGATCTGGTTCTGCATGCCGCTCGACTCGAGCTGGAACACTCCCGTGGTGTCTCCGCTCGAGACCAGCTGATAGGTCTCACGGTCGTCGAGTGGAACCAGCCCGAGCGACAGCGGGTTGCCCGCGCGGTCGGGCCGCGCGTTGACCAGGCGCTCGGCGATGGCGATCACCGTCAGCGTCTTCAGCCCCAGAAAATCGAACTTTACCAGCCCCGCCGCCTCGACGTCGTCCTTGTCGTACTGGGTGACGATGCTCGAATCGCTGAGAAAACACGGCACGTGATCCTCGAGCGGCCCGTCGCTGATCACGACACCGGCAGCGTGCATGCCGGCGTGGCGCGTCAACCCTTCGAGCTTCTTGCCCTGGGTCAACAGCTCCAAAATCTGGGGATCGCCCTCGGCCATCTGCCGGAGCTTCGGCTCCATTTCCAGCGCCTGCTCGATGGTCGCCGTCTTGCCCTGCCCTAGATCCGGCACCAGGCTCGCGATGCGCTGCGCGTCCTGCGCCGGGATGCCCATGGCGCGGGCAACGTCCTTGATCACACTGCGCGCCTTCAGGTTCTGATAGGTCGCGATCTGACCCACGCTCGCCTTGCCATACTTCTCCGCGACGTAGGCGATGACCTCGTCGCGGCGCGCCATGCAGAAGTCGACGTCGAAGTCCGGCATGCTGACGCGCTCGGGGTTCAAGAAGCGCTCGAACAGCAGGTTGTACGGGATGGGATCGATCTCGGTGATGCCGAGCGCGTACGCCACGATGGAACCGGCGCCCGAGCCGCGCCCCGGCCCCACCGGGATGCCTCGCGCCTTGGCCTCGCGGATGAAGTCCCAGACGATCAGGAAGTAGCCGGGATACTTCATGCTCGTGATCACCTCGAGCTCGAGCTCGAGGCGTTCGCGATACGAGGCCTCCACGATGCTGCGGCCCGCGCCGCGAAATTGCGCGAAGCGCGCCTCGAGACCCTCGCGGGACACGTGCCGGAAATAGCCGTCGAGATCGAACCCCTCGGGCACGGGGAACTTCGGCAGCATCGCCTCGCCGAGCTTGAGCGAGACGTCACCGCACATCTCCGCGATGCGCACGCTGTTGGAGATCGCCTGCGGCAGCTCGCGGAACGTCTCCGCCATTTCCTCGGCGCTCTTGAGGTACATCTCGAAGCTGCCGTGGTGACCGGCCCGCTCCTGGGCGACGACGCGGTTCTGGCGAATGCAGTCCAGGTAGAGCTGGGCCTCGCCGTCTGCCTTCTCCAGAAAATGCACGTCGTTGCTGGCCACGACGGGCAAGTCGAGCGCGGAGGCGGCCTCGACCAGCACCCGATTGACGACGCGCTGCTCCGGAAACCCGTGATCCTGCAGCTCGACAAAACACATCCCGGGCTCGAATGCGTCGCGGAGCTCGAGCAGGACCTTCTCTCCGTGTTCCGGGCCTTGCTCGAGCACACGCTGCGCCGCCACACCGCCGAGGCAGCCCGAGAGACCGATCAGCCCCTTCGACAGCCCGGCCACATCCGGCAGCGCGACGCTCGGTGCCCAATCCGACGCAGACGCGACGTGGGAGCGAGAGACGAGCCGAACCAGATTCGCGTACCCCTCGTTGTTGCGAGCCAGCACGACCAGGTGGTCGACGACCCCCTTGCCGTCGGGGCGCACGACGTTGAGCTCGGCACCCAGGATGGGGAGGATGCCCGCGGCGCGACACTTCGTGTAGTGGCGGATGGCCCCGAACATGTTGGCGTGATCGGTGAGGGCCACCGCGGACATGCCCAGCGCAGCGCTCTGTTTGACCAGCCCGTCGACCTTCACGGTGCTGACCAGGAAGGAGAACTGGGTGTGGACGTGCAGGTGGACGAACTCGGCCGGCATGCTCGGAGAGATGGCTTACCACCGCCCGGCCGCAGGCGGGCCGGGCTCGTTCGCCTACACGCGCCCACACGAGTTTGCCCCTTCGCATGGCTTGCATCGGGAGGCTTTCTCGCTAGGATGCCCCGGGCTGAGGGTGCCGCTCCACCCGCGTTGGTCAGCTAGCCGACCACGGGGAGCACACCTGAAGAACCAGGAGGAACCACCGCATGCTTCGTCGTCGATCCCTTACGCTTGTCACCGTCGGCCTCATCGGCTCTCTGTCTGCGTTCGCCTGCGGCGGAAGCAGCGATGACTCGAGCAACAACAACACCGGAGGCAGCGGTGGCAGTACCACCGGCAAGCCCGATCCGGAGGAGCCCGGTGCCCGACCCCCGGCCCAAGGCAGCGGCGCCCCCGCCGCCGGTGCGGCGGACACGGTCGTCGCGCTCAACAAACTGTTCCTGGGTGACACCGACTACTCCGGCAACCCGGATCCGAACGCCTGGCGCACCATCGGCTACAACCTCGACGGCCTGGTCTCGACCAAGAACGGCACCAATCACTGCAAGTACCAAGAGGGTGCGACCAAGTCGAGTGTGCAGACCGACGGCGAGAACGGCATCGACAACTCGTTCGGCTCGAACCTGGTGAAGATCATCGCATCGCTGGCGGCCAACCCGAGCAGCACCATCAGTGAGTCGCTCGCGTCGGGCTCCTTCACCATCATGTTGAAGATGAACAAGCTCGAGGCCAGCGCCGACCAAACGGGCATCAAAACCCTGCTGTACGGCGGCTCGACCTTTGACGCCCTCGTGCCCGACTGCAAGGCCACGCCGACCGAGCCGAACTGCTCGGCCCCGAAGTTCGACGGCAGCGACATGTGGCCGGTGCTGCCGGAGCTGCTCACGAATGCGACCGACATCGACTCGGCCAAGGTCCAGTTCCCCTCGTCGTACGTTGCGGGTGGCACCTGGGTCAGCGGCTCCGAAGGTGATCTCAATCTGACCGTCAGCATCCAAGGTTTCAGCCTCGCGCTGAAGATCACGAAGGCCGTCATCACCGCCGATCTCGCGGGCGCTGGTGCAACCGCCAAGGCAACCAAGGGTGTGATTGCCGGCATCATCCCGACCGAGAATCTGATCGGCGAGCTCAAGAAGGTGGCCGGCGGCTTCGACAAGACGCTGTGCGAAGGCCAGACCTTCGAGAGCATCGCTCAGCAGATCCGCGCGGCGAGCGACATCATGTCCGATGGCACCAACGGCGACCCGAGCAAGCTGTGCGACGGCATCAGCGTGGGCTTGGGCTTCGAGGCCCTCGCCGTGCAGCTCGGGGGCATCGCCCCGAGCGCCACCCCCCCGCCGGACCCCTGCGCGGCCGGTGCGGGCGGCGCCGGAGGCTGACCCGGAAGGGCCTGAGCGCCCGCGCGGGACCGCCCGAAGCCCCTCGAGACCCGGGGGGCTTCGGCGTTTTGTGCCCCGGCGGCGGCCACGTTCGCCACCGGAAACCCACCGCTTTGAACACCGTGAAGGGCTAGCCCGTCCAAACCCTCGGCGCGGGGTCCGCGAGACGGCGGCCTTGCCATCGACGGGTGAATTGGATTACCGCTTGCGGCCAAAGGGCCGAGGACTACGGCGCGCCGACCCGGCGCGACCGCCGACGGAGGATCAATATGTTGCGAAACAGTTGTTTGACACTGACGTTCGTGGGGCTGGCTTATCTCGCTGGTTGCACGGTGACCACCCACACCGCGGGAGAGGCGCAGGCTGGAGGCCAGCCCCCCCCGCCCGCAACAACCGAACCCGCGCCGGCTCCGACGCCCGCGCCGACCGCCGACCCGGCACCGGCGCCCAAGAAGAGCACCGCCACCGTCAACGGCGACAGCGTCTCGATTCCGGGCAACATCGTGTTCGACACCAAGAAGTCGACGCTCAAAGAGGGAGCGGGCAGCGAGGTCGTGCTCGAGCAGCTCAAGGTCTTCTTGGATGAAAATCCCCAGGTGACGAAGCTTCGCATCGAAGGTCACACCGACAACGTCGGGCAGCAGCCTGACAACGAGAAGCTGTCCGGCGAGCGCGCGCTGACCATCAAGAAGTGGCTGGTCGACAAGGGCGTCCCGAAGGAGCGCCTGATCGCCGTCGGGTTTGGTCAGAAGAAGCCCATCGCCGACAACAGCAAAGAAGAGGGCCGCGCTCAGAACCGGCGTACCGAGTTCAAGATCGCCGAGCTCAAGGGCAAACCCTACCTCGGCATGGATCCGACCGCCGGCGCCAAGGTTTTCGACCTCTGAGACTGAACTTGTGCGGGAAGACGGCCGTCTGACGGCGCCTTCTCGCCGCCCATGGGCCGGAGCGCTCCCACGCGCTTCGGCTCGTGTGTTATGTGGGGCGCGAGATGCACCGGTTCGCGTTCATTCCCCTCGCCGCACTGCTCAGCGCATGCAGCAAAAGCCCCTCCGACATCCGTGAGTGGCGGCCATCGGATCACGACCACACCGACAAGCCGAACGCCGCGCAGGCAGACATGACCGACGGCGGGCGGACCAGCGGGACCGGCTTCGACGAGGTCGCGTTGATGGCGTGGCGGACCAACTGTGTGCCCTGTCACGGCCTCGTCGGCCGCGGGGATGGCCCGAAGGGGCCGGCGGTCAAAGCCCGCAACCTGGCCGACCCCGAGTGGCAAGCGAGCGTCAGCGATGCACAGATCGCCGAGTCCATCCGCAACGGCAAGGGGCAGATGCCCAAGCTCAACCTGCCGGAGAGCACCGTCACTCAGCTGGTCAAGGTCGTCCGGCTGCTGAACCCTGCGCAAGCTGCGCCTGTGACCGACGGCGGCGCGCCGGCGGCGGGGGACGGAGGAGCCGCGCGGCCCAGCGACGCAGGCAAACAGCCACGCGCGCCGGGTGACGCAGGCGAGACCCCTCCGGCGTCGCCCGACGCCGGCAAACGACCATGAGCGAGCCCGAGCCGGCGACCGGCGGCTCGTTGTGGCGGCGCCTCGCGACACGGGTGCTCGTCATCTCGGGGATCGCCTACGCCGCGTCGTTCCTGATGCCTTCGTTACCCCGCGAGCAGATCTTGGTGTTCCGGGTCGGGGCCGAGGCTCCCCTCAAACACCTGTCGGCCAGCTACACCCTGGAGGGTGAGCGTGAACCGCGGAGCGGGGTCAAGCTGAGCTACGATGGAGCGGCTCCGAAACGCGTGCAACACGTGGTCTCACTGCCCAACGGCCGCTACGTGATGGCGGTCGCGGTCGAGCGAGCCTTGCCCGACGGTGGCACGAAAGAGACAAGCTACCTGCGGCGCGTTAACCTGGAAGGCGGCGAGACGATCTTGCCCGTCGAAGACCCATGAGAGAGCCTGCAGCGCACACCGATCTGGCCACACGTGCGGCGGTGACCCGCGACGGGCCGCCGGACGAGCTGGTGCTGGTGGTGGTCAGCGGAAAGGCCCGCGGTCAGCGTGTTCCGGTCGGAGATCTGGTGCGCATCGGCAAGGCACCGGACAACGATCTGGTGTTGCCCGACGACACCGTCTCCCGACATCACTGCGAGCTCTCCCGCAGCCCCACCGGGATCTTGATCCGCGATCTGGACTCGACGAATCACACACGCGTCGGCCGCACAACCGTGCGCGAAGCCACCGTCGAATCGGGCGCCACCATCACGGTCGGAGACGTCGACGTCATCTTGCGCAGCGAGCCCAACCGCGCGCACATCTTGCCCAGCGAGGCCTCCGAGTTCGGCGAGGCGCTCGGCCCGAGCCTGGCCATGCGCACGCTGTTCGGTGTGCTCGAACACATAGCCGGGACCGACGCGCCCGTGTTGCTGGAGGGGGAGACCGGGACGGGCAAAGACGTGCTGGCGCGCAGCATTCACCAGAAGAGCCGCCACGCCGCCGAGCCGTTCGTGGTCGTCGACTGCGGCGCCATCAGCTACAACCTGATCGAGAGCGAGCTGTTCGGCCACGAGCGCGGAGCGTTCACCGGCGCGGTCGCCATGCGCCAAGGGGCGTTCGAGACCGCTGGCACCGGCACGGTGTTCCTGGACGAGGTCGGCGAGCTCCCCATCGACGTGCAGCCGAAGCTCTTGCGCGTGCTGGAGAACGGCGACTTCCGACGCGTGGGTGGCAACAAGACCTTCAAGGCCAAGGCGCGCATCTTGGCTGCGACCAAGCGCAACCTGAAGGAAGAGGTCGAGCGCGGCAAATTCCGCGAAGATCTCTACTTCCGCCTGGCGGTCGTGCCGATCCACGTGCCGGCGCTACGCCAGCGGCGTGAGGACATCCCGATGCTGGTCGAGCACTTCCTCAGCCTCGCCAAGACGCGCGACCCGAACGCGGCCAGCGTGCACCTCGCCAAGGACACCATCTCGGCCCTCGGCGCCCACGATTGGCCGGGCAACGTCCGGGAGCTGCGCAACGTGCTCGATCGGGCCATCTACATCGCGACGGCCAGCGGGCAGACCGACGTACGCCTCGTCGATCTCCCGGTCAGCGCCAAGACTCCGGCGGCTGGACCTGCGGCGTTCGAGTTCGACGCCAGCGAGACCTACCGCGAGGTCAAGACCCGCTTCGAGACCGAGTTCGAGAAGGCCTTCGTGGGGTGGTTGCTCGAGCGCCACGCGGGCAACATCTCCGCCGCCGCCCGCCACGCCAAGATGGACCGCAAACACCTGTACGACCTGGCGCGTAAACACGGGCTGCGCGGCTAGAGGGTGTCGCTCAGAAGCCGCCGTGCACGCTGAGGCCGAGCACGTAGGCCATGGTGTCGTCCGGGGCGGTGCCGGCAAGAGTGAAGTCCTCGAGCTGGGTCTTGATGACGTCGACGCTGGCACCGGTCGAAAAATCCAGCAGCATGCCCGCCAGGCGCTCCTCCCGCGTGCCCTTCCAGCTGGCCAGGACTCCGCCGCCGACCAGGTAACTCTTGAGCGGAGACAGCTCGCGGTCTCCGGACCAGTACTGCCCCCGCGGGCCGGTCGCGGGTTCACCACCGGTGTAGTCGTCGCTCCAGAACAGCGCGCCCGTCTGGTTGTAATAACGCAGCTTCACCGATGCCCGGAGCCACGGCAGCATGTAGCGCTCCGCCTCTAGCTCGTAGGTCTGACTCAGGATGTCCCAGGTGTCGCGGTACCCGCGCGCCCCGATCCCGACCATCATGTCCAGCCCCCGCAGGAAGTACTTGGCCTTGATCGCGCCGGCGAAGCGCGCGCGATCCTCCGGGTGGTGCTCCTGCGCGACCTGCCCGGACGCCCCCACGACGACGCCGCGGTAGGGGTTGCCCAGGAACCCATGGTTCAAGCCGAAGGTGAACATTGCCTGGGTCGTGAACACGGGCGTCCACGCCTGCGTCCACGCCGCACTGAACGTATCCAGATCGATGTCGAGCTCTTGGCGCTTCTTGTCGGAGGTGAAACAGCCGCTCGAGCTATCCAGCGGCGTGCGCACCGAGGGGTCACGGTTGGGCGGGTAGCTGACGTTGCAGACCTTGTCGAAACCGCGCGCATACGACAGCTCGAGCCGGGTGTTCTTCTGCAAGAAGTCCGTGCCCGCGATCACCGCGATGGACTGCGACTTGTAGTCGGACTCGGCGGCGTAGCTGTACGCCGCGGTGAGCGAGGTGTTCTTGCGCGAGAGCGTGAAGCTCCCGGATACGACGTGACGAATGTCCGTGATCGACGCCTGGGAAATCACGTCGGGGCTCGACAGCGGGCCGGCCTTCACCGGCTCCGTCGCCCCCGTCACGATGTCCGCCTCGTAGTGAACGCCGAGGCTCAACCAATCCCAGGGCAGCGCGGTCAGCGTTGCGCCGGGGTTGTAGACGGTCATCGCGCTCTTCTCGCTCGGCTCCTGGAATGCGGCTCCGTTCAGCTCGACCTCGACCACCTGAGCCTGGGCCCTTGCGCCTGCCAGGAGCACGAGCCCGAGGCCGAGCACGCTCGGGCGGAGGCCAGCGCGGCAGGCCTTGAGGGGATGACGGCGACGAAGCATCAGTTACAGCCGCAGCCGCCTCCCTTGACTGACCCGCCGCCGATGGAGCCCTCGCGATTCTCCAGCACGTGCTGGAGCTGCGCTTCCTTGGGTGAGTCGGCCTCGAACTGCATGACTGGATCGGCCAAGATGGACCGCTGCTCCGGCCGAACGGTCGCGCAGGCCCCCAGGGTGATCAGCATCGACGTGAGGACGACGGTGAGGACGGCTCGCGTGTATGTGGGCGCGTTCTTCATGGCTCAGAAGTAGGTCCCTAGACCCCCGTAGTAGGTCTGCACGTTTGTGTACGAATCCTCAGTGAAGAGGATGGTGTTGTTGGCCTCGGCGCGGATCAGAATGCGCCAGCGCAGGGACAGCAGGAACCCGCCGCCGGCGCGGGCGTGGAAGAAGTCCGCCTCGCTGCGCACGAACTCGTCGTTCGGCTTCTCGTGCATGCCCCCCCCGCCGATGTGCACGAAGGGCGCGACCGGCCAGTCGGGCATCAAGATCAGCGTCGCACCCACGCCGTACACGTAGCGGCGCGAGTCCTTCTGCAGCGCGAGACCGACGTAGGGCTCGATGGCAATGGCGGGGGCGAGCACCCCAGCCGGGCGCAGCTCCACGTAGCCGTCGTGGTCGAACAACCCGGCCATCATCGCAAACCCGCCGTGGGCGGTCTGCAGCGCAGGGGGCGCAAAAAAGCCGGGTTTGACCGAGCCTTCGGGGGCGTCCGGCCCGGCGGCGACCGCCTCCACCGTGTCGCCGAGCACGTAGGCAATTCGGCCGTCGGGCATGGCGACCTTGAGCCAGTACCCTGAGCTCTCGCGCCCCTCGATCAGGAAGGTCTCACCCCGAGTCGCGACGTAGATCACCCGGTGCGACACGCCAGGGCCAGAGCGCAGCTCCGCTTCCGCGGTCACCACCTTCGCGAATGCGTCGACGTCTTCGTCTTCGTCGGCAGCGTGCAGCGATGCGGTCGCCAACAGTAGCGACAGGAGCGCGGCCAGTGATGGGAGCGACCTCATTGCGTGGAGAACTTGGTAGCCCAGTCTTCGATGACCTTGGCCGCCGCTTGATCCGCGGCCTGCGAGAGGTCGAACACAACCCGGGGATGCGCACTCTTGCCGATGGGCCGGTTGAGGAGCGGAGCGAGCTTTGGATCGAGCTGCATTTTTGCTTGTGCTGCCGCGTAGTTGGTCTTCGCTTGTGGAGCGATGGGGCCGGTCGGGATCCCGGTCGGCGAAGTGCAGCTGTCGCCCACCAAGGGTGTGTAGTCGGTCATGCGGAAGCTGGTCACGTTGAAGTGGCAGCTGCCATTGCCGTCGCCTTTGCCGGGATCGCCCGGTCCGCATTTGAACGCGAACAACTGCGGCTCCACACTGCAGTAGTAGAAGTTCTCTTCGTACACCACGTCGGCAATGTTGAAGTCCTGCCCGGGCTCCACGGTCGTGCACGCCGCGAGCGCGGGCAGGAGCGCGACCCAAAAGATCCATGGCAGCGACGGCTTCACGGCACGGGAAGCTAACAAACGCGGGCGCACGGTGACAGCTTCCGCTTCAGCCCCTGCTCGGAGCGGTGCGAGCACCTCCCACATAAATAAGTGCCCGTGTCGGATCAGGCTTGAGCCGGGTCCCAGGTCCCACTAACAGTTTGCCCCATCAGCCATCCGAGTGGCAGGATTACCTACACGGTCTTACTGTATCCTACCTCTTGAGCTTGCGCGGTTCGGGCAACCGGACCCCGCGCCCAGACATCCGACTTTGCTGCGCCGCCGGCCGCGTTGGGCCGGTTTTTTCGGGGGATCTCACTGGACGCGCCCACATGCTGTTGATGGTCAAATCGCCGGTTCTCTACCTGGTTGCTCTGATCCCGCTCGTGCTCCTCTTGGGCTCCGGCCTCATGGGCGCCCAGTTCGCCGTTCTGGGGCTGACTCTGGGGATTTTCTTCGGCACTCTCACGCTCAGGCGACCCGCAGTGGGCCGTGCCGCTTCCCCCCAGTCCAGCACCTGAAGCAGAGCTCCGAAAACGAAAGCGCCCCGGAGTCCGGCGAGCGCCCGTCGGCCGTGGGATTACCACGCCTGAAGACCGTGCAGGAGCTGACGCTGCACGACGTCGAAGCGCTGCGCGTCATTCTGTACGGCGACTCGGTGATCGATTGGCACCGCCTCAACCTCGAGAGCCGCGAGGCCGCGCACCAGCTGCTCCTCAACCACGACCTCGACCCTGCCCTGGACGGCGCCTACATCGAGCACGTCAAGCACGAGGCCATCAACTACCTGCGCCGGACGTTCGCGTTTGCGATCCCGAAGCCGGTCGAGCAGGCCTCGCTCGAAGACCTGCTGCTGCTCGCCTCCGGCAAGGGCCACCGCCAGCTGTGCGCCTGCACCATCCTGAAGACGGTGCACATCATCAATCACATGGCAGGGCGCGAGCTGCTGTTCCGTTTGCCCGTCAGTGATCGCGAGCTCTTCCATTTCATCGAAGAGAAGGTGTATCGCGTGGTCGGGACCATGCTGAGCGAGGGTTTCCCGATCACGGAGTTCGTCGGCGGCCGCAAGAACCTCGATTCGACCTACACCAAGCTGCTGTCGAAGCCCGAGGCGACGTCGGCGGCGCTCTACGACAAGCTGCGCTTCCGCATCGTGACTCGGACCCGGGAGCACCTGCTGCCCGTGCTCAACTACCTGTCAGAGCGCTTGTTCCCGTTCAACTACGTCGTGCCGGACGAGAGCACGAACACCATCTTCCACTTCCGCAGCTTCTGCGAAAAGCAACCTCACCTGGCGCGCATGGTCGAGCGCTTCCAGGGCAACATCGACGATCAGCTGACCCCCGGTGACAATCGCTTCAGCGCGCCGACCTACCGCGTGATCCATTTCGTGGCCGACGTACCGCTCCGGGTTCCGCAGCACCTGATGGAGCTCGCGCCGGCCGGCTGCGAGAACCTCGGGCCAGTGGTCTACATGCTGTGCGAGTTTCAGCTCCTGGACGCCGAGACCGAAGAGATGAACGAGTCCGGTGAGGCCAGCCACGATGCCTACAAACTCAGGCAGCGCGCCGCGGTGATGCATCGACTGCGGCTCGGCGGGCGCCCGACCCGCGAGCCCAAACGCCGCCGCTGAGCCCAGCGCGCTCGGTCTTGCGGCCGAGGCCGCTTTGCCAGCCATGCCATGAAAGCCGCCGAGAACCGCGCGCGCCACCTTGACCCAAGGAGGCCACGCGCCGGGCGGACGCCCCGCTCGCCGCCCGCCCACGGGGACCGTGCCGGCGACAATCGGCGTCCCGATGCCGATCTGCTCGTGCCAAGCTTCGGTGACTAGTGCTACGACTCGGCCGCCATGCGCATCCACACCGCCCGGGTGTCACAGATTGCCGCCGAGATGGTCAGCTCGCTGACCCGTGACAAAGCCGTGGAAACCGACGCCCCAGCCGAGATGCGCTTGGACATCGAAGCCGTACTGAACCAGTACATTCGAGACGAGCACGAGGTCGGAGAGAAGGCCAAAGACATGCTGGCGGCCCGCAACCTGCCGCAGACCGATCTCGGCAAGATCCGCCGCCTGATCGCCGACCAGCGCAAGCTGAAGCTGGGCGAGGAGGCCATCGACTACCTGCTCGATCAGCTGATCGAGATGCTGATGCACTCGCAGAACGTGGCGGAGGTCTTCGCGGAAGACTACGAGCTCAGGCGGCGCATGCGCGAACCGTTGCGGCGCCAGCTGGGCGACGAGGAAGAGTTGCACAAAGAAGTGCGGGCTCAGCTCAAACACGTCGAAGAGGGCAGCGCGCTCTGGGAAGTCGAATACCGGCGCATGATGGAAGACATGAAGCGCCGCAAGGGGCTCTGAGCCATGGCGCGGTATCTGGTGACCGGCGGCGCCGGCTTCATTGGGTCCAATCTGGTACGGGCCCTGGCCGAGGCCGGGGAGCGAGTGCGGGTCATCGATGACCTCTCGACCGGGTTCTGGGAGAACCTGGGGGAGCTCGCCGACTCCGCGTCGGTCGAGTGTGTCACCGCCGACATCCGAGACGCCGCCGCAGTGAAAGCCGCGGTGGACGGGGTCGAGGTGATCTTTCACGAGGCCGCGCTCGGTTCGGTTCCGCGCAGCATCGAAACGCCGGTGGTGAGCGACTCGGTGAACACGAACGGCACGGTCACCGTGCTCGACGCCGCGCGCCACGCTGGCGTCCGGCGGGTGGTGTTCGCGGCATCTTCGTCGGCGTACGGGGACACCCCTACCCTGCCAAAACACGAGGACATGCCGACCGCGCCGCTCTCACCCTACGCGGTGACGAAGGTCGCGGACGAGCTGTACATGCGCGTGTTTTCCTCGCTCTACGGCCTCGAGACGGTGTGCCTGCGATACTTCAACGTGTTCGGCCCCAACCAGCGCCCCGATGGCGCCTACGCCGCGGCCATTCCCCGATTCTTCTGGGCCGCGCTCCGCGGCCAACCGCTCAGTGTGTACGGCGACGGCGAACAGACGCGGGACTTCTGTTTCATCGACAACGCCGTCAGCGCCAACCTGCTCGCGGCGAACGCCCCGCGCAAGTTGGCGGGCGACGTGATCAATATCGCCGGGGGTCGGCGGGTCTCGCTGAACGCGCTGATCGAACAGATCGGTGGTGTGCTCGGCTCACCACCCCAGGTGAACCATGACCCCCCACGCCAGGGCGACGTGCGCCACTCCCTCGCCGACATCACGCGCGCTCGGGAGCTGCTCGGGTACGAGCCCAAGGTGCGCTGGGAAGACGGACTTCCGGCCACGGCTGGTTACCTGAAGACTTTGGCGGCGGGGCGAGGCGCTGCATGAAGAGCATGACCGGGTTCGGCGTCGGCGGCGCACCGCTCGGCGACGGCCGGCTCGGTTTCGAGATCCGCTCGCTGAACCATCGGTTTCTCGACGTTCGGGTGCGGCTGCCGACCGAAATTGTGGATCACACCTTCTTCGTCGAGCAGCTGGCGAGGGACAAACTCAGCCGCGGTCGCTACGACATCGGAGTCCGGCTCGAGGGCAGCGCGTTGCCGGTGGCGAGCTTGGACAAGGACCGCGTACGGGCCGCGTACCGCGAGCTCAGCCAGCTTCGAGACGAGCTCGCCCCGGGGACCGACCTGCCGTTGACGGCGGCTCTCGCGTTGCCCAACGTCGCGAGCGCGCCCCCGACGGTCGATCCCGAGCTGCTGCGCGAGGCGCTCAGCGCGGGTTTCGGCGCGGCCCTGGTCGAGCTCGATCACATGCGGGAAAAAGAGGGCGCCGCGCTCTGCCGCGAGCTCCGAGAGCGACTCGAGAAGCTGCAGGCCATCGCTCGGGCGGTGAGCGAGCGAGGGCCGGAGTTGCTGCGGCACCACCACGCCCGCATCCGAACCCGGGTCGAACGCCTGATCGCCGACGCGGGCGTCTCGGTGGACACGGGTCGCCTCGAGGCCGAACTGGCGATGATGGCCGACAAAAGCGACATCACCGAGGAGCTGGTCCGGCTCGAGAGCCACGCCGCTCAGGCGCGCTCGCTCTTGACCAGCAAGGAACCGGTGGGGCGCCGCTTCGACTTCTTGCTACAAGAGATGGGACGCGAGGTGAACACGGTCGGGTCCAAGAGCCAGGACAGCGTCGTCGCGCAGCAGGTGGTGGAGCTCAAGAGCGAGCTCGAGCGAATGCGGGAGCAAGTGCAAAATGTCGAGTGACGATCCACTCCTCATCATCATTTCTTCGCCCTCGGGCGCCGGCAAGACCACTCTGACGACACGCCTGCGCGAGCGCATCCCGAACCTGCGCTTCTCGGTCTCCCACACGACACGGCTGCGGCGCCCCAACGAAGAGGACGGGCGCGAATACCATTTCGTCAGTCGCGAGACCTTCGAGCGCTTGATTCAGCTGGACGAGTTCCTGGAGTGGGCCGAGGTCCACGGCAATCTGTACGGCACGAGCAAGAAGGAAGTCGAGAACGCCCGAGGCGCCCGGGGCCTGATCTTCGACATCGACCACCAAGGCGCGCGTCAGATCAAGAGTGTGCACGCGAACGCCGTCAGCGTTTTCATACTGCCGCCCAGCATGGCAGTGCTCGAGCGGCGCTTGCGCGGTCGCGCGACCGAAGACGAAGCCACCGTCGAGCGGCGCTTTCGCGTGGCTCGCACCGAGATCGAACACTACGGATTCTTCGACTACCTGCTGGTCAACGACGAGCTGGAAGAGTCCACCCTGAACTTGGTGGGGATCTTCCGCGCCGAAGAGTGTCGACGCATGCGCGCCGCGCGCCGGGCGGAGGCGCTCCTGTTCGAAGAGCGCAGCCTCGGGCCGAAGAAGCCGGGCTGACGACGAGCGCGTTGCCGCGGGCCGCCTGCCCTGGTACGGGCCCAACCCGATGCAGCACGTCCTGGGAGTCATCGGCGGCAGCGGGATCTACGAGATCCCGGGCCTGGACAAGCGCGACGAACACCACGTGGCCACGCCCTTTGGGGCGCCGAGCGACGTGATCATCCGCAGCCGGTCGGGTGACACCGACCTGCTGTTCTTGCCACGACACGGGCGCGGGCACCGCACGCCGCCCCACAAGATCAACTATCGGGCGAACATCGCGGCGCTGAAGCTGCTCGGCGCTACCCAGGTGGTGTCCCTGTCCGCCGTGGGCTCGATGAAAGAAGAGATCGTGCCGGGGCACGTGGTCGTGGTCGACCAGTACATCGACCTGACCAAGCGCCGCGTGAGCTCCTTCTTCGACGACGACGTCGCCGCGCATGTCGGTTTCGGTGATCCGGTGTGCCCGGCGCTCGCCGACGCCCTGGCCAAGGCGGCGAAGAAGGCCGGCGGCACCGTCCACGTCGGCGGGACCTACGTGTGCATGGAAGGGCCGCAGTTCTCCACGCGCGCCGAGAGTCTTCTCTATCGCAGCTGGGGCGTGAGTGTGATCGGCATGACGGCCATGCCCGAGGCGAAGCTGGCGCGTGAAGCGGAGCTGCCCTACGCGACGCTCGCGCTCGCCACGGACTACGACTGCTGGCACGAGTCGGAAGAGGACGTGAACGTCGCGGCGGTGTTGGCGGTGTTGAAAGCCAACGCGGAGCTCGCGCAACGCATCGTCGTCGAGCTGGCGGCCTCGCTGCCGGACCCGTCGAAGAGCACAGCCGCCAACGCGCTGGCCCACGCCATCTTGACTCCGGCGAGCGCCATCAGCCCCGAAGCCCGCGCGCGGCTCGGATTCTTGATCGAAAAACACCTGGGAAAATCATGATCCAAGCTACCCGCTCGAAGGACCCGGTGTTGATCGTCGGGTCGATGGCGTTCGACGACCTCGAGCTGCCGAGTGCCAACGTCAAGGACGTGGTCGGGGGCTCGGCAACGTACGCCGCGCTGTCGGCAGGATTGTTCAGCGAGGCCCGCGTCGTGGCGGTGGTCGGTGACGATTTTCCAGCCGAAGCTCTCCAGCGCCTCGACGACCGGGGCATCGACACGACGGGCATCGAGCGGGCAACGGGCAAGACGTTCCGCTGGGCGGGGCGCTACGCGGCAAACCTGGCGAGCCGCACGACGCTCGACACCCAGCTGAACGTGTTCGCCGACTTCCGTCCCAAGCTGCCGGCGAGCTTCGGGGCGAGCCCGTATCTCTTGCTCGGCAACATTCACCCGAGCCTGCAGCTGGAGGTGCTGGCGCAGGTGGGCCGCCCGAAGCTGGTCGCAGCCGACACGATGAACTTCTGGATCAGTGGCGAGCGTCCGACCCTGCTCGAGATGCTGGCCAAGATCGATCTCCTGGTGATCAACGACGAAGAAGTGCGGGAGCTGGCGGACGAGCACAACATCAAGCGAGCCGCCGCCCGTGTCCGCGCGATGGGCCCGAAGCGGCTGGTGGTCAAGCGGGGCGAGTACGGGGCGATGTTGTTCGACGACAGCGGCATCTTCTTCGTTCCCGCCTACCCGCTGGAAGAAGAGATCGATCCGACCGGAGCGGGCGACACCTTCGCCGGTGCACTGATGGGTTACCTCTCGCGCGAGGGAACGCTGGACGGCTCGGCCTTTCGACGGGCGATCATGGTCGCGGCGACCGTGGCCTCGTTCTGCGTCGAGGGCGTCGGCACCGCCCGCCTGCTCTCTCTCGACAAAGACCAGGTCGCTCGCCGGCTGGAAGATCTGCGGCTCTTGGTCCACTTCGGCCACTGAGACTTGCGCCGGGCAGGCGAGCCGAGCGTGGAGCGCACGGCCTGTTTCGGCTGAATGCCGGTGGCGTGGCGCGGGGGCTTGTTGTAAGCAAAGGCAGGCGCGCGGGAGGAATCAATGCGATTCGTATGGCTTTGTTTCGCCAGCATGGCGGTGCTCGGTGGTGGTTTGGTTGGCGGTTGCGGCGGCGATGACGGCGGGGGCAAGACCTCTTCGGGCGGCTCCGGGGGCGGCGGCACCGGCGGCGGGGCGAGCGAATGCACACCCACGGATGCCTCCTGTTACGCGACGGGCGCCGAGGGCCCCGGCAACGAGTGCATGGCCAAGGCGGATTTCTCGTCCGGTGCCATCGCCATGCTGCGCATGACCTCACACCAGGTCCAGAGCCCCAGCGCGCTGGCAGCGCCCTTCGTGCAGGACTCGATCATCACGAAGAAGAGCGCGCTGGTCGAGCCGAACTGCAACCTCGACGGCTCGGGCCAGTTCAACTTCTTGATGCAGCTCGACACCGACAAGAAGGAGCTCACGCTCGGCGGCGGTGTGCCCCAGGCGCTGATCGGCTCCGCCATCGACGGCACCTGCTGGGCCGCTTTCAAGGACCCGGCCTCGGGGCTCGAGGTGAAGCAGTACGTGACACCGTACACCGAGAGCGGCGGGCAGCTCGAAGGCAAGCTCGACTCATTCGTCATGCCGATCTTCCTCGCGGACAAGGCCGGCGCCGAGGACGCAGTGCTCGTGCCACTGCACGAGATGACGTTCACCGCCAAGCTCAGCGCGGACAAAAACTGCGTCGGGCGATACGCGGCAGAGAAGCTGTCCAAGGGGCTCTCCTGCCAGCCGACGGACGGTGAGTTCGCGTGGGAGCCGGCCGGGCGCTACGAGGGTTACATCACGGTCGAAGAGGCCGATGACGTCATGGTCGTGTCCCTCGGTGAGAGCCTGTGCGTCGTGCTCAGCGGCGACACGGCCAAATGGAAAGGCACCGCCCAGAATTGCGCCACCAGCAAGGGGTTCGCTGCATCCGGCGCGCTGCCGAAGGGTGACTGGTGCGCGGCGACCAACAGCGCCGGTGGCTGTCAGGACTCCTGGAAGCTGGTCATCGACTTTGCCGCTCAGGCCATCAACATCAAGGGCGTCTACGACGCGACCAAGGGCGGCTGCTAGTCGAGTCGTCGGATCCGCCGGCGTCGGCTGCGGTTTGGGGCCGCCGTCCGCGCACCTTGTGCGACACGAGAGGCGCCGCCTGAGCTAACCCGGCGACCCCGGCGCCGAATTTCGGGCTAGACTCCGGGGCGTCGTCCGCTTCGGGGCGCCGCGAGCGGCCGGGAGCCGCACACGGGAGAGCCTTATGCCGCGTTGGTCCACCCACGTTCTCTTCATTCTTTTCTTGGTGATCTTCGGCGGCTGCGCCGGCAGCTGCTCGAGCTGCTCCGGCTGCGGGGTCACACCCCTCCCCGCCGGTTTCCCGAAAGAGAGCCGCATCGACAACGCGACCAGCGTCCGGGTCACCAAGACCGGCCTGGAGTTCATCGCACAGAACATCGGAGGGCTCGCGCCCTCGTTGCTCGGCGGAGCCGGCCAGGTCGCAGCAGGCGTCGTGACCTTCGAGGTCCCGCCGAGCGAGAGCGACATCAAGGATCCGATCTTCGGCGCCAAGCTGGGGACCGTGAAGATCTGCCCCGACGGACCGAAACCCAACGCCAACCCGCCGGAGTGTGTGGTCGAGGCGGATCTCGGCAAAGCCAAGCTCACGATTACCACGGCAGCGCCGCACAACCTGAAGGTCGGCGGGACGTTGGCAGTGCGGCTGCAGAAGATCCCGCTCAAGGGCACCGGAGTCGCGGGTTTCGTCAACAGCGAGGTCGTCTTGACCAAGGGGGAGTCTGCAGCCCCAAGGAATTCGCCGACATCCCGGTGACCGTCGACATCTCGCTCGAGGTCGACAAGGACCCGACGCACGGGGCTCGGCAGGGGTTACACCAAGGTCAAGATCCTCAAGCTGGACATCAACAACACCGCCATCGGCAACGGCATCAAGTTCTGCGGCTCGGGCTTCGATGACACCATCATCAACCTGGTCAAACCGCTGCTCATCAACAGCTTGCTGGGCGGCCTCACCGGCACCCTGACCGGCACCGTCGAAGACCAGCTGTGCACCAAGCAAGACGTCGCGACCGGGGTTCTGTGCCCGAGCGGTTCGTATCCGGACGCGGGCGACGTGTGCCGCTTCTGCACCCCGGACGGGACCGGCAAGTGCCCGAACTCGACGGCTGAGTGTGTCGGCGTGGCGCTGGGGATCGACGGCAACATCAATCTCTCGTCAGCCCTGTCGAGCCTCTCGCCTGGCACGAAGGGCGGCTTCGATTTCCTCGCGGCCGTCGGCGGCGAGGGCGCGCGGGACGACGGCTCGGGCTTCGCGTGGGGAGATCTCAACCCCGCAGGGGGCGGCATGACCCTCGGCATGATGGGCGGCGCCGAGCCCAAACCCATCACCCAGTGTGTGCCCATCGCCAATCTCACCAAGCCGACCAACATTCCGGTTCCGGACGAGCTTCAAGACCCGACCAAGCTGATCGACAACGGCCTCCCCAACTGGACCGGCCCGGGTCCGCACTTCGGGCTGGCGGTGAGTGAGCGTTATCTGAACTACGCGCTCGGCGCGATCTACAACAGCGGTGCGCTCTGCCTCGGCATCGGCTCGGGCACGCTCGGCTCGCTGCTGAACTCGGACACCATCGGCCTGCTCATTCCGAGCTTCAAGGACCTGGCGCGGCAGAAGGCCCCCGCACCCTTGGCGCTCGTCCTCCGGCCGCAAGAGCCACCGTCGGTCGTGGTCGGCAAGGGCACGGATCTCGCGACGGATCCGCTGCTCAAGGTCACGATGAACAAACTCGAGATCGACTTCTACGTGTGGTCGAGCGACCGCTTCATCCGGGCCTTCACCGCCGGCTTCGACATCGTGGCGCCGGTGAACCTCGACGTCACGGAGGCGGGGCTCGCGCCGGTGCTCGACAAGGTCTCCGTCACGAACCCCGTGCTCAAGAACTCGCTCTTGCGTGAGGACGAGAAACAGGCCGCCAAGAGCCTGGCGGACATCGTGGCCAGTCAGATCGGCACCGCTCTCGGCGGCGCCATCAACCCCATCGACCTCTCGGCCCAGCTCGCGAGCTTTGGCCTGGCGTTGAACATCCCGCCGAGTGTGCCGGGGCAAGGTAGCCCCGGCCTCACCAGGCTCGAGAAGGGGACCGACCGTTACCTGGCGCTGTTCGCCGGCTTCACGGTCGCACCCGCGACCCCCACCCCGCTCTTGCCCGAGCTCGGCGCCGACACGACGGCCGAGGTCAGCGAAAAGAGCGTCGAGGCCGCGGGCCTCTCGCTGCCCACCCTCCGTGAGGACAACGTGCCGCAGATCGAGCTGCGCGTCGGCAGCTCTCGGGACGACGGCTCACACGCGATGGAGTGGCAGTATCGCCTGAACGGTGGGCTGTGGCACCCCTGGAGCCGGGAGCGCTGGCTCAAGGTGCGCGGGCCCGAGCTGTCGATCCAGATGAAGCACAAGATCGAGGTGCGCTCGCGCATCGTCGGGGAGCCGAACAGCGTGGATCGGACCCCGGCGTCGATTGAGGTCCGCATCGACAAGACTCCACCCAGCGTGAGTTTTGCCAAGCGTCCGGTCGACGGCAGCCTCGCGGTCGACGTGCGGGACGTCGTGTCGGAAAAATCCGCGGTCAAGCTGCGCTGGGCCGTCGACGACCAGGCTTTCAGCGAGTGGGCGAACGCCGATGCGCTGACCACCGTACCGGTGACCGGCGCCCGCCAGGTTCGGGTCGAGGCCGTCGACGAAGAAGGCAACGTCGCGTCCAAACAGCACAACCTCATCAATGGCAAGGGCGACGCTTCGCTGGCCGGTGCGGGCAGCGGTTGCGGTTGCAGGCTGGCCGGTGAACCGAGCACGGGCGGCGGCTGGGCGGCCGCCCTCAGCGCGCTCGGCCTGGGCCTTGGCCTGTCGTTGCGCCGCCGCCGCCGGAACCAATCGACGAGCGCCGGCGTCCGCCGCGTGCGAATGCTCGGCAGCGTCGCCCTGATGGGCATCGCGTCGTCTTGGTCCGGGTGCTCCTGCGGAAGCGACAGCGACACCACCAAGAAGACCAAGCCGCCGAACACGGACAACTGCCCCGGACTCGATACGTGTGAGTTGCTCGAGCCGGGCCTGGTGGGCGCCTACGCCTCGGCGGCCACGGGCAGCGACGGCAGTGTCTGGGTCGCGGGCTACAACGACCTTGGCTACGGCACGTCGGTCGAGAACGGCGCTGCTCAGTATCCCTTCGGCGATCTCGTCGTCGGCAAGTGGAACGGCACCAAGGTGGAATGGCAGAGCGTGGACGGCCTGCCGGCGGTGGATCCCGACCTCGAGCCGGGAACCGCGGGCGGACCGCCGGACCCGTCGTACAACGACGCCGACGGTTTTCGCGGCGGTCTGACCGAGCCGGGGGACGACGTCGGTCTTTGGACCAGCATCGCGCTGGTCAAAGATCAGCCGCGGGTCGCGTACTACGACGCCAAGAACCGCGCCCTGAAGTTCGCCAGCTTCGACGGCAAGCAGTGGGCGATGCACGCGGTGCAGCAGAAGCCGAACAGTGATCTTGGACGTTACGCCAAGCTGATGATGGTCGGTGGCAAGCCCGTGATCGCGTATCTGTTCATCGAACCGGGCAGCAACGGCGGCGGCAAGAGCGGCGTGCGCGTCGCTACCGCGGCCAGCGACACGCCGGCGGGCCCCACGGACTGGACCTTCAGCGACGTGTACACGGACGACAAGACCCCGTGCCGCGCGTTCTTGTGCGCAACCGGGGATTGTCGCGCGGACACACTGACCTGCGCGAAGTCGACGACGGGCTGCGACGCCAAGTGCGGAACGGACCAGAAGTGCTTCGACGACGCGGGGCAGAAGAGCTGTCAGAAGGTGTTCACGAAGAACTACCCGGACGCTTTCCCCGAGGCCGCCGGCCTCTACGTCTCACTGGCCGAGACCAAGGGCGGCCTCGGTCTGGTGTTCTACGATCGCGTGCACGGGAACCTGATGGCCGCCAGACAAGAGGGCGGCAAGTGGCAAGCGGCAACGCTGCTCGACGGACAGGGCACCGGCGCGAATGGTCCGGTCGACACCGGCGACGTCGGCATCGGCGCGAGCCTCTTCGTGGATCCAGCCGGGGACTGGCACGTGTCGTACTTGAACGGCTTCGACGAGACCGTGACCTACCTGAAGGTCACCGGCGGAACGACGGTCGGGACCCCCGAGGTCGTCGACGACGGCGTCGTACCCGGTGGGCAGGCCGTGGTCGGTGTGGACTCGTCCATCAGCGTCACGAGCGGCGGCGACGTGCTGATCGCTTATCAAGATTCGACGCGGGGCAAGGCACGCTGGGCCACGGGCAAGGCCGCAGGAGCGACCCACACCTGGACCAAGAAGGATCTGAACGTCAGCGATTTCGCCGGCGGCTTCAACCAGGTGTTGAGCGTCGACGGCAAGGTCTCGGTGTTGACCTGGTGGCGTCGCGCCAAGCCGCGCACCGAGGGCGACATCAGCATCGTCGCGCCGTGAGCCCGCTCGGGCAGGTAGTCGGCCGTCCGAGTCAGGAGTGCTCGGGGGTCGGCACGAGGCGCGCGAGCGCACCGATCAAGAACACGAGGAACGCGAACATGCCTGCTCAGGCGGCGACGGTCGCCGCACTGGTGATGTCGACCGTTGCGGGTCCGTCCACGCGCGCACGCTCTTCGGCGACCAACGCGAGCAGCTCGGACTTGTCACACGCATTCGACTCGAGCAGCGCCCGCATGTAGCCGTCGACATAACCGTGCGCCCGCGACAGCCGAGCGTAGGCAACGCCTTCATTTCGCAGGCGGAACACGTCTCGCAGCATCGTCCTCAAGGTATCGAGCATCTCGGCTTTGGCACTCATCGTCGTCTCCCGGAGTTTTCGCCGCCGGCCCTCGGCGAGGGCACGACTTTCTCGCGTGCCCAATGCCGTATCGGGAGCGGCGCACACGGGCCAAGTTCCGGCGCCGCGCCGCGGGGCGGTTGCGGACCGGCGCCGACCGTCGAGCAGCGCCCGAATTGGGGGCCGGCCGGCCGCCACCCCCTCGCGAGCGCTCGGGACCGGCCCGCCGTGGCCCGCGCCCACGAGCGGCAACCGCGGGTAAATCCGACCCGGCGCCCTGGCCTCGCGAATGGCTGGCGGTTTTCCGAGCGTTCGGATACGGAAACAGCACCGCATGCCCGCCACCCCCGCAGATCCCCGCACCGTGGCCAGCGAGCTTCGCAGCCATCCGACGCTCGACGCGCTGGTCGAAGCCGTGCGGGGAGCGCGAGCCGCCGCCGTGGCGTCGGCCGACCGGGCGTTTCCGCGGGCCGAGATCGCCCTGGAGCGCGCGCCGTCGGACACACCCTTCGGCAACCTCGCCGAGGTGTTCGAACGCGGACCGCGCACCGAAGCGGAAGCGGCTCTGGTGGCCGTGTTGCTCGTGCTCGGCGTGGTCGCCGATTTCCCGAGTGCGCCCGAGACGGAGCGGGCGCGAGCCCAGGAGCTTGCGTGGCTCGCGGCCAACACCCGCGTGAACCCGCTGCTCGCCGTCGACGCCGTGCTCGACGACGAGCGGTCACTCGTGCTCTGGCGCGCTCTCGCTAGCCTCGCTGAGCCGTCCGTGGCGGACGATCCGGGCGTCGCCCTGGCTGCGCTCGCGGCGCTCGCCGCCTCGAACAGCGACCGCGCGCGCGTAGCTCGCCTCGAGCTCTCTGAACGCAGCCGCGACCCGCTGGTGCGGGCGCTTCTGTCCAGCGGCGCCGCCGCCGACGGCGCACGACTGGAAGGGGAGCTCTCACCGGCCCCCCGCGGCATTTTCGGCACCGTGGTCCTGGCGCTCACCGGCCTGTTGCTCGTTTCTCGGGGCGCCCGTCTGCTGGGCCGACTCGCGCTGGCCTTCCGGCAACCCGCCGACGTGCGCGTGAGCGAGCGCGGCCTCGAGTTGAGCCATCGCACCGAGCTCTTGGGCAGGGTGCTGCGCAAACGCGAGATCTTGATCCCGATGGCAAATCTCGCGCGGGTCACCCGCGAAATTCGCTTCCCCCGCCTCGGCCTGTACTTGGGCCTCGGTGCCCTGGCGTTCGGCAGCTACGTCGGCATGGGGCTGTTCGTCGATGGCGCCCGCGTTCCCGGCGGTTCCGCTCCCCTGCTCGGCATGGGGCTCCTGATCATCGTGCTCGGTCTGGCGGTCGACTACGGGCTCTCCATGCTCTTCGACAACGTGCGCGGACGCTGCCGGTTGCTCGTCGAGCCGAAAAAGGGGCGACGGATCTGCATCGGAGCCCTGGATCCCGAGCGAGCCGACGCGATGTTGTCGCAGCTGGCCGCGCACCTGAAACGCTGAACCGGCGCCGTCCACTCCAGCGCGCAGGGCGAGGACACGCGCGGGCGAACTAGCGAGAGCCCGCGTCCGCGGCCGGCGGGGTCGGGATTTCCGGCCTCTGCGCGCCACCCGAGGCATCCGTCTCGGGTGAGGTCGGCGAGCGCGCATCAGGGGCACCCGCGTCGCCGCTCGGCTTCGGCGCAGTCGGCTGAGCCCCGCCCTCCGCTGCGCCTGCGTCCGCCGCGGCCCGCGCGGCCCGCTTGCGCTCCGCTTCCTCGGCGACCTGCTGAGCGTAGGCCGCGACCGCCTCGAGCAGGCGCCCGAGCTGTTTGGGTGTCGCGACCACCGTGCCGTGGATCTCCTTGCCCACGGCCTTGAACGTCACGGGCTCGACCAGGCTGACGCCGCCGCCGAGCGACAGCCCGCCGATGCTGAAGCTCGGTAGCTTCAGCTGCGTGACCTTGTTCAAGGACTCAGTCAGCTCTTGGGCGTGAGTCACCGCACTTTCAGGAGATTCATCCTCTGCCACCAGCTCTGCCGTCGCTCCGCCATCCGAGGTGGTGACGACCTTCATCCGTGCCCACTTCAGGCTCTTCGGCAGCTCGAACGGCAGCCCGACGAAGGCCCGCCAAGGAGTCACCACGAAGGTCGTCAGGGCTTCGTTCCCCTTCGGGTTCGGAAACTTCAAGCCGGCTCCCAACGACAGCGCGTGTTTCTCGGCGCTCGGCGGCGCCACGACCACGATCTGCGGTGCGGGCAGCACGATCAGGCGCTCGGCGCGGTCGGCACGGGCGCGGGCGGCCGGCACACCGCCATCGAGCCATCCGCCCTGCGCGTCCCGCTGCACCAAGGCGTCGATGGCCTGACGCACTCGGTCCGCCGGAACGTTGACCTTCAAGACCGCCACCACGTCTGCCGAGTTCTTGAGCTGCGGGCCTGCGATCAGGATTCGATCGACGTCCTTCACCGGATCCAGGCCCGTGGGGCCGAAGAAGTCCTGCCACTGCGCCGCGGCCCCGAGCAGCTTGCCGACCCGGATGCCGAGCGGGTGACCGCGCATGCGATCGGCGAAGATCAGGATGCGAACGTTGGCGTTGGCGTCGACTACTTTGCCCGCGGCGCCGGACATGGTCACGGGATCCCCGATGCTCGGCGCCGCATCGCGCTCACCCGCGTCCCGGGCCGGTGCGCCTGCGTCCCGCTCTCGTGGCGCGCGGGGCTCGGCCTCGTCCTTGTCGAGGTCCTTGAACGGATCGTCGATGGGTTTTTGGGCCCCGGGCTCCGGCGGTTTGTCGGGCTCCGTTGCGGCCGTCGCTGCGGGGCGCTCGTCCGACACCAGGTCGACTGGGATCGCAGTGATGGGATCGACCGGAGGCCCCTCGGGCTCCGGATTGTGCGTGAGCAGACTGACCAGACCCGCCAGCGCCATCAACGGGGTGAAGGGCGCGTGGAGCAGCACCGAGACCGCCAGCAGGCGCCACAAACGGCTGCGGGTTGTGTCCCGCTGCCCACGCCATTCAGTCTGACTCACCACCAAGCGCAAGATAGCCTTCAGGGGTTCGACGAGCGAATGTCGGATTTCACGCCTGGCACGGGTCTCGCATTCCAGGTACGCCCGAGCGGACCACCCCCGCCGCCCAGAAAGTGGCTCGGGTTGCCCGAAGCAGCTACTAAGCCCGAAGGCCCGAAGACTCCATGCGCCTCGAACGTCCACTCTCCACGGCACTGGTCGCCAGCGCGACGGCGGTGATTGCCCTCGCCGGCTGTCAGCGCGAGGCGCCCCCCGGGGCCTCGTCGACCGCCCCGGGCGAACCCGCGGCCCCCGGACTCGTCGGCTCGCCGAAGCTCCCTGACGAGCTCACGCCGAAGCCGGTTGCTTCGACCCGAGCGAGCGCAGGGTCCCCTGTGGGGGACGGCGGCGCGGCATCCGCCGCCGCGCCAGCGGAGCACACCGGACCCTGGTTGGTCGTCACCGCCCCCGCGGCGGCCGTCTACCCGACGCGCGAGTTCGATCAGAAAGCGAAGCTCGGTTACGTGCGCAACGGCGGGCGGGTCGGCGTGAAGGACAAACCCGTAGCGGGCAAGAACTGCAGCGCCGGCTGGTACGAGGTCGTGAGCGGCGGTTTCGTGTGCGCGAACCTGGGCACCACCGAGCTCAGCCATCCCCAGGTGAAGTTTGCGATCAAACAGCCAGACTGGTCGGAGGTATTGCCCTACCCCTACGCCCGCAACGCCAAGAACGGCACACCGCTCTACCGCTCGGTGCCGTCGCGCGACCAGATGCTGAAGTACGAGCCCTACCTCGCCGCAGCCAAGGCCAAGGCCAAGAAAGAGAAAGAGGCCAAAGAGCGCGACGCCAACGATGCGGCGGTGGCGGACGACGAGAAGGACGCGAAGGACGCGAAGGACGCGAAGGACGCGAAGGACGCGAAGGACGACGCGACCGATACCCGAGCCGCGTCCCTCGACGCAGATCCCTCACTCTCCGACCAGGACGGCGGCGCCCCCGCGAGCGCCGACGCCGGCGAAGAGCCACCGCCCTGGTGGCAGCGGGACGACGCCAAAGACAAACTGCACGAGCTCACCCTCGACAAACTGAAGGAGGGCTCCGACGAAATCATGGCCCAGCGCATGGTCGCGGGCTTCTACATCGCAGTGGACAAGACCTTCAGCTGGAACGGGCGCACCTGGTACAAGTCGACCAAGGGTCTGATTGCACCGGCGGACCGCTTCTGGCTCACCTCCGCCTCGAAGTTCAAAGGGGTCGAGCTCGACGGAAACACCTGGAAGCTCCCGATTGCCTGGGTCTACGGCGGGCGCAAGACGGCGCCCAGCTACGAGATCGATCTCGACACCAAGAAGACAAAACCGGCCAAGGCCATCGAGGTCTTCACCGCGATTCAGCTCACGGGGCGCGAGGAAGAGGTCGGCGGCACGCGCTACAGTGAGACCCGCGACGGAGCGTGGGTGAAAAACGTTCACGTGCGCGTCACGCGCCCCGGACCGCCGCCAAAGGAGCTCGGGCCATCTGAGCGCTGGGTGGACGTGAATCTCACTGAGCAGACGCTGGTCGTGTACCAGGGCGATCGACCGGTCTACGCGACGCTGATCTCGAGCGGCAAGAAGAACACCGTGAAGGAGAAGGACCACTCGACCCCGACGGGTCAGTGGCGCATGCGAGAGAAACACGTCACGACGACGATGGACGGCGACGGCTCTGCGGCGGGCGATTTGCCCTACAGCATTGAAGACGTTCCGTACGTGCTCTACTTCCACAACTCGTACGCGCTGCATGGCCCCTTCTGGCACCGGAACTTCGGCATCCAGATGAGCCACGGCTGCGTGAACCTCGCGCCGCTCGACGCCAAGTGGGTGTTTCAGCACACCGACCCCCCGCTTCCGACCGGCTGGCACGGGGCCTGGTCCTCCGCGGACCGCCCTGGTAGCTGGGTCAGCATCCACGGCTGACAAAAGCCCCGAAGCTGCGTGCTCGACGGCAAGTCGAGGCTTGACTTGGACCACTCCCGGGGCCATCAAGGCCCTCGGTGATGGATCAGTTTTCGGCACACCTCGACCGCGGCTGGGACCTCGTCCAGCGCGGTGACGCCCGGGGCGCGGAGCAGAGTGCGCGCAGGGCCCTCGAGATCGACGCTCAGTCGCCCGAGGCCTTCAATCTGCTCGGCTACGTCGCGGCGCTCCAGGGTGAGTTCGACGATGCGATCGAACACTACCGGACCGCACTCTCGCTCGACGACACCTACCTGGAAGCCATGCTGAACGCGGCGGAGGTGTACATCCACCCGCTCGGTGATCTCGACAGCGCCATCGACATGTGTGAGCAGGCGCTCGAGCTGGCTGAGACCGACGACGAGCTGGTGGACGCGCTCTTGCTCTGGTTCGACGCGCTGCTCGGAAGGGGCGATTTCGAGGCCGCCAAGGCCGTATCCCAGCGTTTCCCCGAGGGGCCGTTCGAGAATCCGAACCACACCTTCCTGGTGGGTCGCGCGCTGTACGAAGTGGGCGAGGTCGACCGCGCGACACCGCTGATTGAGTCGGTGTTGAAGGAACAACCGAAGAACCCGGAGGCCTGGTACTACCTCGGGCTGATCCGTGACGAGGGTGGCGACACGGCCGCCGCCACCGCCGCCTTCCTCCGCTCACGGGACATCGACCTCGAGCTGCCGGCGCCGCCATGGTCCGTGTCGCGCGAGACGTTCGAGGTCGCCGCCCAGGCAGCGGTCGCGGGTCTGGATGAAAAACTCAAGGCATTCTTGCGCGACGGCGAGCTGTTCATCGCCGACGTCCCGGGTGTGGAGGTCGTGGTGGACGGCGTCGACCCCCGCGCACTGCTGCTGCTGGACGGAGTGCTCGGCGACGGGCCGACGCCACTGGCCCGTGTGTTCGTTTATCAGCGCAACGTCGAGCGCCTGGCGGGCACCATCGAGCTGGTCCAGTTCGAGATTGCGTCGGCGCTGGAGCGCGAGATCAGCGCCTCGTTCGTCGAGCCCACTCCGAGCGAAGCGCCTGCCCCGGACGCCGAAACCCCCGCCCCGACCAGTGAAGACGACAAGGGTTTGAATTGAGCGACACGAAACCACGCGAGCCGCGCGCGGAGCGCCTGGGGCGCCGCATCGCACTCGTGATCTTCGGCGTCATCGTGTGCGGCATCACGCTCAACTTGACCTCTCAGATCATCTACCAGACGTTCTTTCCCGTCGGCACCGCTCAGAGCGGCAGCTGTCATGCCGGCGTGCTCGGCCTGATCGCCGGCATCCGCCGGGCACGTACGGCGGCCGACGAAGAGACCGGCGGCGAGCGCGCCGCGGTCAATCGCTTCCGCGCCGCGCTGCGCCCCGAGTGGGACACACGCGAGGCCCTGGGCAACGCCTGCCGCGGGGACGCCCGGGGCGAGCGAGCGCTGCGCGAAGTGGACCGGCTTCGCTACGCCGAGGAGCACGCCACCCGCTACGAGGCGGTGGATCTGGCCCACCGTCGCCGAACGGTCGTTGCACTGGCCCGCGAGCTCGGCGGGCCCTGAAATTTGGCCGGAATTGTCCTCCCTCACCGACGAAGGCCGGGGTAAGCTCGCGCCCGACCGGGAAAGCCCTACCATCAACATGTCCCCCGAAGCGACCAGCGAACCCGAAGCCACCGAGCCCCCGCCCACATTCGATGTTCTGCCGCTCTCGAGCGAGCTGCGGCGGGCCGTGGACGACCTTGGATACACCCATCCGACCCCTGTGCAGCGGGAGGTGTTCGACCTGGCGTCGCGGGGCCGTGACCTCGTCGTTCAGGCCCGCACCGGCACCGGCAAGACGGCTGCCTTTGGCATGCCAATCGTGGACGCGCTGGTCAGGCGCGGAACCCCCGCCGCGCAGGTGCTGGTGCTGTGTCCGACCCGCGAGCTCGCGCTCCAGGTCACCCGCGAGCTCGAGGCGCTGGCGAAGTATCGCGGCGTCGCCATCGTGGCCGTGTACGGCGGTGCGCCGATGCCGCGACAGGTCGAGCAGATCCGCGCAGGCGCTCAGGTCGTGGTGGGAACCCCAGGCCGCGTGCTCGACCACCTGCGGCGCGGGACGTTCTCCGCCGCATCCATCCGCGCCCTCGTGCTCGACGAGTCCGACGAGATGCTCAGCATGGGGTTCTTGCCTCAGATCAACGAGATCCTGTCGTACCTCCCGGACACCCGCCAGACACTGCTGTTCAGCGCGACCCTGCCGCCGGACATCCAGCGCATGGCGACCGACCGGCTGAAGAACCCGGAGTTCTTGACCCTCAGCGGCGATCACATCGGCGCGCTCGAGATCGACCACTACGTGTACCTGAGCTTCGGTGACAAACTCGCGGAGCTGGTCCAGATCATCGAGATCGAAAACCCCGAGAGCGCGATCGTCTTCTGCAACACCAAAGACGAGACCAAACGCGTCGCCGGGGCTCTCGAACAGCAGGGGTACTCGGCAGACTGGCTGAACGCCGATCTGGCGCAAAACGACCGCGAAAAGGTGATGGCGGCCACCCGGGGCGGAACGCTCCGTTTCCTGGTCGCAACGGACGTGGCGGCGCGCGGCATCGACATTTCGCACCTGACCCACGTCATCAACTACGACTTTCCCGAGTCCGCCGAGCAGTACGTGCACCGCACGGGGCGCACGGGCCGCGCCGGAAAGATCGGCACGGCCATCGCGCTGGTCGAGCCGAGTGACGTTGGGCACCTGTACCTGCTGCGGCTGACCTACAAGCTACGCCCGATCGAGAAGTCGCTGCCCAGCGCGCGGGAGCTCAAGACCCGCGCGGAGGCCGACCTGGTCACCGTGTTCGTCAGTGCCTTCGCGGGCAAGACACCACACCCCGAAGATCTCGCCCTCGCCCGCAGGCTGCTGACTCATGAGAGTGCGGAGGTGGTGGTCGCTGGCCTCCTGCGTGACCACCTGGGCGCTCGACCCGATGCTCAGGAAGACGCCGCTGCCGCGCGTCGGGCTCGCCCGCCGCGACCGGCACGCCGCGAGCCGGAGACCCGCCCGCGAGCACCCGATGCAGCGCAGGCGAAGGCCCCAGAAAAAAGCCGCGCTGCGGAGCCGCCGCGTCCGCCGCCTCCCGAGGTGCCGATCCCCGCGCAGACTCGGGCGGCGGTCGTTTCGCCGCTGCCGTCGGCCGACAACCCGCGACCCGCCCTCGCAGCGCCCCAGCGGCCCGACGCGAAGCCCGATGGCGACCGCGCGCCACGCCGCAATGGCGACCGCCCGCCGAGCCGCGACAACGCCGGCGCGCCCCGCCGCGATCGCGAGCGACCGCGGCAACAGCACGACGAGCACGAAGAGTTCCGATACACCGTCGAGAGCGATGAGCCAGCGGCCGTCACTCCGGCGACAGGGCGGAGCGACGACAACAAGGGTGACACCGATCCCGGTGACACGAGCGACACCCGCGCCCGAGACGACGGTTCGCCTCGCGAGGACTCGCTGTCGGAGATCTTCGTCAATGTTGGACGGCGCGACGGCGCGACGCCAGCAGATTTTCACGCGGTACTCGACGCCGGTGGCCTGCCACCCGAGGCGACGGACTACGTGCGTGTGCGGCACCGCCACGCATTCGTGGGCACCCGCAAAGATTTGCTGGAACGAGTCCTGCAGGCGCTGAATGGCGCGACCATTGCAGGTCGCACAGCCGCTGCCGAAATCGCGCGACCGCGCACGTGACGCCAAGCGGCGTGTGCTAGCCTGCAGCGTTGAACCGCGCATGCAGCGAGACCGTCGAGCCAGCGCAGATCGCCTCCTCCACGACGTGGGATGGGCGCTTCACCACGGATATCCTGCGCGTGAGTTGATCCCGATGCTCGAGAAGCTGGTACTGCACGCCGAGCCCGGCTCGGACGCCGCGCTGATCGGCATGCGCGAGCTCGCCAAGCTGCTGGTTGCCGTCGAGCCCTGGCGGGCGGCGCAGCTGGCGCGCGCGGTGCTCGCGGAGGTCGATGACGCGGAGGCGCGGCGCACGCTGGGCGTCGCCCTCAGCATGCTCGGGCACCACCGCGCAGCCGTCCGCGCTTATCGACAGGCGCTCGCCCTGAGCCCCCGCTGCCCCATCTCCGCACACAACCTCGGGCACCTGCTCGACGTCGCGCTCGGCCGCCCCGAGCAGGGCCTGCCGTACCTGGAAATCGCTCTCAGCACGGCTCCGGACGACCCGGAGCTCGTGGCCTCCTACGCCCACGCGCTGTGCCGTCTGGGGCGCACGGCGGAGGCGCTCTCGCGGTTGACCGCGGCGCTGCCCGGGGGTCAGGCCGAGGCCGAAGAGCTCATGGCCTCGTGGCCCTGCACGCCCTAGAACACCGATCAGCTTGCGCTGCTCGTGTTCTAGGACCTTTACGTTGGGGCTGCGCCCCAAACCCCCGGCCTTCGGCCGTGCGCGCTCCGCGCGCGAGCGCCGAACACCTTGCAAGTCCCGGAAAACAAAGACGTTCAACCTGTTCGGCCCTAGAACACCGATCAGCTTGCGCGGCTCGTGTTCTAGGACCTTTACGTTGGGGCTGCGCCCCAAACCCCCGGCCTTCGGCCGTGCGCGCTCCGCGCGCGAGCGCCGAACACCTTGCAAGTCCCGGAAAACAAAGACGTTCAACCTGTTCGGCGCCCTGGCATCACGCCGGGACGCAGAGACATGCGAGAGAGCGACGACGTCGCGCCGAAGTGCGCGGTTTCGGTGCCGCCTTCGGACAAGGGCCTTTGCGCCAAGCCAAATGGTCATTATTCGGTGGCCATGGCTTTTCGCCCAGCGCTCGTGCCCTTCGTCCTCCCGCTCCTGATCGCCGCTGCCGCTTCGGCCCAGCCCGCGGCGGATGTGCCCCCCAAGCCCGCTGACGCCCCGGCCGCCGAAGCGCCCGCGGAGGCACCCCTCGAGCCGAAGCTGCCAGACATCGATGATCCGATGCTGGCTCCGCTGCCGCGCGCCAAGAGTGTGCTCAAGAGCTGGCAGGAGGCGCTGCGCCTGTCGCGTAGCCAGAGCTCACAGCTCGCGATCTCCGGCAGCCAGATCGATCTGGCCGAAGGCCAGCAGCGCCTGGCCCTCGCGCGTTCGCTCCCGACGTTGACCGGAACCGGGAGTGTGACCCGACACCTGCTGTTCGGCGAGGGCACGACCGGCTTCGGTTTTGGCCCGACCGGACTCGTGACCCAGACCGGGAGCATCCCCGATCCCGCCACGACCTGGAACGCATCGCTGGGCCTGCGCGTGCCGGTGTTCGCACCGCAAGCTTGGTACGATCACGGCACCGCCAAACGCAACCGAAACGCGGCCAAGCTCAGCCACAGCGACACCCAACGCCTGGTGCTCGCCAACACCGCCAACGCCATCGTCGGCGTCGTGACCGCGGAGCGCGTCGCGGAGATCAGCCGGGTCGCGCTCAAGGGTTCGCTGTCCACTCTGGACCTGAATCAGCGCCGCGCGAGACTGGGTGCCGCCAGCTCGTTCGACGTGTTGCGGGCAGAACAAGAGGTGACCCAGACCCGCTCGCAGGTGGTGCAGGCCGACGAGGGCGTGCGCCGCGCGCGCGAGTCGCTCGGACTCGCACTGGGCTCGAGTGATCCCTACGGTGTGTTGCCGGGGATCCGTGTCGACAATCTGGCCGCGGATGCCGCGTCAGTCTGCCGCCCGGTCACCGATCCCGACACCCGCGCGGATGTGCGAGCGGCCCGAGCCCGGCTCGAGGTGGCCGAGCGAAACGTACAAAGCACCGACTACGCCTTCGCGCCGACCGTCGATTTCGTGTCGACCCTCGCCTGGACCTCCAATGAACGCTTTTCGGCCAATCAGGAGCACGTGACCTGGACCATCGGCGGCGTGCTCACCTGGCAGCTCTACGACGGCGGGGTCCGTTACGGCACGCGGACCGCGAATCACGCACAACGCCGCATCGCCGAAGAGCAGGTGACCCAGGCCAAACGCGCGGCGCGCGTCGAGGGGCAGCAGGCCCAGCGTGCGGTCGACGTGGCCAAGGCCAACCTGGCCGTGTCCGGCAAGTCCCGGCAGCTCGCGACGGAGGGTGCCCGCCTGGCGCGCATTGCGTTCGTCTCGGGCCATGGCAACAGCTTCGATCTGATCGACGCCGACCGGCGCCTGCGCAGCGCCGACCTGGATTTGGCGGTCAAGGAGTTCGAGCTCGTCCGCGCCCAGATCGCCGCGCTCCTGGCGCTCTCGACCTGCGAGGTTTGAGCCCCCTGGGCCCCGTGGCAAGCCATGAAAAGACCGGACCCTCCGCCTGCCCGGGCCCCGAGCGATCGACACCGGCGCGTCGAGATCCGTCTCGCTCGCACTTTGCGCGCCCCCGAGTATAGACTGCCGCGCAATGCCTGATCCCGCCAAGAAACCCAGCCTCGGCGTGTTCCCCGTGCTGGTCGCCGCCACCGCGGTGGTGTTCTTCTGGTTGATCAGCTTCGTGTTCTTCAAGACACCGATTGCCCAGCCGGAAGCCGGCGGGCTCGCGCAGAAGATCTTCTACTTCCACGTGCCCAGCGCGTACGCGATGTACCTATCCGGCGTGGTGTGTCTGGTCGCCAGCGGCGGTTACCTGCTCAAGCTCAGCGACCGTTGGAACGCCTGGGCACAGGCCGGCGCCGAGTGCGCGGTCGTGTTCGGAGTGATCGTGCTGACCAGCGGACCGCTGTGGGCCAAGAAGGCCTGGGGTGTGTACTGGGTCTGGGATCCGCGGCTGACGACCTCGCTCTTGAGCGTGCTGATCTACGTCGCGGTCGTCGTCTTGCGCGCCTTCGCCGGCGATGGCGAGGCGGAGCGCAAGTTCGCCGCCGCGCTCGGCGTGCTCGGCACCGTCAATCTGCCGATCATCCACTACTCGGTGCGCAAGTGGGGCGGCAATCACCCGACCGTGATCACCAAGGGCGGCGGCGGTCTGCGTCATCCAGACATGCAGCTGGCGCTCGGCGTCGGTTTTCTGGCCATGACCTTGCTGGCTGTCTTGCTGCTCGCCCAGCGCGCGCGCCAGCTCACGCTGGCCGCGCGCCTCGCCCGCGCCGAAGAGCGCGCCGTCTCTCTGGGACTCACCGAAGGATCCTGACATGCAGCAAAATGCCCCCGCCCTCCCCTTCACCCCGAGCCGCCTGCCGGGCCACTTCACGCTGGCTGCGGCGACCCAGGCGGCACCGCTGTCGACCTCGACCAACCCCGACGATCGCTCGACCGAGTTCGTCGCAGTGCAAGGCGGCAGGGAGTCCACCAGCGCCGGCACCCTGCTGGTCGCGGCCTACCTGGTGATCTGGGCGCTGCTGTTCGGCTTCTTGTACATGGGCTGGCGGCGCAGCCAGGTCATCCAGGCGCGGCTCGAAGGGCTCGAAAAGGCCCTCGAAGCGCATGAGGCAGAGCAACCCTGAACCGATCCGCCGCGGCCTCAGCGACCATGCCTCTCGAACACATGCTCTACATCCCTGCCGTGCTCCTGGTCGGGACCGTCTTCGGTTACATGCTGGGGGCACGCGCCGTTCGCAGCGAGTACGAAAAGCAAAAAAAACGCGCCAAACAGTGACGCGAGACCGCCGTTCTTTCACCCACCGATGGAGAGGAGTGACCCATGCTGGACTTCAGCCCGTCCGATGAGCACAAGGCGTTGATCGATACCGCCAAGCGATTCGCGAAAGAGCGCATCGCGCCCGTCGCGGCCGCCTGCGACCACGAGAGTCGCTTTCCTACGGAGGTGATGGAGGCCGCGCACGAGCTCGGCCTGGTGAACATGACCGTGCCACCCGAGTACGGCGGCGCCGGCATGGGTGAGCTGGAGAACGCCATGGTCACGGAGCAGCTGGCCTGGGGCTGCACGGGCATCACCACCAGCATGCTGGCCAACACACTGGCGCTGACGCCCGTGAAGCTGGCCGGCAACGAGGAGCAAAAAAAGAAGTACCTCGGCATGCTCACGCGAGAGCCGGTGTTCGCGGCCTACGCCACCACTGAACCCGGCGCTGGCAGCGACGTCGCGGGCCTGACCACCCGCTTCACCGTGCACGGCGACGACATGGTCCTGAATGGCCAGAAGGCCTGGATCACCAACGCCGGGTTCGCCAGCTTCTTCGTGATCTTCGCCACCAGCGATCCGGCCAAGCGCCACAAGGGCATCGCTGCCTTCATCGTCGACCGCGACACTCCCGGGCTCAAGGTCGACAAACACGAGGACAAACTCGGGCAGCGCGCCAGCAACACCTGCGTAGTGCACCTCGAGGACGTCAAGGTTCCTCGCCGCAACCTGCTCGCTCCCGAAGGCGAAGGGTTCAAGCTCGCGATGGAGACCTTCAACCAGACCCGGCCCGACATCGGCGCCCTGGCCACCGGCTTGATGCAGCGTTGCCTTGACGAGTCCGTCGCCTACGCCAAGGACCGGAAGACCTTCGGGGTTCCGATCTGCGAGCACCAGATGGTGCAGGCGATGCTGGCCGACATGGCCGTCGGCATCGAGGCAACTCGCCTGCTCTACCAGAAGGCCGCCTGGAACCTGGACAACGGAGTGCGAGACCCGATCGTTTCGAGCTACGCCAAGGTCTTCGGGGCCGATCGCGCGATGCAGACGGCCATCGACGCCGTGCAGGTGTTCGGCGGCAACGGCTACGTGCGCGACTACCCGGTAGAGAAGCTGATGCGCGACGCCAAGCTCTTGCAGATCTACGAGGGCACGAGCCAGGTTCAACGGCTGGTCATTGCCCGACAAATCTGCCGCTGACTGGGGCGGCCCCTGGAACACCGAGGCGCTCGCGCGGCGCTCTGGTTGCGCGAGCTGGTGGGCGGGCGGGCGCGGCGTCTCGCCCGCCGGCTCAGCGTTTGCCGATGAAGACGCCTTGGTTGTTGGCGGCCTGAATCGTACTGCGCAGGTCGCTCTCGCGCCGATCCAGCGAAGGTCCACCTTCACCGCGGCGTCGGCGATGTTTCAAGAAAGCTAGCTCCGACAGCGCGAGCTGCTTCTTGCGCGCGGCCATGTATCCCTGCGGGCTGCCCATCAGCGTGGACAGGTTCCAGAGCGGGACCAGCTGCGCGAAGCTGGTCGATGTCTTGAACTCCTTCGGGTGCAGCATGACCCCGACCTCGTCCACCAGGTTGCGGATCACGATCGCTCGGTCCCGCATGGCCAGGATGTAGAGCAGCACGAAGAACAGGATGTCGAAGACGAAAAAGACGGCGAGCTTCATCAGCACGCCCGCGCCGCCGAAGAAGCTGACCAGGAAGTTGTGCAAGAAGTGCAGCCCCATCGCCGCCATCCAGCCGCCGATGGGGGCCACGACCTTGACCAATACGTTGCGCGACTCCGCGGCCAGGCCGACCCCCACCCCTGTCATCGCGGTGAACGTGGCGTGCCCGAGTCCGCCCAAGATCGTGCGCAGGAAGAAGATCACGGTGAACGCGGCCAGCCCGCCCTGAGCCGTGCCGCGCATGATGTAGAGCACGTCCTCCGTCAGCGTGAAGCCGAGCCCGATCACGCCGCCGTAGATGGCGCCGTCGAGGGCACCGTCCAGCTCCTTGAGCCAGAGCGCCGACGCACCCCACACGACCAGCAAGAACACGCCCTTGAACGACTCTTCCACCGGCGGGGCGATGAACGACGCCATCAGGCCCTGGGCGGCTTGTCCGGAGCCGACCGCCGAGTAGACCACCGAGCCACCGATGGTGTTGAAGATGATCGAGCCGAAGGTCGCCCCGAGCGCACCCCAGAAGAAACACACCATCAACAGCCACCACGGCTCCGGCTCGTAGCGATCGACTCCTTTTATGGCGAGGCCATAAACGAACACCGCTACCGAGACCAAGAGCAGGGCGAAGAAGAACGCGAAGACCACGGGCGGCAGCTTATCTTGGATTCGCGAGACCTGAACGCGAATCTTGTCGGACCAAGGCCGCCGACAAAGTCCCGGGATATCGTGCAAGTCTCGGCGGACCGAGCGCGCCGGCCGGGAGCGCTACTCTACCGGGATCCGGAGCGTGGCGGGGGCGATGCCTGCGGCGATTGCTGGCCACTCGTCCGTCACGCCGGAGCGCTCGGTGACGAACAACAAACTCAGATCCGCGTACGACACGACGGCAGGCGCCCGCGGTAGTCGAGTGCTCGCGAAGGCTGGGGCCGCGGCGCGAGTGAGCGGTCCGTCGTCTCCAAAGCGCGCCGCAAGACCGATGGCGCTCGTCCCATCGGCGCCGAGGCCCGTGTAGTAGACGCGCGTCGTCACGCGACCCTCGGCGCTCTTCGCCCGAACGACCTCGGGATCCCCGACCCCCGACCCATCGAACGCCGGCTCGCCCGCTGCGTCCGGCCCCTTCGCCAGCACCGGCTCCTCACCCAGGCGCTCCCAGCTCGTGCCGTCACTCGAGCGCGCCTCACCGATCTGACCGTCGACCTCGTAGAACAGCCGATAGTCTCCGGCGCCCAGGGACAGGAAGGAAGGAGCGCGCGGGACCCCACCGGCCTCCCACGCCGCGCCGCCTGGACCCAGCACCAGCCCGAGCTTCTCGAACACGATGCCGTCGCTGGAGCGCGCCGCTCCGATGCCGCCCGCCGCCGAATAAAAGAGCCACAGCTCGTCCCCGAGCTCGGCGCTCTCCGGAGTGTCCACCTGCCCGCCCTCCCAGCCGGCAGCGTCCGCGGTGAGCACGCCAGCGGCGGGCGCCGGGACCTTGTCGAAGCTGCGCCCATCCGGCGCTACGAAGCGGAAGATCGCGTCGGTGCCCGCGTCCGTCGCCACCGCGTACATCACGGCCTCTCCGAGGCGCACCGCGCTATCGCTCACGTGCACGCTCGGCTCGCGGAAGTCCCAGAACTTCTTCTTCAGCACGTAGGGTGCGTCCAAGCCATCGATCTCATCGCTGCCGAGCAGGCGAAAGGGGCCTGCCTGTGCGTTCGGGCGCGGGGCGTCGCTGTCGCCGGCCTCGGTGGCCAGAGTCCCGCAACCGAACGACGCGAGCGCCAGCATCGAGAGGATCTTTCGAGTCATTCGAACCCCACTGAGACCGTAGCTCCGACGTTCAAGATGCTGCCCCGTGCGCGGTAGTCCCCGACGTAGTCCGCCGGGTTGTCCTTGAGTGTCACGCGCGTGGGCAAGACCGACAGCTGCGCGTGGGTGTCGAAGCGCACGTTGCCTGGCAACACCGCGCCGAGATCCCGGAGCACCACCCCTGCGCCCAGGGAAAATACGTGGCGGTCCGCGTCCACGTAGTTGGTGACCCCGGTCTGGGGCGGAATCGGCGAACGCTCGTAGATGTAGCCCGCGCGGATCGGGACCACGAGATCTGGCGTGACGTCCAGTCGGTACTCGATGCCGAGCTGCGGCACGATGCGCCCGGCGAAATTCGGATCCTCGATCTTGCTCGGTTTGGGGTTGGGAGGCAGCTCGATGATGCCGGCGGGGACGTTGACGTCGAGCGTCGTGCTCGAGCGGCTGACCGGGCTCTTGAAGCTCGACCAATCGACCCATTTCAGATCCAGGTTCACCGACAGCGCGTCGATCGGGCGGTAGCTCTCGCCGAGCACGACCTGACGCGGAATGAACGCATTCACGGTGTACGAATCCAGCTGGTAGCGCGCAGGAACCTTGAGCAGCGTCGCGTCCACGGTCCCCACCAGCTCGGCATCGACGTCGAGCTCGATCGTCGCCTGGTGGCGGTACACCAGCGCCAGATCGAGGCGCGAGTGCGGCCGCACCGTCACGCCAAACTCCGGGTAACGCTCGGTCGTGAGGTCGGCGTCGACCTCGTGGCGGAGCTGGGAGTCGTATTCGGTCCTGTTGCCCGCCGGCAGCACCGCCGTTCCGGTGATGCCGAACGAGCCGCGCGTGGCCGCCAGGTAGGTCAGCCCGCCTCCGATGGCGAGCCAGGGCACCGGACGAATTGCGATGTTGGCCGAGATGAAAATCAGCTGGGTGCGATTGTCGTAGAGCACCCAGCGCGGATCTTCTTGCCGGCTCGCGCGAGCGCGGGACAGGCGATCGTCCGGCAAAAAGGTGGCGATGCCGAAGGCAAAGGGCAGAAAGCCGATGCTGCCCGGGGCCACCAGCCCGCCGACGACCCCCCGCACCGGATCGACGCGTGAGTCCTGGCCGTTCATCTCGAGGGAGTGAGCCGCGTAGAAGTAGCCGGCGGAGACGTCGAGCCCGCGGGCCAGCGCGAGCCCCGACGGGTTGTAGTAGTTCGCGGAGAAGTCCCGCACGTCGGCCGAGACCGCGCTGCCCATGGCCGTCGAGCGCGACCCGAGACCAAAGGTGTCCGAAGGGCTCGCCGCTGCCGGCGCAGCCAGCGCGAGCGCCGCCAGGCACGAGGGCAACACCCGCCGCATCAGAACTTCACCCCCACGCTGACACCCGCTGTCATCAGCTGACCGCCCGTGTCGACGCTCGGCGCGCCAGGGTTGTCGGCGGGCACGCTGGAAGATTTCGAGTGACTGCGCGGCATCAGCAGCTGGTGCTGATACACGACGTCGACCCGGATGGGCGGCAGCGGCTCCGCCAGCTCGACCCCGTAGCCGATACCGAGCAGATGGCGATGATTGTCGAAGTAGTTGGACTCCGCAGTCTGCTCGCCGAGCGGAGTCGGTTCGAAGGCGTAGCCGGCACGGAGCTCCGCCTTGGCGTCGGGACTCAGCTCGAACGCGTAGGCCGCCGCAACGCGCGGCACGATGGTGTCGTGGAACTCGACCGGCACCGGTCGCAGTGCGGCGCAGGCCGGCTGGCTCGCGGGGCACTTCACCGTCGGCCGCTGCCAGCCGTCGAAGGCACTCCAGCGTTTGTAGGTCGCGGCGAGGGCGAGGGTCCAGGGCGGCGTCTGGTAGCCGATCTCGGCCTGAAGCTGCATCGGATCGTACTGCGCTACGCCCGTGATGTTCAGATCCGGGACGGTCAGGCTGCCCAGATCGAAGACCTTCACCACCACGTCGAAGTCACCCTCGAGCACCCCGCGGTACACGAGCCCCGCGCTGAGACCCGGCGCAAAATCATAGCTCGCCCCCAGCACCGGCGCGTAGGTGGCGACCAGTTGGTCGTCGACCGCCGTCCCCACTCGGCCCGTCGAATCGGTGCGCACCACGACCGTGCCCACCAGCTCCGCCAGCGCCAGCGCGCCAGCGCCCACGCGCAGGCCATACCCGAGATCGACGCCCGCCCCAGCGTTGAAGTTGAGCGTCTGCGCGCGGTCCGTGATCAGTGGGAACTGCGCGCGCTCGGGGTAGAGCAGGCGCGCTCGTGCGATGAGAGTGCTGGGGGTGAAGACACCGAGCCCGAGGCTCACTCGATCTTCCAGGAAACCACCGAAGGGCACCGGCAACACGACCCCGATGGTCGTGCCCGAGACACTCTCCTCGCTCAGCTCGCCGGGCGCGTTGGGTCCGTCGGCGTGCAATACGAAGCGGGTGGTCTGCCAGCCGAAGCTGAACTCGCTACGGTGCACGGCGCTGAGCAGCGCGGGGTTCGTGTACGTCGTGTCGACGCCACGGCCGACCGCCGTCCCGACCCCGACCATGGCCTGACTGCGGGGTCCGAAGCCGAACTGCTCGGCCGGCGAGGCTTCGGCGCGTAGCGCGAGCGTCGTGCATCCGATCCCCAGCAGAACGACGAGAAAGTCCGCGCGTCGCAAGGCGCAACCATAGAGCGGATCACCGAGTGCGGTCACCCCCGCACTCGGCGTTGCCCGGCCGAAGGTCACGGGGTAGCGTTTGCGCGAGTGTTCGGCATCTCACTGTCCGAGGTCGCGCTGATCGCCATGGTCGCGCTGGTCGTCGTGGGGCCCAAAAAGCTCCCGGGGATGCTGCGAACCTTGGGCGAGTGGGTGCGAAAGATCCGCCTGATGACCACCCAGGTCCGGGCCCAGACCGGCATCGACGACATCCTGCGGCAGGAGGGGATCGACGGGGGCATCGCCGAGCTCCGCGGTTTGATCCGCGGCGACCTCGCGCTTTTGTCCCGAGCCCGGACCGGGTCCGGCGACGCGGCTCCCGTGGACGACCCGTACGAGAGCGCGGTGGAGCTCGACCGATACCGTGAGTATCCCCCCGAAGGCCCGGATGCGTGCGGGGCGCTGCCCGACGACCTCTGGGACGAACCGGAGCCTCCGGCGCCAACGGACGCGTCCGCCCCCAAGCCGGAGCCGGAAGAGGCTGAACGGGCCGAATGAGCGACGACCCCGACGCCCACACGATGACGTTCTGGGAGCACCTCGAGGAGCTCCGAACGCGACTGGTGCGCGCCATCATGGCGTTCCTCGTGGGCGTGGTGGTCTGCTGGATCTACCGCGAGAAGCTCCTGATCTGGCTGACCAAGCCCTTCATCGAAGCGTGGAACGCGGGCAAGCTCGGCGGGCACGCGGCGCTGCACTTCCCCGCCCCGGCGTCGCTGTTCGTGGCCTACGTCACGCTCGCGGTGGTCGGCGGGCTGGTCATCGCGCTGCCGGTGATCCTGTACCAGCTCTGGTCCTTCGTTGCGCCGGGGCTCTACTCCCGCGAGAAGAAGCTGGCGCTGCCGTTCGTCGCGAGCTCGTGTTTGCTGTTCGCCGGCGGTGGCTACTTCGGCTGGAAAGTCGCGTTTCCCATCGCGTTTCAGTACCTGCTCGGTTTCAGCGGGCCCGTGGGCGCCGAGGGCTTCGAGGTCACCCCCACGGTGATGATCGGCGACTACATCGAGTTCGTGTCACGCATGCTGCTCGCCTTCGGGGCCGTGTTCGAGCTGCCGGTCTTGATCTTCTTTCTGAGCATCGCAGGCGTGGTTACCCACCAGCAGCTGATCAAGTTCTTCCGTTACTTCATCGTCGTGGCGTTCATCGTCGCAGCCGTCATCACCCCGCCGGACGTCACGAGCCAGTTCTTGCTCGCGGTGCCGCTGGTGTTGCTGTACGTGATCAGCATCGGCATCGCCTGGGCCGTAGACCGCAGCCGCGCGCGAACCCAAGCCTCCTGACCTCATGCCAAAGCTCGCGCGAACTGCGCCGCCGAGCGAGCATTGAGGGCGCTTCCGACAAACGTATATACTGGGCGTTCTCGGAGGAGCTGCCCCATGATGTTTCGTCGTGTCTTCACTTCAGTGCTCGCGGGTCTGATCGTTGCGGCTTGTGGCGGTGACGACGAGGGGGGCGGCTCGGGAACCGGAGGCAAGGGTGGCACCGGTGGCGCGGGCGGCAGCACGAGCGGCGGCGGTGGCACGCCGGCGGGGGGAGCAGGCGGCACGACAGGCGGCGCGGGAGGCGCGGCCGGCTCGGGCGCGGCGGCCGGCTCCGGCGGCGTTGCGGGGGCCGGAGGTGCGAGCGGGGGCTCCGGTGGCGCTGCGGGAAGCGGCGGCGCGAGCGGAGGCACCGGCGGCGCGACGGGCGGCACCGGCGGCGCGACGGGCGGCACCGGCGGCGCGACGGGCGGCACCGGCGGCGCGACGGGCGGCACCGGCGGCGCGGCGCGGCGGAGGCACTGGCGGCGCGACGGGCGGCACTGGCGGCGCGACGGGCGGCACCGGCGGCACCGGCGGCACCACGTGTGGAGCAACGGCACCGGCGCTCAAGCTGACCAATGTCGGCACGAGTGTCGGCGGCACGGCCGTGTTTCTGACGTCACCCCCCGGTGACAAGGCCCGGCTCTTCGTGGTGCGGCAGTCGGGACAGATCCGGATCATCAAGAACGGCACCAACGTCACGACACCGTTCCTCGACATCACCAGCACCGTCACCAGCGGCGGCGAGCGCGGTCTCCTCGGCCTGGCGTTTCACCCGCAGTACGCCAGCAACGGGCGCTTCTTCGTCTATTACACCCAGTCCGCGAGCCCAACCGGTGACATCGTGATCGCCGAATACAAGGTCTCGGGCGGAAGCCCCGACATCGCGACGGCCACGCAGGTCGCGAAGCTCGTGCAAATTCCCCACAGCATCAACGGCAACCACAACGGCGGCATGCTGGCTTTCGGCCCGGACGGCTACCTCTATGCGGGCATCGGGGACGGCGGCGGTGGCGGTGATCCGTTCAAGGCAGGGCAAGATCTGACGACCAACCTGGGCAAGATCCTGCGCCTGAACCCGGACGCACCGTCGACCTCGGTGGCCGGCAACGTGCAGGGCCTGATCTGGGACTACGGCCTGCGCAACCCCTGGCGCTTCAGCTTCGACAAGACCCTCGGCGATCTGTACATCGGCGACGTCGGTCAGAACGCCTGGGAAGAGATCGACTTCGAGCCCAAGGGCGCGGGCAAGAAGAACTACGGCTGGAGCGTGATGGAGGGCACACACTGCTACAACGCTACGACCTGCAATCAGTCCGGGCTGACCTTGCCGATCCAGGAGTACCCCCACAGCGCGGGCTGTTCGGTGACCGGTGGTTACGTGTACCGCGGCAACGCCATCCCGTGTCTGAAGGGTTGGTACCTCTACGGCGACTACTGCACGGGCACCATCTGGGCACTCCGGGTCGTCGGGGGTGTGGCCCAGGGCAATGCCGCCCTCAACATCAAACAGACCAGCCTGACCTCGTTCGGTGAGGACGACTCCGGTGAGCTGTACGCGCTCGCGGGCAATCAGGTGCGACGCATCGACGCCAACTGACGGCGCGCGCTCACTTGGGCGTCGGGATCACGACCACGGTGTTGATCGGCCTCAGGTTTTCTCCGGCTGGATAGGCGTAGCTGACGTCACAGGTGTTGTCGGGTTTGGTGTTGTCACACGGCGCCGAGTTACCCGGCCGTGTTTCGGGAGTGCCCCAGCCCCACACGTAGAGCCCAAACGTCTCGCTCGAGGTCATCTCGCGCCGCCCGTTGTTGCAGTTGCCCTGCGCCTCGAAGTTGTGGCGCGAGAGATCGACCCGCGTGAACTCGTACTGTCCGCTCGCGCCAATCGGCTGGAAACCATCGAGTTTTCCGGCGCAATCCAGGGTCACGTCAGCGAACCCGCCGTCGCCACGCCGGCGAATCACGACCAGGTTGGTCTCGGGATAGGTCGGATCGGTGAAGAACACATAACGCTTCATGTATTGCTGGCCGGCGACCATGCGCAGAAAATCCGGATCGCCATAGCCGGCCGGCGCGCCGAGATCCGCGAGCATGCCCGAGCTCGACATGTACGTGAACACCATGAACGGGTGCGCGGCGTCCTGACTCTTGACCACGAACGGCGTGTCACTCTCGACCTCCGCCACGCTGCCGAGCTCCAGCTTGCCCGGAGCACCGGGGATCGGGGGATCGAAGCTGAGCTCCGTGCCGTCGACCGCGCCAACGAAACGGTGTTTGCGCTTCTCGCTGATCCCCGGCACACGGTCCCGATAGCTGGCCACGGCGTACTCGTGTCCCAGCGCACGCACCGGCGGGATCTGTTGCTCGGAGTGGTCGCTGTAGTCCGTCTCCGCCGGCAGCCTCAGGCCGAGGTGTCCCGCAAACAGGCCGATGGGTTTGTCGGCTTGAATGGGGCTGCCGGTGAGCTCGTCGCTCTGGATGAACTCGACGGTCTCACCGGCGTTCAGCGACAATTTGCCGAGAGTATTGGCCGGAATTTCCGCGACGTTGATGCCCGCCTTGATGGTCGTCTTGGGCAAAATGGTGACCGTCGTGCCGTCCTCCTTTGCGATCAGCGTCATGCTCGGTGGAATGCTCATGCCCTGCCAGAACGCCTGGGCGTAGGCGTTCACCGCGACGTAGTTGGTGTCCCACGCGCTCGTGGGCAAGAGCAGGGTTGCGCCCGTCGTGGCGGAGTACGCCGCGTTGAACGGCAGCATCTGGTAGGCGACGACGGGGCGATCCGTCTCGATGTGGAAGCCCTTGGCGCGCCCCGTCGAGATGTTCATGCCCCAGTGTACGTGTGCGTCGAGACCCACAGCAGCCGGGACGGGACAAGCCGCGGGCGACGCCCAGTTGCCGTGAGCGACGGGGTCGTTGGCCAGGAACAAGATCGCAACCTCCCCCGGCGGCAGACCCTGGGCAGTGTCGTAGGGCTGGTACTTGAGGTTCGTCCCGGTACCCACGGGGCGCGCCGCATGTTTCCCGAGATCGATCGGCGCGCCACCAAAGCTGGCCTGAAGGTGCACGGGGGTACTCCAGGTATTGGCAACGAATGCCACGAAACATCCGCCGAACCCCCCGCCCATCGCGTCGAGGGCGACCGCGTAGTAGTCGCAGCCCACGGTGGTCTTGTTGGCCGCGGCGGCCTGGCACGGATCCATGCACTTGCCCAGCCCACAGGCGAGCCCCGCGGCGCAGGTCTCCTTGACGCTGCCGTCGCAGTTCAACACCTGCGTGTAGTCGTCGGAGCACGGCAAACACGCCGTGCCCCCACTGTCGGCCTGACCCCCGTCGAGGTTCAAGAGCCCGCCCGCGCCGCCTGCAGCGCCGGCCCCAGCCCCGCTGCCTCCGGCGCCGCCGCCAACCCCGGCTTGACCCCCGAGCCCGGCGCCGTCGCCGCTCCCACCCGAGGCGGCCGAACAGGCAGCGCCGAGCGCAGCCACCACGATTCCGAGCCCCAGTCCCAATGCGAGTCGTGCCATTGCCGTCCTCTTCCGTCGGGGCGCAAGACGACGCCCACACCGTCATGTGTCGACGGGCAGGCGGGACGGGCGGGATTTTCTTTCGGGAGTTGGGCCGAGACGCGCGGGTTACATCGACGCGAGCCACCAGCACAGCGCGGCACCGATAGAAAAACCACCAACCAGGTAGACGACTGCGCCCAGCCACGGGCCGCGCTTCGGCACGACCACTGCCAGCTCTTCCGCCGCCTCGTCGTTCACGGCGCACGACGCCAGCTCGGAGCTCGGCGGCCCGTCGATCACGGCAACCCGCGGCGCCGGTGGAACCGGCGGCGGTTCGGGCTTCGCAGTCACCCTCGGAACCAAACCAATCCGGTCGCTCGGGCGCGGCGGCAAGCACCGCACACCGGAGCTTCGGGTCGGCTCAGCCGGCTCGCCGATGATCCGACTGAGCGCCATGGCGTTGGCCGGGCGGCGCCCGCGATACGCCGATAGCCCGCCATCGATGGCGTCGGCGAGCGCTCGGGGCAAATCCGGAATTCGCTCCCCGAGCGGAGTGAACTTCCCCCACAGAGACGCCTGCAAGATCTCCGGCGCAGTCAGGCCGCCGAACGGGGGTTGCCCGGTGAGCATCTCGTAGAAGACCGCGCACGCGGAGTAGAGATCGGCTCTTTCGTCGAGCTCGAGCCCGAGCGCCTGCTCCGGCGGCATGTACAGCGGCGTGCCTGAGGTGCCGAGGTTCCCGTGGTCCCCCTCGACCAACCCTTCGGAGATCCCGAAGTCGAGCACCTTCACCTCGGGCCGGTCCGGCGCCAGGTGAGTGACCATCACGTTCGCCGGCTTGAGATCCCGGTGAATGATGCCCTCGCGATGCGCCGCCGCGAGCGCGCCCAGCACCTGCAACATCAGCTCGCACGCATAGGGCAGCGGCAGCGGGCCGCGAGCCGCGAGGATCTCCGCCAAGGTCTCCCCTTCGAGCAGCTCCATGACGATGAACGGCACGCCGGCGGAGTCCAGGCCGATGTCGCGGATGTCGACGACGTTCGGGTGGTCGATGCGCGCGGCGATCCTCGCCTCGCTGATCACGGCGGCTCTCAGATCGGCCCGCGCTGCAAAGCTCGGCGACAGGAGCTTCACCGCGACCCGGCGCCCGATCAGCAGGTTCTCCGCCTCGTACACCGAGCCCGAGGTGCCGGATCCCAGCTTGCGCATGAGAGCGTACTTCCCGGCCAGGACCGGGGGGCGGAGGGAGCAAGCATTGGACATGAGCTACCCCCCCGAAACGGTCCGGCGCTGGACCGCTTAAGCGAATTCGAGGTCGCAGTTCCGGCGGCTCAGCGCGCGCCGTCGGGACGGGCCGCCCGCGGCGGAGCCTGAGCCCTACTCGCGGGCGTAAGGCTCGCCCCGCAAGATGCTGAAACCCCGGTAAATCTGCTCGAACAGGACGACCCGAGCCAGGCGGTGGGGCAGCGTCAAGCTCGACAGGCTGAGACGCGCGTCGGCAGCTCGGGAGACCGCCTCGGGGATGCCCTCTGCCCCGCCGATCAGAAAAGCCACGTTGCCCTTGCCCCGCCCGGTCCAGGTCTCGAGCCGCCGCGCAAAGGCCTCGCTGTTCAGGCGCTCGCCGTCGACCTCGAGCGCGACGACCCAGGTGTCGGCGGGGACCGCCCGGGCCAGGGCCGCGTCGTCCTTGACCTCGATCTCGTCGAGCCGGGTGTAACGCCGGATGCGGCCCAGGTAGTCGTCGCAAAGCTCGCGGAACGCCGGCTCCTTGAGCTTTCCGACGGCGACGACGCTGAGCCTCACTCGCGTCCGCCGCCACCTGGCATGGGGACACGCCGGGCGTCGAGCCAGAGGCCATCGAGGTCGTAGAGCGTGCGCGCGCTCTCCTCGAAGACGTGCACGACGACGTCCACGAAATCGATCAGCACCCAGCGCGCCGCGGGCAGGCCCTCGACGCTGATGGCGGGAGAGCCGCTCTTCCCCAGGGTGTAGTCGACCGCATCGGCGATCGCGGCGACGTGCCGATCACTGTGGCCGGTCATCAGCACGAGGTAGTCCGCATAGTCGACCTTGCCCGTGACATCGACGATCTCGACCGCCGCGGCCTTCTTGTCGAGGCCCGCCTGCGCGGCCAGGAGCGCCAGCTTCTGCGCCCCCGCCGAGGGAGCGGGAGGCGGCACGCTGGGCGCTCGCGGCGGTCGACTCGGCCGCGGTCCGCTCGCGCGGCGATCGGGCTTGGGCAGCGGCGGTCTTAGCGCGCTCTCCGGACGACGCGGCTTCGTGGTCTTCTTCTTGGCTGGCGTTTTCTTGGCGCTCAAATCCGAACCTGTCCTTCACCCAACACGATCCACTTTTCTGCGGTGAGACTCTCGAGGCCCATCGGTCCGTAGGCGTGGAGCTTGGAGGTCGAGATGCCCATTTCGGCACCGAGTCCGAGCTCTCCCCCGTCGTTGAAGCGGGTCGAAGCGTTCACGAGCACGCAGCTCGCGTCCACCTCGGCCAGCCAGCGATCAGCGTGATCCAGCTGGTTGGTGCAGATGGCTTCACTGTGATTGGAGCCAAAGAGCTCGACGTGTGCCAGGGCGGAGTCGAGATCGTCGACCACCCGCACCGCGATGATCTTCGCCAAGAACTCCGTCCCCCAGTCGGCGTCCGTCGCGAGCGTGACGCCCGGCGCGATGGCCCGGGTGCGCTCGCAACCGCGCACCTCGACAGCGTGGGCAACGAGCGCCTCGACCGCGCGGGGCAGCAGGCGTTGGGCCACGTCCGTGTGCACCAGCAGGCACTCCAGGGCATTGCACACCCCGGGACGTTGGGCCTTGCCGTTGACCGCCAACGCAATCGCCATATCGAGATCCGCGCTCGCATCCACGAACAGATGACACACACCCTTGTAGTGTTTGATCACCGGCACCCGCGCCACGTCCGCGACGAAACGGATCAACCCCTCGCCGCCCCGTGGGATGGCCAGATCGATCACGTCCCGCAGGGACAAGAGGTCACGGATCTCCTCGCGGTCGCCGGGCGGCAAGAAACACACGGAGTCGATCGGCAGATCGGCGTCCGTGAGCGCGCGCCGCATGAGCTCCACCAACACCGCGTTGGTGCTGGCTGCTTCCTTGCCGCCTCGCAAGATGACCGCGTTGCCGCTCTTGAGCGTGAGCGCAGCGGCCTCCACGGTGACGTTGGGGCGCGACTCGTAGATGATCGCGATCAGCCCGAGCGGCAGGCGTTGTCTGGCGACCCGGAGCCCACTTCCCGTCGACCGCATCTCGCTGCGCTGGCCGATGGGATCCGGCAGCGCAGCGACCTCGGCGACCGCGGCCGCGAGCGCGTCGATCCGTCCGGACGACAAGACCAAGCGATCGACGAGCGCGCTCGCCAGGCCCGACGCCTTGGCGCGCCGAACGTCGTCCTCGTTCGCCGCTTCGATGGCCGGCCGCTCGCTGGCGAGCAGCTCGACCATTCGGCGGAGCGCGGCGTCTTTTCGCCCTCGGCTCTGGCGCGCGAGAATGCGAGACGCCGCCTTCGCGCTCCGTGCGATTTCTCCAACGTCCAACGCGCGGCAGCCTAGATCAGGGGCGCCGCCCGTGCCAACCGCCCCGGGCCTCAGGGCTCGGCCGGCGGCGCGAGGGGAGCCGCGTCCCCGGCCTCGGATTGCCCAGCGTCCACGGGCTCGTCGTCCGTCACTTCCTCACCCTCGACCTGGTTGAAGGGGTCGATGGGCTTGCCCGCGTCCCACTCCATCACCTGGGGACGCTCGTACTCCGGCGGCGGGCCCGGAGGCCGCTCGCGGCGCGCCGAGCACGCCGAAAACCCCATGCCCACGAGCAAACACCAGAACGCGGGGTGCCTCATAACGCCACCCCCGAGTCCACCGGATCCGAGGCGGGCGGTGGCGGGAGCGGAGGCGCGGGCTCCTCGTCGTCGTCGGGGTTCACGGGAGCCGCGAGGCCCGGGACCGGTGCGCTGCCCGCGGCCATGGTGCCCCGGGCGTTCGGCGCCGCCGCGGGCACCAGCGCGCTCGATGCCGGAGGCGGAGGATCCGACTTCCTGCCGGAGCAAGCTCCGATCCCGAGCAGCATCACGACATACAACCATCGCGTCATACCCAGCGTTCCTCGTCGACTGCTTCCAGGGTCGTTTGAAGGTCGAACTTGGGAGCGTACCCGAGCACCTGCCGCGCTCGCGCGTCCTCGACCATACAGACGTAGCGGATGAAATCCAGCTCGGGCGCCGGAAAACTCGTCATGTGCAGGCGCCAGAGCCGGGTCGACCCCCGTTCGCGCCAGGGCGTGGGGCACCGGCAGGGTGGTTCGCCCGAGCAGCTTGAGCGCTCGGGAGAGCGCGACCGGAGGCGGGCCGGCAATGTTGAAGATCCCGCGGGCGCCCGGCCGGAGCGCCAGGCGGATTGCCCGCACGACGTCGTCTTGGTGCACGACCTGCATCATGGGATCGAAGCCGAGCAGCGTGGGGACCACCTTCAAGCGCAGGTAGTTGCTGGGTGCGTTCTGGACGGTGCCCAGGATGTGCGCCGGGCGCAGGATCACGATCTCGGTGTGGGGGCTCCGCCAGAAGAACGACTGAGCCAGCATGTCCAGCTCGATCAGATCTCGGATCTCGCTGAAGCGATTGGCCCCGAGCAGTGGTGCGTCTTCGGCAATGAACTGCGGATTGTCCGGGCGGGGCCCATACACGTTTGCGCTGGAGAGCAGGACCAGCTTCGGAATGTCGTAGGTCTCGACGTACTCGAGCAGCTTCTGGAAGGCGATGACGTTCCAGGTGTGATGGTCATCGGCGCCGAGCCTCGGGTCGTGCATCACACCCAGGTGCACGAGCGCACTGATCTCGGGTCTGCGGAAGATCTCCCGAGCCTTCTTTCGACGCAGGTCGATGGTGTGGTGCTCGATGTCCTTGGGACGACCGGGAAACTCCCGTCGATCGAGGCCGATCACCGGCCGCTCGCGGTGCAACTGTCGCGCGAGGCGACGACCGAGGCGCCCACAGATCCCCGTCACGATCACCGCGCCCTGCTCGATGCGGTCCGCCGATTTGCCGTCCGACTCGCGGCGCCCCTTTGCGCGTCGGTCGACCTGCCGCCGCTCGGGCGCCGGTTTCTTGCTGGGGGATCGCTTGACCATGGCCGCTCAGAAGAACAGGTTCTTGCGCTCCTTCAGGCCGCGATTGAGCATGCTCTGAATGCAGTGACGCACGACCGCGACCTTCTCCTCGATCACTGCGTCATCCTCGTCGGCGTCACCCTGAAAGCGCAGCGGCTCACCGAAGGTGACGTGGTACTTCGTCGGCAGCGGCATCTGCCCACCGGGCACGAAGACCTGGGGAATGATCGGGAAGATGGGCATGCCCAGCATGCGCGCCAGCCAGCGCACGTTGCCGATGTTGACGTATTGCTCTTCGGCCCCGACCACGGCGACCGGGACGATGGGGGTGTCGGTCTCGATCGCAAGGCGCATGAACCCGACACCGAACTCTTGAAGCTGGTAACGCTCGGTGAAGGGTTTGCTGATGCCCCGAGTGCCTTCGGGAAACACCAACAGCAGCTCGCCCATCATCAGCAGCCGGCGTGCGTTCTCGGGCACGCCCACCACCTGGCCAACCCGGCTGAAGAAGGTCGAGACGAACGGCAGCGTCTGGGACCACTTCTCGACCATCGCGCGGATCATGCGCGGCGGATCGTGGTCGAGGAACAGGGCTGAGCCGATCATCGCGCCGTCGATGGGGATTTGCCCCGAGTGATTGGCAATCAGCAGGGCCCGCCCTTCGGGCACGTTGTCGAGCCCGCGGACCTCGGTGCGAAACCAGAGCCGATGAAAGAAGGCGCAGGTCATCAGCGCGTACTTCGCCGTCTGCACGTCGAAACCAAACGGGTCACCCCCGGCATCGGCGTAACGAGCCTGGAGCGAGCGCGCACGGGCCTCGAAGTCGGGGCCCACGGTCTTGACCGCGAGGGCGTCGAACGAACGGCGCGCCCCTCCCCAGACCCTTCCAACCATGGGCAGGAAATCTTCGGCGGCGACGTCGCCGATGCGAGCGAGCGCGGTCCGCACGGGCATCGGCGCCGACTCTACTACACGGAAGAAGCCGGGGCGCGCCGCCGGTGTGCCCGGAATGGCGCGGAGCCCGGCGCCATGCGGGGTCGGGCCCCCCTCACGGTTCGCGCGGATCTCGACCGACCCGGGGCTTCGAGGGCACGATGCACACCGGTGCGCCTTCCCCCCGCTCTCCGTCCCGGTGATGCCGTCCGCATCATCGCCCCGTCCGGCCCGTTCGATCGCACGCTGGCGCTGTGTGGCGCCGGGTTCCTGCGCCACCGCTACCGGGTCGACTTCGACTGGGGAATGTTCGAGCGGCGGGGATTTCTGGCTGGGCCCGACGAGCGGCGCCGCAGAGAGCTCGACCAGGCCCTCAGCGCCAGCCACGTTCGCGCCGTGGTTGCCGCCCGCGGTGGCTACGGTCTGACCCGGATCCTGCACCGCTCAGCGCTGGCGCAGCTCGCCCGCGACCCGAAGTGGATCGTCGGTTTCTCCGACGTGACGGCGCTGCACGTCGAGTGCGCGCGGCTCGGGATCGCGTCGCTCCACGCCCACAACTGCGCCGGGCTGGGACGTGGCGACGCGCACGGGCGCCAGGCCTTCATCGATGCGCTGGAGAACCCAGCGGCGGAGCGGCATTTCTCCGGGCTCGCGTCCTGGCGCGGCGGCTCCGCCGAGGGCACGCTGTTCGGCGGCAATCTCACCGTGCTCTTCACGCTGGCTGCGGCCGGACGTCTGTTCGTTCCCGATGGCGCGGTGCTGTTCATCGAGGACGTCACCGAGAGCGCCTACCGCCTCGACCGCATGTTGACCGCGCTGATGTGCGGCGGTGCGCTGGATCGAGTCTCCGCGGTTGCGGTCGGCGAGCTCACCGACTGCCCGACGGGGCCTCACGGCGTGCCCGCTGAAGACGCGGTGCGCGAGCGGCTGGAAGAGCTCGGAGTGCCCGTGGTCGCCGGAGTGCCCGCCGGCCACGGCAAACACAACACACCGCTCGTGCTCGGCGCGCCCGCCCGTGTCGCCGACGGCTGCCTCAGCCTGTTTCCTGCTCGATGACCCGTCTCGGGACGCTCGAGTTCGACGCTCAGATCGGCTCGTCGTCGACGATCTCGTCGTCGTCGACCATCAGCTCTTCGTCGTCGACCTCTTCACCTTCGGCGCGGTCGAGCGGGCTCACGTCGTGGTGGGTGACCTCGTCGGAGTCGTCGAAGGCGAAGTCGGGCGGCGACGGCGGATTGGATCGCGAAGGGGGCGGCGGCGGCGCGGTGGGCGCGGGCGGCGGCGGTGGCGGTGCCGCATCCTCGCCCGCGGCCAGCTCGGCATCGGCTTCCGGCGCCTGGGTGCGATCCGTCGTGTCTTCCACCAGTCCCGAGATGGACCCGCTCATGGTGATCTCGTCGTCACCCGGGAAGCTGAGATCGGGCCGCGCAGGTTTGGTCGGCGTCGGCGCGAAGTGAGGCGCGACCGGTGGGATGGTCGGACTCTGATCGTCCGCTTCCTCTTCCTCGTCCCCCTCCACGTCCGGCTCCGTCGACATCGCGGCATCGAACGCCTCGGCGGCGTTGGGCTGGGTGACCAGCTGCAGCTCCGGGGAGCTCTTCAGGGGGAAGGCCGGCAGAAGATCGGCCTCCGCCTTCGGGGTCACCTTGGCGGGCGCTGGGGTGGGCATGGCGACCGGCGGGGGTCGGCTCGGCTTGTTCAGCATGCCCGCCTTGGCGCGCTCGAGCCCCTCCGTCGCCTCGGGATCACCGCTCTTCATGCGCAGGACGCGCCGCCAAGCATCGGCGGCTTCGCGGTAATCGACGAGCTTCTCTTCCCACAGCCGCGCGACCTTGCGCGCGAGCTCGGCGCGCGACGCGGGATCCTTCCCGCGCAGGATCATGTCCTCGTACAGCTGCACCATGCCCTTGAAGTCTTCGAGCTCGGTGTAGAGCGCGAGCAGCTGATCGGTCACGGCGGTGTCGGAGGGTGACAGATCGTGCAGGCGTTTGAGATCCGTGGCCGCACCCGCGCGATCGTCCAGCGCTCCACTGCGCAGCTCCGCGCGGCGCGCGAGCAGCTTGCGGACGAGCGGGCCGTCGAAGACCTCTTCGAGTGCGCGCGACAGCACGACCTCCGACCGCCGCATGTCACCCACCTCTTTGGACAGCTCGTCCAGAGCGTCGAGTCCGGGATCGTCGACGTGCGTGACGATGGCGTCGCCCACCCACTTGAACGCCTTGTCGATGTCACCCAGATCCCGATAGGCGAGCTGGGCCGCGCGCCGGAGCAGCGCGCTGCGGGTCCGCCCGCCGTCGCGCGAGCCTTGCCCGCCTGCTGCCAGCGCGTCCGCCAGGATGCCCGTGAGTTTGCTGTCCCCTCGCCGATGGTCGCTGGTGCGCGCCACATCTTCCAGCGCCTCGAGCGTGTCTTCCTGGACGCCCGCCCCGAGCGTGAGGTCGAAGAAACCCCGCGCGCGGTCGAGTGCGTCGTGATCGGCTGCCACCTCGGCGGCCCGCGCGAGGGCGTTCAAGCGATCACCGGGGGCCTTGCAGCGCACGATCTGTCGCTCGTAGAGATCGATCACGTGACCGGCCGCAAACGCCAGGCGCCCGAGCCGCTCGAGCAGTGGCTCGACGTCGCCGGGGCCCACGCTCGAGAGCGCTTGTTCCCCATGCTGGAGCGCTTCCTGGGGATCGACCCCGGCAGCGACCAACAACTCCGCCTGTCGCACCATTTCTTCGGCGCGGCTCGGGCCGGTCAGCTCTTGGACCAGGAGGTCATGGGCCGCACCCAAGGACTCGAGGTCTCGAAGCTTGACCGCGATCTCTTCCAGGTTCTTCGCGATGCTCGCATCAGCGCCACGGGTCCGGATCAACTCTTGCCCGACCTGAGCCGCGTCGGCCTCGCGCCCGACCTCGACGAAACGCTGAAACGCTCCGCGCAGCGCCTCGTGCCGCTTCGGCCCGACAGGCGCCTCCGCGTACCACTCCACTAGCTTGGTCGCGACGATGCCCTTCCAGCCCAGGCGGTCCCCCAGCTCGACGTACCCGTCGCGACAGGCTTCGTCCCCCTGATCCGCCACGCCCATCAGCGCCGCCAGAGCCTCGTCGCCGCGGCCGACCTTGTCCTCGAGCACCTCGGCCAGGCGCCGGGTCATCGTGCTGACCTCGGCTTCGTCGCCCTCGACCTCGACCAGGACTCGCATCAGCTCGGCGACCCGCGGCCAGTCCTCGACCCGCTCGCACAGTGTCGCCAGGCGCTGAACCGCGTCGTAGTCCTCTTCGTCCAGCGCACGAATGATGTCGAGCACCCGAATGGCCGACTGCGGGTCGTCGATCTCACCCTCGTAGAGGCCGGCCAGCTTCTGCGCAATCTCGAGCCGGTGCTGCGCATCCGCGACGGCGACCAGCAAACGCTCGCAGGCGTCGGCCGTGCCCTTGGGATCGCCTCGCTTTTCGTGGAGGGCCGCGACTGCCTCGAGGGCTTCGGTGTTCTTCGGATCGTGGTCTTTGAGCACGCGCTCGTAGCGTTCGATCGCGCCTTCTTTGTCGTCCAGGCCATCCGCCACGATGCGCGCCTCGCGCAACATCACGCTGGCTCGGGTCGCGTCGTCGCCGGACGTGCGGGCCAGCCGGTGGAGGTACTCTGTGGCGTCGGCCCACTCACCGCGTGCTTCGGAGTCGTCGGCGAGCCACGACAAGGCATCGGCGTCGTCGGCATCACTGAGCAAGAGCACCAGGCTTGCGCGCGCTCCATCCAGATCCGAGAGCTGTTCCTGCTGGATCTGCGAGGCGCGCTTGCGCAAGCTGACCCGCAGCTCCTTGTCCGTCAGCTTCTCGGCACGTCGCAGCAAGAACGCCGTGAGATCCAGCGAGCGCTCGGATGCGGCGTAGCGCTCCTCGAGCAAGAGCGCGAGGGCGTCGTTGGTCGGGTCGAGATCCGTGGCCTGCTCCAACCGCGTCACCGCCGTGCCTTCGTCCCCACCCTGGGTGAGGTACTCGGCCGATTTCGCGAACAGCGCCGCCTGATCTTTCGGTTTCTGGGCGTACTCGGCGCGCCGCTCCGCCGCCCCCGCCGCCTGCTCCCACGCGCTGGCCTGGGCAAAACAGCGCTCCGCCGCCTCCCACAAACCAGCGTCCCCGCCCTTCGACGCGGCCTCGGAAAACGCGTCACCCGCTGCCAGGTGCTCCCCGGCCGCTTCGCGCAGCTCGCCGAGCTTCTTGAACAGCTGTGCGCGTTCGGCCTCGTCGCTCACCGTGCCGACGTTGTCGGAGATCACCTGCGCGGCCAGATCGAGACGCTGGCTGCGCTCGAACATCTTGATCGCGGTGTGAATGGCGCTGTCGTCCTCCGGCGCCAGTCCCGCGATGCGCGCCCAGGCCTCGCCGGCCGCCACCAGATCCTTGCGCTTCTGCTCGTGCAGCTTCGCAAGGGCCTTCTCCATCGAGATCCGCGTCTCGAGATCGGAGGTCTGTTCGGCCTCTTGCTCGAGCAACGTCGCCAGGTCGTCCCAGCGGCTGGTGCGCTCGAGCAAGCGCTTCAGCTGCGCTTTCGGCCCTTCGTCGCCGCGGTCCAGGCTGACCAGCTGCTTGAGGGCGGAGATCGCCGTATCCAGATCTCGCAACTGCGTCTCGCACAGCCCGGCGATTTCTCGCAGCCAGCCCTTGCGTGAGTCGATGTCGACGCCCGGGGTCTTGGCCGCAGACAAAAGCACGTCGCGCAGGTCCGCGTATTTCCGCGACTGCCGCAGGTGCGCTTCCATGAAGGTCAGCGCGTCGGGGTTGGCCGGGTCGAGCTCCAGCACCTCGGAGTATTTGCCGGCGGCCTCGGTCTTTTTGTTCTTGCGCGTCAGGGCGTCCGCAACGTCGAGCAGGCCGCGCACTCGCTCTGGGTTCGGTGCGTCGGCCGCGGGCGCGAGCGCATCGAGCATCGAGTCGTCGGCGCCCTCGTCGGACTGCATCGCGCGCGATACCAGCGCGCGAGCATCGGCCACCATGGCGCCCTGCGGGTTCGCCTTGAGGTAGCTCGCGACCTTCGTGGCAATCGAGGCCTCACGACCGCTCTGCCCGGCGTAATACATGGCGAGCTGGACCGCGCGGTCATCCGTCGGATCGAGGTCGAGCGCGCAGCTCGAGTACGACAGGCCGTGGTCGCCGGAGTATTCCTCGGCCAGCTCGACGAACAGCCGTGCGGCCTCCCCTGCCTCGCTGGGGTGCAGCTGATCGCCGCCCTGTTTGCGCTCCAGTACCAGGGCCGCAAACTGCTGCTTGAGCCCGGCATCTTGACCGCCGTCGACGGTGCGAGCGTGGCGCAGCGCGTCCGTCGCGCCGCCGAGATCGCCGGCGAGCTTTCGCACGTCGGCCTCGTCACGATACAGCGCGACCTGGCGCTCGGGATCGTCGGTCAGCGCGATTTCCATCGAGAAGTACGGGATCGCGTCGGCGTACTGCTGCGCGGTCTTCAGGGCCTCGCGGACCGAGTAGATCGCGTACTGACTCTGGGGGTCGTAGTCGAGCGCGCGGCGAAAGTTCTCGATGGCCTTCTTGGGCTGCGAGAGCGGCGGGTCCGCCCACAGCCGACCGAGCTCTTCGTGGATGCCGGCCACGTGCGCGCGCATCTCCGGATCTTGCTGCGCCGTGGGGGCCAGAGCCTTGGCCCGCCGCTCGAGCAGCGCGGCCAGCGCCTTCTGATCGCCCTTCTCGCGGTAGAGCGTGGCGAGGCGGTCGGCTGGTGCGGGCTGGGTCGGGTCGCGGTCGATGGCGATCATCAACGCCCGCGCTGCGCGGTGCGCGTCGCCCAGCGTCTCGGACCAGACCTGTGCGGCTTCGGTCAGCCAGTGGCACGCGAAGGTTGGATCTTGGGTCGCCGTCCCGACCTTCTCCAAAAGCATCGCATACGACCGAGGGTCGCTCTGCCCCGCATGGTGCGCATATCGGACTGCCTCCTGATCGTGCGGGTTGTGGACCAGGCGCTGAACCAGCGCCTTCATCTCGCGGGGGTCCATGCCGGCGGCACCCTAACACGCGGCATCTTGCAGCCGCAACGCGGGTTTACATCGACATTTGCCCGCTACTTTCGCGGGGCCGTCACTCGAAGCGGCCGTAGCCCTCGGGCTTGGCGGGCGCGGGAGGCAGAGCGGGAGTCGTGGGCGGCGGCAGTCGAGGGAGCTTTCGTGCCCGCGGGCGACGTCCGGCGTCCGGCTGCGGGTCGACCTCCGGCTCGGCCGAGGCAATCGGGGTCGGGGCGAGCGCGGCAGCCGGCTCCGAGCCAACCGGCGGAGCCAGGCCGCCCTGATTCGGCTCCGGCGGACCCGCTTGCAGCGCGGGCGGCGCGGCCAGCTTTTTGACCAGCAGGAAACCTCCGGTGCCCAGCGCCGCCATCGCTGCGAGGCCAGCCACCAGCACGCGCGTGCGGGACCCCGCCAGCTTGCGCTCCGGCGGTGTGACCCAGCTCGTCGCGTGCAAGCCTGTCCCCTGCGCTCCGCTCTGCGCAAGCGCAACGTCGAGATCGACGATGAAGGCTTCCGCCGACTGGTGGCGCGCGTCGGGATTTTTTTGCAAGGCTCGGCGCACGACGGCCTCGAGCGCCAAGGGAACGTACGCCTCCGGCGCCACTTCGGCAAACGCCGGCGGCGGCTCCTTGATGTGGCAGGCCATGACCACCACCGCGTCGTCGTCCACGAACGGCGGACGGCCGGCGAGCATTTGGTACAAGATGACGCCAAGCGAATACAGATCGGTGCGCGCGTCGAGCGGAGCACCCTGAGCTTGCTCCGGCGACATGTAGCGCGGCGTACCGAAGACCGTTCCGGCCTGCGTTTCCAGCTGATCCATGCGCCGTTCGTCGCCATGCACCAGCTTCGCGATGCCGAAATCGAGCACCTTCACGACCTCGTCGAGGGCCCCGCCTTGTACGGGCACCTTGGCCAGGAAGAGGTTGTCGGGTTTGAGATCGCGGTGGACGATGCCCTTGGCGTGCGCCTCGCTCAAGGACACGGCGGCCTGGCGTGCAATGCGCACCGCGTCCGCTGCGCTGAAGCGCGGCACACGCCGCAGTTGCTCGCCAAGGGTGGCCCCCTCGAGCAGTTCCATTGCCAGAAACCAGGAGCCGTCCGCGGCCTCACCAAAATCGAACACGGTCACGGTGTGCGGGCTGACGAGCGCGCTCGTCGCGCGGGCCTCGCGTTCGAAGCGCACTTTCGTCTCGGCGTCGTAGGCCCGTTCGCCGTGTACGATCTTCAGGGCGACGTCACGCCCGACCGCGTCCTGGCGTGCGCGGTACACGGCCCCCATCGAGCCGGCGCCCACGCGAGCCAGAATCGTGAAGCGCCCCGCTACCGAGCTACCGAGCAGCGCGTCGCCGCCGCTCTCGACGACCTCGCGTGCGTCAACGTAAGGCAGCCCGTGTTTGGGACAGCGCGGCAGCTCTCCCGGTTCGAGGGCGTCGCCGAGGCTGAGCTTGGCGTAACAGCGCGGACAAACCGGTCCCGACCTCGGATCCAAGGGGGGCAAAGTCGGCGCTTCGTCGTCGTAGTCGTCCTCGGCCATCACCCGGCGTCAGGCCTGACTCATTGACCTACAACTTGAGGCAGAGCAAGTAGTTCGTGCTGCCGAGCGTCGCGGGGCGGCAGCCGAAGCCGGCCCCGCAGTCGAAGTCGCTGCAGCAGGTATCGGAGCAATAATAAGGGCCTCCGGTCGGCCCCAGACAGTGTCCCGACTTGCATTCCGTGCTGTCGGTGCAGGTCGCGCCGAGGAGCTTGGTCCCCCCCGAGTAGTTTCCGCAAAATCGGATGCCGCTGTTCTGAACACACGCCAAGCTCACGGACCCCGCGCAGTCTTTGGATGTGCAACAGGTCTTCGAGCACACGGCGGGGATCGTGTTGAGACAGAGTCCACTTTGACAGGCGGACGACCCGGAGCTGCAGAAGGCGAGGAAGCCGCCGTTGCCGATGTTCGTGCCACACGCCATCACCAGCCGACTGGTGCCCGGCAGCGTTCGCCGCACGCAGTACTGCGAGCCCGAACAGCCGGAATCGCCGCAGCAAGTGTCGAAGCACTGCTTGGCGTCGCACAGGCCGGAGCGACACTCCGAGTTGGCTCCGCAGGCCGCGCCAGCTGCCTTGGTTCCGAGCGGCCCGCGCCCGACGGACGCCGCCGGCACACAGGCACTGCCGCCGCCGACCGCCGGAAAACAAACGTTCGCTTCGTTGCCGCAGTCTTCGCTCTTGCAACAGCCACTCATACAAACCGTGGGGCCGGTCGCTGCGCCGAACACCGCCGGATTTTCACAAAAGAGCCCGGTGTTGCAGTTGCTCGTTGCCGCGCACGGCGAGCCGAGCTCACCGGCAACGCTCCCGCCGCTACCCCCGGTTCCGCCGGCGCCACCGGTTCCGCCGCCACCGCTCCCCGCGGCGCCTGCCACACCACCAGTGCCGGACAGCCCGCCACCACCACCCGTCGCGACACTACCCGCAACCCCGCCCGCCCCGCCGGAAGTCCCACCGCTGGCCGCGCTGCCACCCGAACCGCCGGTCGCGCCATCGCCACCCACTCCCGCATCGTCGCAGCCGTCGTCGACCAGCCCGTCACAGTCGTTGTCCTGACCGTCACCGCAGATGTCCGTGGACGCGCACGGCGCGCAGACCCCGGACCGGCACATTTGCCCCCCGGGGCAGGCGGGAGGACCAATCGCGCCCTCCCAAGAACAATTCACACGTGTGAGCTCCGCCTCGATCATGGCCGAGCAGCTGAGCGCGAGCCCGACCGATAGCGTGGCAAGCGCGAGCGCCGTCAGCCGCGCTCGCATCAAAACGCTCCCTCGAGCGCAACGAACCCAGAGCCGGGTGTGACCACCGCACCGACGCTGGTTGCCCGGGGTTTGGCGTCCCGCGTGAAGTAAAAGAGCGCCGCGGCTCCAGCCGATGCCGCGCTGACCGTGAACGCGATGTCGGCCACCAATGCCTGGTCGTGCGCAGTCTTCGCGCGATCTTGTAGCCCGTACACGCTGAGGTTCTTACCTGTCGCGTCCTCGGTGCTCTGACGAGTCGAGAGCGCCTGCACGCCGTAGTAGATGCCGACACCGAGCGCGGCGATCGCAACCCCACCCGTCGTGTACACCCAAGCGTCGAGCCGCCCCTTCTTGGGTTTGTCCGCGGGTGTTTGGGTGTCTGCTCGGGGAGCGGCGGCCAGGGGCGGCGGCTTGTCCTCGTTCGCCTCGAGGGCGCGCGCCTCCTCATCCCGTTTCTTCGCCAGCTCGTCCCGGGCACCCTCGAGCCGGCGCACGGTCTGGATCGCCTTCTCGAGCTCGTCGGTGTCCGTCTCCAGCTCCGAGTATCGCTTGAAGGCCACGATGGCCTCGTCGACCTCTCCCAGCTTCTCGTGGACGAGGCCCAGGTTGTAAAAGAGGTCCTTGCCGTTGGGATCGAGCGCGATGGCCTGGTTCAACTCCGAGATCGCCTCGCGATACGCCCCCGCTTTGTAGGACTTCTTGGCGTTCACGAAGTGTTTCTTCGCGGCCGCGGCGCCGTGCTCGGGCGCCTGCGCCTGGGCCGCGCCGGCGGAAATCACACCCGCCGACACGACGCCGAGCCAGAGCACCGTCAGCGCAACTCGCATTCCGACCGAACCATAGCGTAAGCGACGGGCCCGTTCCCGCGTTCCTTTCGGCGAACCCGCTTGGAGGACCCGATGAGGCACCTGGTAACCGCCGCGCTTGCGCTCCTTTTCACCGCCCCCGGCCTGGCCGCGGGGGAACCCTTCGCCCAACCACCGGACCAGCCGGGTCCGGTGGTCGCGGGCTCGAGGCCCTATGACGGCTACGATCACCCGTACGATCGGCCGTACGACCGCCCCTACGACCGCCCGTACGAGGACTCGTACTACCGGCCGAGCTCGACGGTGAGGATCCACACCGGGCCCGTGCTCAGGATCTCCGAGAACAGCCCCGATGGCGGCCTGTACGCAGCGGTCGACGTGGGCGAAAAGGCCGCCGGGATCCGCCTGAGCGGCGCTTGGGTTCGCGTCGGAGGTGAACGCGGCCTGTCCCAGTATGGCGGGGAGCTCTGGCTCGACTTCAACCACACCGGCCCCCTGCACCCGATCCTCGGTGCCGGGGCCGCCGCGGCCCGCATTCAGCTGGCCGCTCCCGCAGGGGGGACCGCGACTCACACCATTGGCGTGGGCACCCTGCGGGGCACGCTGCAGTATGCGTTGCCCATTCGCGACACCGACGCTCGCGCGTCCATCGACGTGATCGCCGCCGTGCCCGCGATTCGTGGCAGCGACGCACCGAACAGCAAGGCCTACGTGCTGGCGCTGGCAACCGTCGGCGTCGGCTTCTGAGCCGCGCACCGCAAGCTCCCACAGTGCCAGGCGCCTCCCGGCCGAAGCGGTTATACTGCGCTGACCTCGTGACCGACGGCGCGCCCATCCCCGACCCCTACCTGCCTGGCCGCCGGCCCGACACGCTCGACGCCGCGGCGGCCGGTCCTGCGCAGACCAGCGGGCTAGCGATCTGGGCCCTGGTGCTCGGAGTGCTCGGGTTCACCTGCGTGCCGGCCGTCGGCGGCCTGCTCGCCCTGACCCTCGGCATCGTCGCCAAGGGCGAGATCTCCCGCTCCGAAGGCGCCCGAACCGGCACTGGACTGGCCATCAGCGGCGCGATCTTGGGCGCTCTGAACCTGATCGCGTCGATTGCCGGACTCGCCGCGATCCTGGCCTGGGCCGGCGCGCCCTCGTCATCGGTGACGCCCGTCGCCCCCGTCGTAGCCCCGGCACCTGCGCCCACGCTGCTACCCACTTCACCGACCGCGCCGCCCACTGCCCCCGGACCGAAGACCTCTGCGTCGCACCAGGGCGGGGTGATCATCACACGGGTCGGCAAGGTCGATCTGGTCGACCTCGATGCGGATGTCCCGTCTTTGTCCCGCGAGCTCGAAACACAACGCAAGGCGGCGGCGGTCGACGGCAAGAAGGTCCTGCTGTGGGTGGTGCTCGACGATTGCCAACCCTGCAACGGCGTGGCGGCCTCGCTCGCTGACGCAAAAATGCAGACGGCGCTCGAGCAGATCCGTTTGGTCCGCGTCAACACGCGAGACTTCAGCCAGGACCTCAGCTTCCTCGGGATCCCGGTGGGCAAGGTGCCGGGGTTCGCCCTGCTCGGAGCGGCCAACCGTCCAACGGACTACGTCAATGGCGGCGAGTGGGACGAGGATGTTCCGCGTAATATCGCGCCGGTGCTGGGCAATTTCGTCCGGGGTCGGTACGACAAGCGGCGCGAGACCTGGCGCGGCCCGCGGCGCGAGGACGAGACCTCCCTGTGACACTCCGCCGGTTGCGCCCAGAACCCGCGTTTCACCGGCAAAATCCGACGATCATTCGCGTCGTCGTCGCGGTGAGGCGCGGCCTTTGTCGAGTCGGGCTGCCGCCGGTCCAAAGAGCGGTGTAGACTCCGGCCCGTTTCCGAAATGACCACCAGCGCGCAACGCCTTGGGACCCCGCTCCCCGTCGGCTCGAGCATCAACCCCGGAACCCTCCGAGCGCGAATGGAGGAGGCCCGCGCACGCGGAGCTCTTCACACGCTCAAGGACACGGTCGGCATCGTGGTGCCCTTGGCTGTCGAGATGGGCGCACGCCACGCGGCGGGCGAGAACCTCTACGTCCACCCATCGAGCATCATCCTCGGCGACGCCGGCGTCAGCATCTCTCCCGAGTTGGCGGTGCGACCGCCCACGTTGCCTCGCGACAAGATCTGCATGGCACCCGAGGAGCGCGAGGGCAAACCCGGCAACGCCCGCGCGAGTGTCTACGCCATCGGTGCGATCACCTACGAGCTGCTCACCGGACTGACGGTGGGACCGGGCATGCGTCGACCGACGGAGGTCGTGCCTACCTTGCCGCGGGCCCTCGAGGTCATCCTGGCGAAGTCACTGGTGGCCGATCCGGCCCACCGCCCCGACGATCTCAACGCGCTCGCCCAGGCGCTGCACAACCTGGCACCGGCCGGCAGTATCGCGCCGCCCGCGGCCGACGAGTCTCACCTCGACCACGACGACCGAGGCTTCGACGTCGACGTGTCGCTGTCGATGTTGCCGCCGGCGCCCAGCCAAATTTACAACGAGGCCCCGTCGAGCCCGCTCGATCTGGCCGTGGCGCAGGCCCCTGGCAGCGCGCCGCGCATGAGTGACTCGACGAGTGAGCTGGCCCAGCTGAAGGCCCGCCTCGAGCGGGACAAACGCCCGCGCTACGTGGTGATCAAAGAGGGCATGGACCACGGTCCGTTCAGCTCGGTGGAGTTGCTGCAACAGATCGCCAGCCACACCTTCGTCGAAGTCGACGTGCTCCGCGACGCGTTCAGCAAAGACGAGCGCGCCATCCGCGACTGGGAGGAGTTCGCGCCGTTCGCCGAACACGCGCGCCTGCATCGCGACATCAAGGCCGAGAAGGTCGCCCTCGAAAAGACGGTGGTCGCCGAGCGCAAGAGCACCACCAGCAAGGCGCTGATCGGCGTCGCCGTCATCGGCGCGCTGGTCGCTGCGGCGGCCGTGTGGTTGGTCGCGCGGCGGGGTTCCAAGAGCGACGAGATCGCCGTTCATGGCGACACGGCGACCAACATCGAAGTCGACGGTGGGCTGAAGGGCGCGGCGACGCGCAAGCTGGGCGGCGGCAGCCGCGGTGTGGTGGGTGTATCCAACGGCATCCCGATCTTGTCGGGCGGCATGTCCTGCGAAGGCGCCATCGCCGCCTACAAGGGCGACGAGGTCACGATCGGCGGCGGGCCGAAGGTCCAGGCGGATCTCACCGCGGGTGCCTACGGAGCGATCTTGAACAAGGGCACCTACTTCGCGCACTGCGGCGCGCCCGACGACATGCAGATCAACATCTGCGCGGCGGTGCAGAACGGCCGCGCCGTGGGTGTGTCGGTCTCGGTGAAACCCTCGAACCCGGGTGTCGCCTCGTGCATCGCCGGCGGCGTGCGCGGGCTCTCGTTCCCGTCGCGACCGAACCTCGACGTCACACGAACCTCGTTCTGAGACTCGCCCTTGCTGCCATCGGCTGTGTTCAGCCCAGCTTCCGCGCGCCGGACCGCCGCCACGCCGACGCCGGGTGCAGCCGGAAATGAGCAGTCGCCGACGCGTGGGCACTGAGGTAAAACGCCCGCGTGACGAGGCCGCAAGCCAGCGAGCGGGGGAGCGAAATGAAACGGTTCGCGATCGCATGTCTGCTGCTCTTCTCGGCGGGTTGCTCGGTCCCGATCGTGAATGGCGTCGAGGAGGGCGACGCCACCCGCGTGGTGGTCGCGCTCGAACAAGGCGGGATCGCCGCCGCCAAAGAGGCAGACCCACAGAGTGAAGGCCGCTACCGGGTGCTGGTCGCTCGCGACGACGCCTCCGGCGCGGCACAGGTCCTGAAGCAGGAGAGCCTGCCCCCACCGGAGACCAAGGGCGTGCTCGAAGCCCTGGGCGAGGGCGGCCTCGTACCCAGCCGCACCGCGGAGCACGCCAAGCTGATCGCGGGCATGGCGGGCGACCTCGAGCGCTCGCTGCGGGCGGTCGACGGCGTGCTCTCGGCTCGGGTCCACCTGGCCGTGCCCGCGAAGGCCGCCTTCGACGGTGAGGCGAAGGAGCCGGCGACCGCGTCCGTGCTCATTCGCCACCGCGGGGCGACCTCACCCATCACGCCGCACGACGTGCAGAGCCTGGTGGCCGGCGCGGTCAGCGGCCTGGCCACCGACAAGGTCAGCGTCGTCATGACTCCGGCTCCGGCCAGCGACCGCCCCGTCGATCGCGAGCTCAGCCGCCTCGGACCCATCACGGTGACCCGCAGCTCGCTGACACCCCTGCGGCTCTCCGTCGCCGCCGTCGCCTTGGTCAACCTTCTGCTCTTCGGTGTGTTGCTCGCGCTCTGGGCCAAGGTCCGACGCGCGCACGCGGCGCTCGACGAGCTGCGCGCAACCGCGACCAATCCCCGGTGATCGAGCTCGAAGGCATCACCAAGTCCTTCGACCGCCCGGTGCTGCGCGGCGTGAACCTGCGTGTGCCCGAGGGTTGCCTCTACGGCCTGGTGGGCCCCGGCGCCAGCGGCAAGAGTGTGCTGCTCAAGATCATCGTCGGGCTGATCCGCCCGGAAGCCGGCGTCGTCCGCATCAGTGGGCGGGACATCTTTGCGATGAGCGATCTCGAGCTGCAAGAGTTCCGCAAGCAGATCGGGATGCTGTTTCAGAACAACGCCCTGTTCGACTTCATGACCGTCGCCGACAACATCGCCTTCCCCCTCCGGCGCCTGTTCGACCTGCCCGAGACCGAGGTCGGCGAGCGTGTGCGCGAGCGGCTCGACGTGGTGTCCCTCCCCGGCTTCGAGGACCGCCTGCCCTCGGGCCTGTCCGGAGGCCAGAAGAAGCGCGTGGGTGTGGCCCGGGCGACGGTCGCCAAGGCGCCCATCGTGCTCTACGACGAACCCGCTGCCGGACTCGATCCGGTCACGAGCCAGAAGATCTTCGATCTGCTCCGAGCAGAACAGCGGGCCGCCGGCGCCACGGTGATCATGGTTTCGAGCGACCTGGACCGCCTGCTCACGGTGACCGACCGAGTGGGCATGATGTACCGCGGGCGCTTGATCTTCGACGGCACCACCCGAGAAGCCCAGGAAAGTGACGATCCGTACGTGCACCAGTTCGTGCACGGAATCCCCGAAGGGCCGCTATGATGGCCGCCTCCCCCGTGGCGACCTCCCGCGCACTTTCGCCCTTTGCCGCCCTCGGCGGCTTCTTCCTCGCGACCAGTGAAGTCGTGGGCGGCATGGGTGTGATGCTCGGACGCATCGTGTCGCGCCTCGTCCGATTTCAATTCGACCGCAGCGAGCTCCTGAAGAACCTCTACAAGATGGGCGTGAAATCCGTGCCCATCGTGGTCGTAACGGCCCTCTTCACCGGCGGCATCATGGTGATCCAGGCCGCGCCGCTGGTCCAGCGCTACGGCGCCCACGGACTGCTCGGCTGGGGTGCGGGGTTCGGCACGCTGCGAGAGATCGGCCCGCTCCTGACCGCGCTGATGATCTCGGGCCGCGTGGGTGCGAACAACACCGCCGAGCTCGGCACCATGGTGGTGACCGAACAGATCGACGCCCTGCGCGCGCTCGCCATCGATCCGATCGGATTCCTGATCGTGCCGCGCTTCATCGGGGTGGTCACCACGCTATTCCTGTCGACTATTTTCGCCGACGTGCTCGCGCTGCTCGGCGCGGCTTATGCCGGCAAGGGCATCCTCGGCGTCGATCCGCTGGTCTTCCTCAACGGTCTGACCAGCGGGCTGCTCGGTCTGGGCGACGTGTTCCACGGGCTGATCAAGAGTGTCGTTTTCGGCATCGTGATCGCGCTCGCCAGCTGCCAGTTCGGCATGGCAACGAGCGGCGGCGCGCCCGGCGTCGGACGCGCGGTCAACGCGACGGTCGTGGTCAGTGCGGCCGGCATCTTCGTGCTCGACTACATCGTGTCCTTCGCGATCGGCTGACATGACGGAGAGCCCCGCACCATCCGCAGAGAGCAGCGTCGGACACATCGACGAGGACGCCGTCACGCGCGAGCGCACGGGACTCGCGTGGGTCGGCGGCTCCGTGCTCGATCTCTTGGCCGCCGGCCAGGCGCTCTACTCGGTGTTCGTCAAGACGCTGTACTACTCGGCGCGCGGGGTGCGCCAACCCGGCGCGGTGGCGCGCCAGATGTACGAGATCGGCAACAAGAGCCTGGTCTTTCTGTGCGTCGTCATGGGTTTCATCGGCATGATCCTGGTTTTCCAGGCCGGCCTGCAGGCAAAACGCGTCGTCCCCGACCTGTCCCTGCTCGGCGCGACGTTCCTCGAGCTGTTGGTTCGCGATCTGGCCGCGACGCTCTCCGCGCTGATGCTCGCCACCCGTGTCGGGGCAGGAATCGCCGCCGAAATCGGCTCGATGGTGGTGACCGAACAGGTCGACGCCCTGCGCATGTGCGCCGCCGATCCCATCGACTACCTGATCGTACCGCGCTTCAAGGCCAGCATCGTCATGACGACCATGCTGGTGGTCCTCGCCGCCGCCGTGGCGTTCTCCACCGGCATGTGGACCGGGTATGCGTTCTTCGACATCAACCCGCGCACGTTCATCAACATGAGCCTGGTGGACAAGGGCGACCTGATCATCGGCCTCACCAAGTGCTTCGCCTACGGCACCGCCATCCCGGTGGTCAGCGGCTACTGCGGACTGTCGACCTTCGGCGGCTCCGAGGGCGTCGGCTGGGCGACCACCCGCGCCGTGGTGAACTCTTCGCTGGCGGTCATCATCCTGAACTTCTTCATCAGTGGCGCCGGCTACTTGATCTTCGGATGACCGCCGCATGATCTCGTTCCGCAACGTCAAGAAGTCGTTCGGCCCCAAGGACGTGCTCCGCGGGGTGAGCTTCGACGTCCAGGACGGCGAGGTGTTCTTCATCATCGGCGCGTCGGGCGTCGGCAAGAGTGTGTTGATCAAACACCTGATCGGCCTGCTCTACCCGGACGACGGCGAGATCTGGCTGGACGGTGAGGAGGTCAGCCGCTTCGACGAACGCAAGATGTACGGCGTGCGGATGAAGTGCGCGATGGTGTTTCAGCACTCTACCCTGTTCGACTCGATGAACTGCGCCGAGAACGTCGCGCTGCCGCTGCGCAAACACCGAGGGCTGCGCCCCAAGGAAGCGCTGGCGGAGGCGCGCCGGCTCTTGACCCAGGTCCACATGGCCGAGTTCGGGGAGCGTTACCCCGCAGAGCTCGGGGACGGCATGCGGAAACGCGTGGCCATCGCTCGGGCCCTGACCCTGGAGCCCCGCTATGTGCTGTTCGACGAACCCACGACGAGCTTGGACCCGGTCAGTGCCCGGCGAGTCGACCGACTGATTCGCGAGCTAAGCGACACCCTCGGCGTGACCAGCATCGTGGTCTCGCACGATCTGGCCAGCATCTTCACGATCGCAGACCGTATCGTGATGCTGTACAAAGGTCAGGTGAAGCTCCTCGGGGTGCCCCAGGACTTCAAGAGCTCCGAAGATGGCATCATCCAACAATTCATCAATGGTCGAGCCGAGGGGCCGATGGAGGCGTGAGACAGCATGAGCCAGCGATCGATCGAGGTGAAAGTCGGCGTATTGATCCTGCTGGCCCTGGGCCTGCTCGGCGGTTTCGTCGTGGTGATGGGCGGGCTCTCCTTCGAGCCGACCTACACGGTGTACGTCGACTTCGACAACCCCGGCGGGTTGCAGGGGGGCGCGCCGGTGCGCATCGCCGGCGTGAAGGTCGGCAAGGTGAAGGAGATGCAGTTTCGCGGCGGGCAAGTCGATCCGAAGACGAACCAGCCAGTCGCGCCGATCCGCATCGTCGCCCACATCGAGAAGCGATATCAGAAAGCCATCTACGAGAACTCACGCTGGTACGTGACGACCCAGGGTGTGCTCGGTGAGCAGTTCCTGGCCGTGGAGCCCGGCTCCCAAGATCGCCCGGTCTTGGCCGCCGAGGCCGTGGTCCCCGGCATCAGTCCGCCGCGCCTCGATCTGCTCTTGTCCGAGAGCTACGAACTTTTGCACCGCGCGTACCAAGGCATCACCAACAACGAGAAGAAGATCGGCGAGACTTTCGACGGGCTGCACGCCACGTTGAAGGGAACCGGCGACTTCATGGCAGGCAACCAGAAGAAGCTGGACAACATCGTCACCAACGTCGAGACGCTCACGGTCGAGAGCAACGAGACCGTGCGAGCCGCCCGGGACCGCTACATCGACAACCCGCAAATCCAGCGGATCATGAGCAACGTCGAGCGTACGACCAGCACGCTCGACAAGCAGGTGGGGCCCATGCTCGCCGACGGGCGTGCGGTGCTCGCGGACACCAAGAAGCTGACGGGAACGCTGACCTCGGATCCGCAGCTCAAGAAGTACGAAAAGATCACCCAGGACGTCAGCGACACCACGGGCCGCGCGAAGCTCGCCGCCGCCGATGCTCAAGCCATGGTCGCGCACGTCAAGCGTGGCAAGGGCACCGTCGGGGCGCTGGTCATGGACGAGGCGCTCTACGACGATCTGCAAGAGATGCTGCGCGACCTGAAGCACAACCCGTGGAAGTTCTTCTGGCGCGAGTGAGCTCGCGCCGGCTCGAGGGTCACCGCGGCGTGAACGAAACGCCCGAGACGTGGACCGCACCCGACCGCTCTCGTTGAGCGCCGCGCTCGAATGGGCTGGGTCCGCTCCGGGGTCTTGCTAGAGCGCCGAACCGGTTGAACGTCGTTTGTTTTCCGGGACTTGCAAGGTGTTCGGCGCTCGCGCGCGGAGCGCGCACGGCCGAAGGCCGGGGGTTTGGGGCGCAGCCCCAACGTAAAGGTCCTAGAACACGAGCCGCGCAAGCTGATCGGTGTTCTAGTCCGACCCGGAGTCCGCGGGTGCGCCGCCACCGCTGGTCGTGCCGCCGCCGCCGGTTGGCGCGCCACCGCCACCGGTCGTACCGCCGCCGCCGGTTGGCGCGCCACCGCCACCGGTCGCACCGCCACCACCCGTCGGCGCACCCCCACCGCCCGTCGGCGCGCCGCCGCCACCGGTGACGCCACCGCCGCCCGTCGGCGCACCACCGCCGCCCGTCGGCGCACCACCGCCGCCCGTCGGCGCACCACCGCCGCCCGTCGGGGCTCCACCGCCACCGGTCGGGGCTCCACCGCCACCGGTCGGCGCGCCGCCGCCGCCTGTTGGTGCTCCACCGGCGCCGGCTGCGCCGGCTGCGCCCCCGGTCCCAGCCTCGGGCAGTGGCGCATCACCCGCCGGCCCGTCGACGGTATTCACGATCCCGCTCAGATCGTTGGAGCACGTGCCTTGGATGCAGACCAGCCCCTCCAGGCAATCGTCGGCACGGTAACAGTCTGCGCCGAGATCGCCCTCTGCCTGGGGCCCACCGCAGGAGGCCGGCAGCCAGAATGCTCCAAGAAAGACCACCGTACCCAGGGCCCGCCAGGCCGTTTGCCGTCGCATGCTGGGGTTCATCATACCCCGGGCCCGGTCAATGTCATTCCAGCGTGACCAGCAGGGCACCTTCTTCGACCAAATCGCCCTCCGCCACGTGAATGGCCAGAACGCGGCCCTCGATCGGCGCCTCCACTGGGATCTCCATCTTCATCGACTCGAGGATGGCGAGGGTCTGCTCTTCGGCGACCGCGTCGCCCAGGGTGACGACCACCTTCCAGACCGTCCCCGTGATTTGGGCCCGAACTTCCGTCGCCACCGCCGGCCATCCTAACCGAGAACCCCCGACCCGACGAATCGCCGCGGAATTGCGCTAATCGCGGGCCCACCCAAGCGGCGCCGGGGCCGGGTGTCGGAACCGGGAAGCGCGTCCCTTGGGTGGGGCGGGCCAGATGGATTAAGATTGCCACCCGTTAGCGCCTGTTGACGGCCTCGCCAAGCCCGCCCATGAGCGCGGGATTCGCTGCTCGCAAACTCGCCCGCTCGCTGATACAGGAAGTCCACCGATGGCAGAACAGAAGGAAAGCTCGGTTCTCTTCTCCCTCAAGGAGCTCATGAGCCTGGAGGAGGACCGCATCAAGGCGGAGGAGGCCGACAAGGACGCCCGCGCCCGCGCCGAAGCGGAAGCCCGTGCGATGGCCGAACGCTCCGCGCGAGACGCCGAAGAAGCGCGCATGCGCTCCGAGGAAGACGCCCGGCGCATGGAAGAGCAGCGGCGTCGCGAGGAAGAGGCGCGCGTCGCCGCGATCCATCAGGGTGAGCTCGAGAAGGCCCGCACCGAGGCGGAGCATCGCGCGCGCATGGAAGCGATGGGCGCGCAGCAAGCCCACGAACAACAGCTCGCGGCGCTCACTCAAGACAAGGGCAAGAAGCGGCTGCAGGTCATCGTCGGCGTCGTGTCCGGCGTGTTCCTCCTGGCCGCCGTGCTCGGCGGTGTCCTGTGGAAGCGGTCGGCGGATGAACGAGCCCGTGAAAAGGCGGCCCTCGAGGCGCAAGCCCGAGCGGCACAGACGGAGCTCGACCAGCTGAAACGCGAGTCGGACGAGAAAGAAAAGAAGGTCGCCGAGCTCAAGCGGCAGATGGACAGCGCCAAAGACGAGGCGGAGCGCGCCAAGATCGAAGCGCAGCTCGCCAGCGCCAAGAAAGAGTCCGATGACGCGCGAAAGAAGCTGGGCGGGCGCGGCGGCGGTGGCGACAAGCCGGCCTCCGGCGGCGGAAAGCCGTGCAACTGTCCGCCCGGCGATCCTTTGTGCTCGTGTCTGTGAGCGAGGCGCGTGACCGCTGAAAAGCTCGGCGCCCACGCCGACCCCGGCGCGCGGAGTCGACTGGCTTTCGCGCTCGACTATCCGAATTTAGCGGAGGCCCGCGCCGGCGCGGAGCGTGTGCGCGACGCCGTCGGTGTGCTCAAGATCGGCCTCGAATTATTCGTGCGCGAAGGCCCACCCGCCATCCACCTCGGACGCGAGCTCGGCTGCGACGTGTTCCTCGACCTGAAGTTGCACGACATCCCCGAGACGGTCGAGCGCGCGGTGGCCTCCGCCGCGGCTCACGGCGTGCGTTACCTCACGCTGCATGCAGGCGGCGGAAGGCGCATGCTCGAACAGGCCGCGCGTCGCGCCGAAGGCACGGGACTCACCCTGCTCGCGGTCACGGTGCTCACCTCCCTCGACGATCGCGACCTCTTGGACGTCGGCGTCGAAAGCACGACCAGTGTCCACGCCGCGCGCCTCGCGGAGCTCGCGAAGAGCGTCGGAGTGCACGGCTTGGTCTGCTCCGTGCACGAGGTCGCGCGGCTGCGCGCGCTGATGGGAGCGGCGGCCGTGCTGGTGACGCCCGGCATCCGTCCCGCCGCGGGGGCCAGCGACGATCAGAAACGAACCGGTACTCCCGCCGCCGCAATCCGCGCCGGCTCGAGCTTGCTCGTGGTGGGACGCCCCATCCGCGACGCCGAGGATCCGCCGAGCGCCGCCCGGGCAATCTGCGACGAGATCGCACAGGCTGCGCGTGTCGACTGAGCCCCAGGGCAGGCTGGTTGCAGGCCTGCAGCCCGTTCGCGAGGCGATCCGCGTCCATGGCTCGCGCTTGGGCCGCGTCCTGGTCGATGCCCGCGATCTCCCGCGCCTGGACGCGGTGGCCCGTTTCGCGACGGATCAGGGGGTAAGATCCATCCAGCGGGTACCCCGGGGGGAGCTCGACCGGCTGAGCGAAGGGGCACAGCACCAGGGAGTACTGGCCTGGGCGCCACCGCTCGAGCTGTGTGACCCGGCCAGCCTGTGGGCCGATCCCGGCCTGCTCGCCGTGGCGCTCGACGGCATCCAGGACCCCCAGAACTTCGGTGCGGTGATCCGCAGCGCCGTCGGCATCGCCGGTGCCGCGGTGGTCTGGGGCGAGCACGCCTCGGCGCCGCTGACGACCGCGACCTTCCGCGCCTCGGCCGGCGCGGTGGAGCACGCCCGCCTGTGTCGGGTGAAGTCTCTCGTCGGCGCGCTCGCAGACGCCGCCGCTGCCGGAGTGCAGGTCATCGGACTCGAAGCTCGAGCCGACCGCGCTCTCCGGCAGATCGATTTGCAAGCCCCCACGCTGCTCGTCATCGGCAGCGAAGGCGAAGGAATGGGGCGCGGCGTCCGCAAGGCGTGCACGTCGTTCGCGCAGCTCCTGCCGATGAGCCGACTGGACTCGCTCAACGCGTCAGTGGCCTCGGGCATCGCGCTGTACGAAGCAGTTCGCCAGCGATCTCAGTGACCTAGCCCATCATCTCTGACGCGCCGTCGAGAACGGAGCTGGGCGCTGAACACCCGTCACGCGTGCGGCCACCTGCGTTCCATTCAATGGAATGGCCCAGGTCCCCCGAGACCCTGGGGAAAACTCGATCGATTGCGGGGACTTGCGATCCGTCGATCAACCGTCCGGTGCAAAACTCCCACCCGACTTCGAGTGATTTCTCATGCGCGTCGGACTCGAACCGAAAGTACGCGACGCATAACGGAAATCGCCGCTTCGACGGCCTCGGATGGGGTGGCGTCGCCCAGGCTCACGCGAACGGACTCCCGCGCTCTCGTCTCGTCGTACATCGCGCTGAGCACGGGGGACGCCTCGCTCGACCCCGCGGAGCACGCGCTGCCGCTCGAGACGCAGACGCCCTGAAGGTCCAGCGCGGCAACGAGCTCGTCCCCGCGCAGCCCAGGCACCCAGAGGTTCGATACGTGCGGCGCACGCCCGGAGCTGACGTTGGGCTCCGCCCAGGGGGCGAGCGCGGCCTCGAGCCGATCCCGTTCGGCCGCCAAACGGGCGTACCTCGACGGCCCGTCGGCCGAGAGCCGCAGGGCAGTCAGGAAGCCCGCGGCGGCGACCGGATCTTGCGTCCCGGGTCGCAGGCCCCGCTGCTGCGCTCCCCCGCGGAGCAGCGGCCGAAGCAAGCTCGGCGAGCCCCGGAAGACCAGCGCCCCGATCCCCTTTGGCCCGCGGAACTTGTGCGCCGCCAGCGCCAGGCTGTCGGCGACCCGGTAGAGGGTCGGCGCCAGCTTGCCCACGGCCTGCACGGCATCCACGTGCAACCGCCCGCCCGCTCGTCGCACCAGCTCCGCGATCTCCGCAATGGGCTGGATCGCCCCCGTCTCGTGGTTGACCGCCATGACCGCCACCGTCGCTCCCACCGGCAGCTCGCCGAGCGCGTCCGCCACGCTCTCGGGCTCGACGACCCCTCGCCCGTCGAGGGGCAAGAACCGCACGGGCACTCCGCGCTCGGCCAGCGCCTCCGCCACGCGAATCACCGATGGGTGCTCGAGCCGACTCGTCACGAGCGCGCTGACGCCGGCGAGCGCCAGGTTGTTCGCCTCGGTGCCTCCGGATACGAGCAGCACGTCCCGCGGGTCCGAGCCCGCGTGGTCAGCGATTGCTTCGCGTAGCTCTTCGATCACTGCTCGGGCGCGGCGGCCGAGGGTGTGCACACTCTCGGGGTTTCCCCAGTCCGTTTCGGCCTGGCGTCGCATGGCCTCGACCACGTCGGCATGAGGAGGCGTCGTTGCGTTCCAATCCAGGTAGATGAGCCGCGGCTTGCCGCTCATGGGCGAACGCCGCCGGGCGCCCGCTCCGGCACGATGAGATAAAACGCAGCCCCTCCCAGGCGCACTCCGTCGATGCGCTCGTCTGCAGGTGATACGACGCGCACGTCGCCGGCGTGTCCGCGGGCAATGCCCTTCACGATGGCGAGGCCGATCCCCGTGCCGCCGTGCGCCCGCGTCGGCGAGCCGTCGACCTGATAAAAGGGCTCGAACAACCGCTCGACCGTGTCCGGCGGCACCCCCGGCCCGGTGTCGGCAACCACGAGCTCGAAGTGGCCCGAGGCCAGGCGCCGCGCCCGCACTCCGACGCTGCCGCCAGAGGGCGTGAACTTCGCCGCGTTGTCCAGCAAGTGGTCGATGGCCTGGCCGATCCGCTCCGCGTCGCCCTGACCGTGCAGGGGTGCGCTCGGGAGCTCTGCCGTGAGCGTCAGCAGCGCCCGCTCGAAGCTGCCTTGCCTGCGCGCGAGGGCATCCCGAACAATCTGCGAAAAATCGAGCGGGCGCGTCGCCAGCTTGAGCTTGCCGGTCTCGAGCGCAGTCACGTCGAGCAGGTTGTCGATCAACCCGCGCAGTCGCTCGACACACTCGTTCATGGATTTGAGCGCCTTGTGCTGCGCCGGCTCGAGCGAGCCAAGCTCCTGATCGAGCAACAGCTTCACGTAGCCGACGATGGGCGTCATCGGCGTCGCCAGCTCGTGCGAGATGTTGCGATAGAACTCCTTGCGCGCGTGGTCGAGCTCCCGGAGCCGGGCGTTCGCGCGCTCGAGCTCAGCGATCTTCTCCTCCAGGTGCGCGGCGATCTTCTGGCTCTGCAGCCGCAGCTGTTTGCCGGTCAGGTCCGGCGAGACCTGTTCGCGTCTCCCCTCCAGATACCCGCGCAGGGTGGCCGCGAACGATCGGGCGTCGATGGGCTTCTGCAGGAACCCATCGCAGCCCACCGCCAAGCTGGTCTCCCGGCTGCCCTCGGCGGTGATGGCCACGATCGGCACGCCGTACAGCTCGGGCTGCGAGCGCAGGCGGAGCGTCACCTCGTAGCCATCGAGTCCGGGCATGGCGATGTCGACGAGCACCAGGTCCGGGCGCTCCGCGCTCGCTTTCCGGATGCCTTCGAGCCCATCCTCGGCCTCCACGACCTCGAAACCCGCGACGGTCAGGAGTTTCTTGACCAAGAGCCGGTTGGCCGGGTCGTCTTCGATGTGCAGGACCTTGGTCAAGGCGTCGACCCATCTTTGCCGGCCCACGACGTCACGGCAAGCCGCGCCCCCAAGGCGAGGCTTGAAAAGCGGGGCGGTTGGCTCTAGCAACGTGCCGATGACCCGCACAACTCTGGTGATCCTGGCGCTCGCGGCGTCCGCTTGCGCCGACCTCACGGCGCCCACTTCCGGGGGCGGCTCCGAAGAAACCACCGCGGCTGCCAACCCCGTGCCGGTGCAGCCTCCGAGCCCGGTGCCGCCACGCCCGCCGGCCCAGCCCGATCCGATGGCCGCGCTCACCAAGATCCGCGCCTCTCACGTGCTGATTGGCTACGCGGGCGCGCAACGAACTCGCGCGACGCGCAGCAAGGACGAGGCAAAGAAGCTCGCGGACCAGCTGCTCGGTCGCTTGCGGGGCGGCGCGAAGTTCGACGCCGTCGCGAACGAGCTCTCAGACGACCCGAGCGCAAAGGGGCGCGGCGGTGATCTCGGCACGTTCGATCGCTTCACGATGACGAAGAACTTCGCCGAGGCCGCCTTCGCGCTGAAGGTGGGAGAGATGTCGGCGGTGGTCGAGACCGAGTTTGGCTTCCACATCATCAAGCGCACCGAATGACGGACCCGCGCGACGAGACGCCCGACGACGCCGACCCCGAAGCGGGCCCCGAGAGCGAACCGCCCAGGGAGCCCGCCGCCGACGGCGACGCGGAGGAAGGCGTCGACGCCACGACAGAAGTTGCTGAACCCGATCAGCAAGACGACGACACGTCGGACGACGAGGACGCGCCCGAGAAAGACGCCGCGACCGACAGCACGCCGGCTCCTCCGGAGACCCCGCCTCCCGCAGAATCCGGCAAAAAACCCGGGATTTTCCCGCTCCGCAAGCGGACCGCTCACGCTCTCGCTTTTGTTTCGGGCCTGCTCTACTTCCTGGCGTTTCCCGGGATCGAGGTCTGGCCGCTGGCCTTCATCTGTCTCGTGCCCCTGGTCATCGCCCTCCGGGGTCAGCGACCGCGCGCCGCCGCCGGCATCGCGTGGACCTCCGGCTTCACGATGACGATGTGCGGCTTCTACTGGCTGCTCGAGATGCTGAGGACGTTCAGCGGTTTCCCCACCGCGCTGTGCCTCGTCTTCATGGCCATCTTGTGCGCGTACCAGGCGGGACGCCTGGCGATGAGCGGCTGGCTGTACGCCCGCGCGGAGGCTCGCGACTGGCCGCCCGGACTCGCGTTCGCCGGCGCCTTCGTCGCCAGCGAGCTGGTGTTCCCGCTGCTCTTCCCCTGGGCGTTCGGCGCGACGGTTCACCGGCTGCCGATCATGATCCAGGTCGGCGAGCTGGGCGGCCCGATCGCGGTGGGGCTCGCTGTCGTGTGCGCCAACCTGGGACTGGCGGAGCTCGTGCTGTCACGCATCGAGCGCCGCGCTCCGCGCGCCAAGCTCGCTGCGGCGTGGTTCGCGGTGCCGCTCCTGACTGCGCTCTACGGCGCAGTGCGCATCCCGATGGTGGACGCGACGACCGCCGCGGCGCCCAAAGCGCGGGTGGGCATCGTGCAGGCCAACATGAGCCTGATGGGCAAAAGGCGCGACAAAAACGAGGGTCTACGCCGCCACCTGACATTGACCCGTGAGCTCCAGCGCGAGGCGCCCCTCGATCTCGTGGTCTGGAGCGAGACCAGTGTCATGGCGCCTCAGCAGGAAGAGATCGCTCCCCTCCTCTACAAACGCCAGTTCGCCCAGGGCCTCGGCACGGCCGCCATCTTCGGCGCGGTGCTCGTGCGCCACGTCGACGACGCGCGCGAGTACGTGCTCTTCAACTCGGCCCTGCTGAGCAACAACGCCGGCGAGGTCGTGGGCCGCTACGACAAACAATTCTTGCTGGCGTTCGGCGAGTATCTGCCGTTCGGCGAGGAGTTTCCGAAGCTGTACGAGATCTCGCGCAACTCCGGGCGCTTCACCCCCGGCAAAACGCTCAAGCCGCTGCCGCTCGGCGAGCACGGCATTGCTACGTTCATCTGTTACGAGGACATCAGCGCCTCGTTCGTGCGCTCGATCGTCAAAGCAGGTGACACGGACCTCTTGGTGAACATCACCAACGACGCCTGGTTCGGTGACACCACCGAACCCTGGATCCACCTGGCGATGTCGGAGCTCCGCGCCGTGGAGCATCGCCGTTTCCTGGTGCGCTCGACCAACAGCGGCGTCAGTGCGTTCGTCGATCCGGTCGGGCGGGTGCTCAAGACCTCGGGGACGTTCCGCCAAGAGGCGCTGGCCGCCGAGATCGCCTGGCTGAGGCCGACCACCGTCTACGAGGCCATCGGGGACAGCCTGTGGTGGCTGGTGACCGCGCTCAGCATCGCGGCGGCCTTCCTGCGGCGGCCGGCCCGCCCGAACGAATAACCGACGGGGGCCCCTCGTCGAACCGGCGTGCCGAGCAGGGCATGTAGGCCCCGGTGAGTGAACTAACACCGGGGAATTTTGCGGGTTTCGCTTTCGTATGCTCACCTAAGTGAAAGGCCAGGTCCTCTGGCAAGAGCCAGATGACGGGCAACTGTGGACGTGCGAAGCTCGGGATCGCCAAAAGCGGCACCCGGCTCGTGTTGGATTGTGCGGCTTCGGACTGGGGCAAAAAGGGAGATTTCGATGATTAAGAAGGCTTGGCGTACTCTGGCGACGGTCGGTCTGGTCACTTCATTCTGCGTGATGGCAGGCTGTGTGGTCGGCTCTAGCGATGACAACACCGGCGGCTCGGGCGGCTCGGGCGGTTCGGGCGGTTCCGGCGGCTCCGGTGCTACCGGCGGCGCAACGGGCGGCTCCGGCGGCGCAACGGGCGGCGCGGCGGGCGCGGGCGCAACGGGCGGCTCCGGCGGCTCTGCCGGGTACGAGTGCGAACCGGCCACGGGCGGCGCTCCGGGTACCCCGGGCGACTGCAAGGCAAGCTCGACGGACGCTTGCGAGGTCTGCCTCGAGACCAAGTGCTGTACGGAGCTGTCGAACTGCAAGGCAACGAGTCCCGGCAATCCGTGCTGGGAAGGCGGCCCAACGGCCGGCGAAGGCGAGATCTTCTGCTTCCAGACGTGCTTCGTCGAAGAGGTTGGCAAGGGCACGGATCCGACGACCGCCAAGGGAACTTGCGCCGGCAAGTGCGCCACCCCGGCCTGTGGAACGGTGTCGGGCGCGACCAGCGATCTGGTGGCCTGCATGGACACCAACTGCCTGGCCGACTGCCTGCAGTGAGCTGAGACTTCAGCGCGACAGTGCGCCCGGGACGGCAGGACCGTCTCGGGCGCGGTCGTTTTGTGATTTCGTCTGGCGGGATCCCCCGGATCCTCGGGCCAGACGTGCAGGACGACTCGAAGGCTGGCCAAGAGATGCGACGGGCGTGGACGGGCTGGGTCCTTGTGATACCTTCAGCCGCCCATGCTGACCGTCGGCTGTGCGGGATTCGCAGTCCCAGCGACCAGGTACTTCAAAGAGTACCTGTTCGTGGAGGTGCAAGAGACGCACTTGGCCGTGCCCGGCCCGGGAACCCTGCGGCGCTGGCGGCGCGAGGCCCCCGAGGGCTTCGAGTTCGCCCTCTTGGGCCCGCGGCAGGTGGGCCAGGAGGGCTTTCGAGAGGGAAAGGTCATCGAGACCGCGCTGAAGCAGCTGGGCGAGGTCGCAGCCGAGCTGGACGCGGCCACAGCCGTGTTCCTGGCTCCCGCTGACTTCACCGCCTCGCGCAGCAACCGCGCTGCGCTCAAAGATTTTCTGCTCTCGGTTCGCGAGCAATTCAACCGGATCGTGTTCGAGGCTGGCCCCGCCTGGGTCCCCGACGACGCCGACGCGCTGGCGGAAGAGACCCGAACCTTCGCCGCCCGGGACCCACTGACACAGGGCCTGTCCAAGCGTTCAGCCGCGTATTATCGAATGCCGGGCCCGGCGGGCCACAAGTCGCGCTACGAAGATCCTGCAATCGAGCGCTTGGCAGAGATCGCCGGCCAGGAGCCCGACCAAGAGTCGACCTACGTGTTCACGAACGTCGACATGTTCGCGGACGCCAAGCGGTTCAAGAAGGCGATGCGCGGCTGAAGCGCGCTACGTGCGGGCGACGACTACTGGTCCTGCCCCGCCGTCGGAATGCCGAGCACGCTGCGGGCAGCCGCCCTTCCCGCCGCCTCGCCAGCCTGCCGCGTTGCGCTCAGGCGGCGCGAGGCCGCGTCCGCCCCACTCACGCCCTCCGGCAGGGTCACCCCCCGCTCGACGTCGCCTGTGACCCGCTGAGGCCCCTCCCCGGGCCGCTCCTCGACCCACGCGCGCACGACGACCGACACCCGCAGGCCCCGGGCAGCGGGGCGGCCCGCCCGGGCGACGATCCCCTGAGCCTCGGCGTCCACCCGAACGAGCTCCAGGACCAGACGCGGCGTGCCGCCGCCAGCCGCCAGCACACCCTCCCGGCCGAGCTCGGCCCGAGCGCCCGCCAGCGCGGCATGCAGTGCCTCCGCGTCCGGCGCCAAGGCCGGCGCTGCCACCACCCTCAGGCGACCGGCAGGCTCGCCCGAGGACCGAACCGGATGATACCCACAGGCAGACAGCCCGCCGCTCGCCAGGGCAAGCCCCAGCAAAGTCGCGCACATCGCCCGGACATGTTTCACGGGAAACATCAAGTTTTCAACACAAGTGCTTGTGTTCAGATAAGAATACGCCCGTTCAGCGGCGCCCGTTCAGCCCACGATGAGGTTGAGGATGCGCCCGGGCACGTAGACGACCTTGCGGATCGCCCGCCCTTCCAGGTGGCGTTGCACGTTTTCGTCCTGGAGCGCTGCCGACCGCGCCGTTGCCTCGTCCGCGTCGCGGGCGATCAGCGCGCGGCCGCGGACTTTCCCGTTGATCTGCACGGCCATCTCGACCTCGTCGTCGACGCACAGGGCGGGATCGAACTCCGGCCACGGCGCGTCGATGATGCTGGCGGAGTGACCCAGGCCCTCCCACAGCTCCTCGGCCAGATGCGGGGCGAATGGCGCCAGACACAAGGTCAGTTTTTCCAATGCATTTCGAGGAATTGGAGTGAGCCCGTTCAGGTGATTCGTCAGGATCATCATGGCGCTGACGGCCGTGTTGAACCGCAGCTGCTCGATGTCCTCCCCCACCTTCTTGACCGTCCGGTGGACCAGCTTCGCGGTCTCGGCGTCGACGGGCTCCGCGGACAACTCGCGGCTCGCGAGGGTGTGCACTCGATCGAGGAACCTTCGCACTCCCTGGATGCCGGCGGTCTGCCAGGGTTTCACCTGCTCGAGCGGGCCCATGAACATCTCGTAGACCCGCAGGCTGTCGGCCCCCGACTCGCGCACGACGTCGTCCGGGTTCACCACGTTGCCCCGGCTCTTGCTCATCTTGAAGGCGATGGACTGCACCTTCACCTCGGGGTTCGCCTTGATGACGAAGCTGCCGGCCCGCTTCTCCACCTCGGCATCGTCGAGCTTGACCACGTCGAGCACGGCGCCCGTCTCCCGATGGACGACCTGATCGTCGTCGGCGGTCCTCACCAGATCGGCGCTGACCCAGGCCCCGGCGGCGTCGCGGTAGGCCGTCATCTGTGGCTCACCCAGGATCATGCCCTGGTGGACCAGCTTCGAGAACGGCTCCGGGTGTTTCACGACGCCGACGTCGAACAGCACCTTGTGCCAGAAGCGCGCGTACAGAAGGTGCAGCACCGCGTGCTCCGAGCCGCCCATGTAGAGGTCCACGGGCATCCAGTCGTCGTAGGCTTTTTCGCTGAAAATCTCGCGTTCGTTGTGGGGATCGAGGTACCGCAGGTAGTACCAGCAGGAGCCCGCCCACTGCGGCATCGTGTTGGTTTCACGCGCAAACCACGCGCCGTCCTTCTGGAAGAACCGCCAGTCGAGCGCCTTCGCCAGCGGCCCCGACGGGTCACCGGGTTTGTAGTCCTCCAGCTTCGGCAGCTCGAGGGGCAGCTCGGCATCCGTGACCGCGATCGGGGTCGCGTAGTCGATGGTGTAGGCCGCCCCGCTGCGGGGGTCGCCGTCGGTCTGCACCGGGAAATAGATGGGGATCGGCTCACCCCAGTAGCGCTGCCGGGAGAAGACCCAGTCGCGCAGCTTGTAGTTGATCTTGCTGCGCCCGATGCCCTCGGCCTCGAGGAACGCGGTGATCTTCTGTTTCATCTCGGGTGTGCCGAGACCATTGAACTGTCCGGAGCGAACGGCGACTCCGTCGTCGACGAACGCCGCCTCGAGGGTCGCGTGCTCGGAACCGTCGGGGCTCACCACTTCCACGATCGGCAACTCGAACCGCTGCGCGAACTCGAAGTCGCGCTCGTCGTGCGCCGGCACCGCCATGATGGCGCCGGTTCCGTACGCACCGAGCACGTAGTCCGCGGTGAAAATCGGGATTTCCTGCCCGTTCAGCGGGTTGATGGCCTTGGCGCCGGTGGCAACGCCGGTCTTCTCTTTGTTGAGCGCGGTGCGCTCCATGTCGCTCTTGCGCGCCGCGGCCTTGGCGTAGGTCTCGACCTCCGCGCGCAGCGCCGGCGCCGCGAGCTCGAGCGTGAGCGGATGATCCGGCGCGATCACCATGTACGTCGCACCGAACAGAGTGTCCGGGCGCGTGGTGTAGACCGTCAGCTTGGTGCTGTGTCCGACGAGCGGAAAGTCGACCTCTGCGCCTTCACTCTTGCCGATCCAATCCCGCTGTTTTTGCCTGGTTTCAGGCCAATCCAGCGGCTCCAGCTCCTCCGCCAAGCGGTCCGCGTAGGCGGTGATGCGTAGCTGCCATTGCCGCAGCGGCTGGCGCACGACGGGGAACTGACCGCGTTCGCTCTTGCCGTCGATGACCTCCTCGTTGGCCAGCACCGTCCCGAGCTCGGGGCACCAATTGACCGGAATTTCCGCCTGGAATGCCAGCCCGCGCTCGAACAGCTTGAGGAAGATCCACTGCGTCCAGCGCACGTACTTCGGGTCCGTGGTGTCGACCTCACGGGACCAATCGTAGAAGAACCCCAGGCTCTTGAGCTGCCTGCGAAAGACGTTGATGTTGCTCGCGGTCGTCGCCGCCGGGTGAGTGCCCGTGTTGATGGCGTGTTGCTCCGCCGGCAGCCCGAACGCATCCCAGCCCATCGGATGCAGCACGTCGTAGCCGTTCATGCGCTTGAAGCGCGCGACGATGTCCGTTGCCGTGTAACCCTCCGGATGCCCGACGTGCAGGCCGGAGCCGGACGGGTACGGAAACATGTCGAGCACGTAAGCCTTCGGGCGTCCCGGGCGCCGTGTGACCTTGAACGTTTCGTGCTCTTCCCAGTACCTCTGCCAGCGCGATTCGACCGCGCGGTGGTCGTAAGCCATGACGCCGCCCTATAGCACTCGGCGCCCGGCGCCGTTTGCGCGATCTGCGAATTTCCAGCAAAAGCCCCCGGCTCAGCCCCCGCGTTTGCCGACCTTCGCGGCCTTCCGCTCGAGGCGCGCGCGCCGACGCAGGCTCGCTTCGTCGGTCTCCGACGTCCCCCGCTCCAGAATTGCCAGGGCCTTGTCCGGCGCCCGGACGTGATGTTCGTACAGCTTCGCGAGCTCCAGCCGCACCAGGGGGTCGTCCACGTCCGCCGCAAACGCCTCGAAGTCCGCGAGCGCCGCGGCGCGATCACCGCGGGCCTTGGCGATCTGCCCGCGCACGCGCAGCGCCTCGGGATCGAGCGCGCGGGCCACGGCGGCATCGGCTGCCACGCGCGCTCGCTCGGGCGCTTTGGCGCGATGAAACACCCGCGCCAGCCCGATCAGATCCTCACCCTGCAAGAGCGCGAGGGGTTCACCGTACAGCGCCACGAGCGCCGCCATGCTGATGACGTCGAGGGCGTTGTGTTCGACGACGGCGGAGAGCGCAGCCTCGTCCCCGGTGCGCAGGTAGTGACCGTAGCGCGCGGCGACGTCGCCGCCCTCGATGTCCCCCACGCGCTGAAACCCGAGCACGTCCGCCTCGAGGCCGATCAGTCGGCAGGCCCCGAGCCGGGCTTTGTGCAGCCGCCGCCCGACGTGCAAGAGATCCAGGTGCGGGCGCTGGGGCGGCAATGGCCGGTGATTCATCACGTATCTGCCGCGCAACAGCGGCAGATCGAAGGCCTTGCCGTTGTAGGTCACGAGCACGCCAGCCGCCTCGATGCGCTCGCGCAGGAGCTCGAGCAGCGCCACCTCCTCGCCGGGGCGCCGCAGCAACAGCTGCTCCATCACCAGCACCCCGCGCTCGTCGAAGTGCGCCAGACCCACCAGGAACGCGAGCACCCCTGCCCCGCCGCCGAGGCCCGTCGTCTCGGTGTCGAGGTAAAGCGCACGCCGCGGGTCGACCGCGGCGAGGCTTGGCTCGAGGGCGAGCAGACCCAAGAGCTCGGGATCCGCCCGCGCGGCTTCCTCCACCGCCATGCGCCCGACGTGATGCGAGCGCGGAAGATGTTCACGCCGCTGATAGAGCGGTCCGTGCTCGGTCTCGCGGCGCACGAAGGGCAAGAGGGTGAGCTCCGGATTGGGAGGTTCCCGCTCGCTAGTCTCCGGCGCACGACCGAGGATCTCCGCCATGCGCGCTCGCAGGTCGTCGAGCGTGGCCCCGGTCTCCGGCAGCGGCGCGGACGGCGCGGGCCGCCCGGGGCGGAGGAACGAAAGTCGGCGCCGCAGATCCACGGAACAGTTGTACAGGCTCCACCTTCGACCCGCAATTATCGCGGAAAATCCCCCGACTCCGCCTCTTCGCGGGCATGCTCCCCGGCGCGCATGGCCATCCACGTCTTCGGCCTGACGGGCGGAATCGGCTCCGGCAAGAGCAGCGTCGCGGCCCGCTTTCGCGAGCGGGGGCTGCCGGTGATCGACGCCGATCAGCTCGCCCGCGAGGTCGTGGCCAAAGGCACCCCCGGGCTCGCCGAGCTCGTCGAGCGCTTCGGCGTGGAGGTGGTCGACGCCAGCGGTGAGCTCGATCGCCCGAAGCTCGCGGCGCTCGTGTTCAGTGACGAAGCGGCGCGGCGCGCGCTGAACGCCATCACACATCCGCGCGTGCGCGACCTCGCGCTGACCCGCGTGCAAGAGCTCCGGAGAACGCGGGGAGCCCCTCGCGTGTTACGAGGTGCCGCTCTTGATCGAGAGTGGGCTCGCGGAGCTACTGCGACCTCTGGTCGTCGTGGTCGTGGACGAGGCAACCCAACTCGAACGCAGCATGCGGCGCGACGGCGCGACGCGCGAGCAGATCGCGGCGCGCATCCGGGCGCAGCTGCCGCTCGCAGACAAGGCGAAGCTGGCGGACCACGTGCTCGACAACTCGGGCTCGCTCGGGGCGACCCGGGCCGAAGCGGATCGGATCCTCGACCACATCGCCCGCGGGCTCGGCATCGATCCGGCGCGTTACCCCAGCGGCTGAACCCGGGGATTCTCGGGCATTTTCCGGCTTTTTCCGGCCCGCGTCAGCTGCGCCGCCGGGCCGCCTCGAGGGTGTTCTCGAGCAGCATGGCGATGGTCATGGGCCCCACCCCGCCGGGCACCGGCGTGATCGCACCCGCGGTCGGCTCCACGTCGGCGAAATCGACGTCGCCGCACAGCTTGCCGTTCTCGTCGCGGTTCATCCCGACGTCGATGACGATGGCCCCGGGTTTGACCCAGTCCGCCTTCACCATCTTCGCCCGCCCGACGGCCGCCACCAGCACGTCCGCCTCTCGACACAAAGCAGGCAGCTCCCGCGAGCGGGAGTGGGCGACCGTTACCGTCGCGTGTTCCGACAGCAAGAGCGCCGCCAGCGGTTTGCCGACGATGTTGCTGCGACCGATCACGACTGCCCGGGCGCCGACCAGCTGTGCGCCCGCCTCTTTCAGCAGTCGCATGCAGCCCCGCGGTGTACACGGCACGAGTCCCGCTTTGCCCGTCCAGAGCGCACCGACACTGACGGGGTGAAATCCGTCCACGTCCTTGGCAGGATCGATGCTGTCGAGCACCGCGTCGGAGCGAATGCCCTCCGGCATCGGCAGCTGGACCAGGATGCCGTCCACCGCAGGATCGCGGTTCAGGCGTTCGACCAACGCCAGCAACTCCGTCTCGGAGACACTCGCGGGCAGGCGGTGCACGGCGCCGGCGATGCCGACCTCCAGGGCGGCTTTTTCCTTGTTTCGCACGTACACCGCGCTGGCCGGATCCTCGCCGGCGAGCACCACGTGCAGCCCCGGCGCGCGCCCGTGTCGGGCCACGAACTCGGCCACACCCACCCGCACTTCGTCCCGGACCGCCTTGGCGATCAGCTTGCCGTCGATGAGCTTGGCCACGCCGCCGAAGTAGCAGAGCCACGCGGGGCGGTCGACGGGAAACGCGCGAAGCGCTGCGGCGCAGGCGCGCGCGCGGCTCAGTTCACCAGCACGTCGGCCAGGGTCACGCTGTCGGGCTGCAACAACACATACACGCCGCCCGAGCTGGTGCCCGCGTTGAACTGGAAATTTTGTTTGTTGGGCAGCTTGGCGCTCGTGACGTTGACCACCACGGCATAGCCCCCGACACCCGTGCCGGGCGCGGTGTCACTCCACGAACCGCCGGTGTCGTAGGTGACGATCTCACCCTTGTGTGTGACCGTCACTCCGGTGACCGGCACGCCGGTCTTGGCGTCGACGAAACGCAAGACCACGTGCGCGGCGCCCTTCACCCGCTGCTCGGGCACGCTGAGAAAACCGTAGATGGTGTCGATGGTCGTCGCCGGTACGACGGCGAGCTCGAGCGGGGGCTGGGTGGTGTCGGTCGGCTGCAACGTCGGCAGCGTGGCGAGGTTGTTCGGGGTCACCGTGGCCCACACACCCTGCCCCTCTGCGACGCCCGCGACCACGAAGCTCGCGCCGGAGTAGCTGCCCTCGACCGGCGCGCCATCGGCGCCTTCGAAGCCGACGCTGGCCTGCTCCGCGAAGGGCACTGCGGTCAGGAAGTCGTCCCCGGTGAGCAGCACCACGCTGCCGGTCACGTCCACGCCGGTCGGAGCATCGACGGTTGCGTCGTTCGAGCCTGCCTCGAGGCCGCCGTCGCCCTTGGCCCCACCCCCACCCCCGGGCCCCGGGCCGACGCATTTCCCGCCGTCGCACTGCACGGACACGGACTCCGGGTGGTCCGCGTTCTTCGAGCACGCCGTCACGAGCGGAATCAGCACGAGAAGCGCGGCGAAACGGGTCATGCCCCCGATGGTACGGCGGCGTCGCCGCCCGGGCCAACCGCGCGGCTTCAGGCCGCGGCTTTCCGCAGCAAGAACCGGTGTCCAGCGACGGCTGCGGCCACGAGCCCCAGCCCGATCAGCTGCGAGGTGCTGAGCCCGAGGAACCCACCGCGGTCGTCGTTGCGGAAGAACTCGATCACGAACCGCGCGAAGGCGTAGAGCGCGACGAACGCGAGGAAGATCTGGCCGTCGTAGCGCTTGCGCCCGTGCAGCCAGAGAATCAAGAGCGCGGCGATGGCGAACGACGCCGCCGACTCGTAGACCTGAGTGGGGTGCACGGGCAACGACGGCTCGAACGGCGAACTGATCAGCCCTGCCTTGAACTGGGTCTCACTGGCCGGGCTGTGGGACGGAAACACGAGCGCCCAGGCGGAGTGGGTCGGGGTCCCGAAACAGCAGCCCGCCAGCAGACAGCCCATGCGCCCGAAACCCAGGCCGATGGGGATGACCATGCCGGCCATGTCGGCCGCTTTCCAGAACGGGAATCTATCGCGCCGGAGCAGGTACCAGCCCGCCACCGATGCGCCGATGAAGCCGCCGTAATACGTGAGGCCGCCAGCCCAGAATTTCGCCCACGCAAAACAGTCGACCTCCGTCGGGTGGCAGACCTGTTTCGCGGCGTCCCACACACCGGCGTAACGCGGGCTCAAACACTCGTCACGAGTGATGCGCCAGTCGACCTTGCCCGGGTCGGTGCAGAGGTGCACGTAGTCCATCAAGTACCCGTCCGCGAGCACGTGTAACAAGCGCGCGCCCACGACCCCTGCGAGCAGCATCGCCAGACCGAGATCGACGATCACATCGGGATCTTGTCCGACGCGTTTGGCCCACAGCGCACCCGCGATGGTGGCGAACAAGAACCCGGTCAGGAGCAGGATGAAGTAGCTCGGGAACGGGATCTCGAACAGTGTGAAGAGGCGACCCTGCATGGCGGCGGCGGCCCTATCCGGCGCCGGGCGGCGCACCCGCAGCAGCCTCGGACGCGCCCGGCTCGGGAGCGGGGAGATCCGGTGCCGGTGGCGGCGGCGCCGGCGGTGGAGCATCGGGGGAGGCCGCCGGTTTTCGCCGGGACGTCACCATGTCGACCGCCATCAGCGCCACACCGATGCAGATGAAGATGTCCGCCACGTTGAAGGTCGGCCAGTGGTCGGTGATGGTCCAGCCCTTCAAATACTTGGCGAGAAACCCGTTCATCTTCTCGATCCACGCCGCGTGGTAGTCGATGAAATCGACCACGCTCGAGCGGGTGATGCGATCCGAGAGGTTGCCGAGAGCACCGCCCAGCACGAGCGGCAGACCCCACTTGAGCGAGCGCTGCGTGGGCGCCAGTCGGCTGTAGAGCGACACGATGAACGCGATCGCGAGCACGCTGACGAGCAGGAAGAACGGCCGGCGGACGTTCTCGTTTGCGTCGTGCAAGAGCCCCCAAGCGCCACCTCGGTTGTAGGCCAGGGTGAAGGCCAGATGATCCTTGATCAGCGGGATCGATGGATCGAACGCGGTGCGCCGGCTGAGCGCGACCTCTGCCCAGGCCTTCGAGCCGATGTCTGCGAGCAATGACAGCGCAGCAACGACCCCAAAGAACATGAAGGACGGGCGATGCATCAGCTGCTCGATCTCTTCGCGCGATGCGGGCTGCGCGGGGATCGGCGGCGCCGGAGCGAGCGGCTCCTCTGCAAGCGTGGGCTCGGTCTGGGGTTCACCCGACGCACCCGCGTCGGCAGGAACCTGCGCCGCCTCGCCCGGCGCGGGTTCGGACAGAGCGCTCTCACCCACTTCCGCTGCCCACGGCGGAGACTCGGCGCTTGCGGCGCCCGTGTTCGCCTCGGCCGCGGGTGTCGGCGGTGCATCGACTCGCGCCGGCTCCGGGGCGTCAGCGGCGTCTGCGGGGCGGGGCGGGTCCGTCTCGTCGCTCATTTCCGGCGCCTAACTACGACAGGTCCGCCGCCAGGGCCAGTCATCCGCTCGGGGCGGGTCGACTGGTTCGCGGCGGCCATTGGAGAATCGCCCCCCAACTTGCCCCGCCGGGGGCTTGTCCCGATACCGCACATCTGTTTAGTTATTCGAGATGCCCGCTGCCCCCTGGTCCAAACCCCACGGCGTCGACTCGGTCGTCGCCGGTTGGCTCGAATCCGGCACCGTTCGCCCCTGCCTCGCCGCCGAGCGCCTGCTCGGCGAGAGCGGCGGGACCAGCGCTCCAGTTCCGCCTGACCTGCCGGCGGGCCTGCGCGCCGCCCTCGCCGCCCGCGGCATCCGCGAGCTCTACTCCCATCAAGCCGAGGCCATCGCCGCGGCGCGCGGGGGGCGTCACGTCGTGGTCGCAACGCCGACCGCGAGCGGCAAGAGTTTGTGTTTTCACCTGCCGGTGCTCGAGGCGTTGACCGTCGACCCCTCCGCGAGCGCGCTGTTCGTTTATCCGACCAAGGCGCTGTCGCGCGATCAGGAGCACAACCTGCGGGCGTTGATCGGCGAGGCGGGGCTCGAGCTGCCCGCCACCGTCTACGACGGCGACACACCGGGGGACGCACGACGCGCGGCACGCGAACGCTGCCGGGTGCTGCTCACGAACCCCGACATGTTGCACGCCGGCATCTTGCCGAACCACGCGCGCTGGGCCGGCTTTCTCCAGGGGCTGCGCTACGTGGTGCTCGACGAGCTGCACACCTATCGCGGCGTGTTCGGCTCCCACATGGCGCACGTCATCGCACGCCTGCGGCGCATCGCACGCTTCCACGGCTCCGATCCGACGTTCGTGACGGCGACCGCGACCATCGGCAACCCGCTCGAACACGCCGCACGCCTGATCGGCGTGTCTCCCGACGAAATGGCGCTGATCGATCGCTCCGGAGCGCCGCGCGCCAGCCGTCATTTCTTCATGTACAACCCGCCGATCGTCAACGAAGAGCTGCAAATCCGCCGCAGCTCGCTCAAACAAGGCGTGGCGCTCACTGCCGATCTCGTGCGGGCGAAGGTGCCGAGCATCGTGTTCGGGCCATCGCGCAACAGCGTCGAGGTGATGCTCAAGTACCTGCGCGCCGAGGTCGGGGACGTCGCCGGACCGAACGCCATCATGGCCTACCGCGGCGGTTACCTGCCGCAGGCGCGACGGGCCATCGAGCAAGGCCTGCGCGACGGCGAGATCCTGTGTGTGGTGGCGACCAACGCCCTCGAGCTCGGCATCGACATCGGGGATCTCGACGCGGTGGTCTGCGTGGGTTACCCGGGTTCGGTCGCGGCAACCTGGCAGCGGTTTGGTCGCGCCGGGCGCCGAGGCACCACCAGCATCGCGCTCTTGGTCTGCTCCAGCGATGCGGTGGATCAGTACCTGGCGCGAGACCCCGAGTACCTGCTCGGCGCCGGGGCGGAGGAGGCGCGCATCGAACCCGCCAACACCGAGGTGCTGATCCAGCACCTGAAGTGCGCCACGTTCGAGGCGCCATTTCGCATCACCCGCGCGGGGCCGCCAGCCCGCAGCCCCGAGCCGGCGAGCGGCGAACGCTATCTGTCCCTGGATACCCAGGAGACCCGCGCGGCCCTCGAATACCTGGCCAGCCACGGCCTCGTGCACGAGTCCGGCGGGGCATTTCACTGGGCGGGCGAGGCCTTCCCGGCCAACAACGTGTCGCTGCGCAACATCGGCTGGGACAACTTCGTGATCATCGACGTGGCCACCGACAAGAGCATCGCGGAGCTCGACTGGCGAGCCGCGCACACCATGCTGCACGAACAGGCGATCTATCAGCACGACGCCGAGCAGTACCAGGTCGAACGTCTCGACTTCGAGAACCACAAAGCCTTCGTGCGCAAGGTCGCGCCGGACTACTTCACCACTGCCCTCACCTACCGCACGGTGGTGGTGATCGAAGAGAACCTCTCGAACCCGTACGGGCGCGCGCGCATCGGTTGGGGTGACGTGAAGGTCGAAGAGAAGGTGACGGGCTACAAGAAGATCAAGTTCTTCACCCACGAGAACGCGGGCTACGGCGACGTGCACTTGCCCGAGATGCAGCTGCACACCCAGAGTTTCTGGCTGACCTTGCCCGAGGCGCTGATCGAGGCGCTGGGCCTGCCGCGCGCCGCGCTGATCGACGGGCTGCGGGGTGTGGGACGTGCGCTCGAGACCGTCAGTGCGCTGGCGCTGATGTGTGATCCGCGTGACATCGGCCAGACCCTGGGCGACGGGGGCGCGGCCGACGACGCTCGCGCCCCGGGGCGTGACCCCTTCTCGGGACGCACCGGCGGCTTCGACCCGACGGTGTTTTTGTTCGATTCACTGCCGGGAGGCGTGGGCCTCGCGCCCCGGATCTACGAGCGGGCGGCCGAGCTGCTCGAGCGGGCCCGCGCGCTGATCGAGGCCTGCGAGTGCGACGCCGGCTGCCCCGTCTGTGTCGGTCCTACGGAGGAACATGGCTCCCGCAAGCGGAGCGCGGTGGTCATCCTGGACGGGCTGTTCGCGGCCGACCCGGAGCGGCCCGCCGACCGGCGGTTGCGCCAAGAGGGTCCCTACCCTACTTTTCCGAGACCGTGAGACCGCCGAAACGCCGCACGCTGGGCCTCGCCCTCTTGTTTGCGGCGGCTTCCCCCGCGCTCGTGCAGAGCTGCTTCGCGCGCCCCGAGGGAACGTTTCAAAAACCCACCGACGACGACGCGGGCAAACCCGGTCCGATCGTGATCGACGGCAGCTCACCGGGAGACGCCAAGGGAGAGCTGCCGGCGGCGGACGCCCACGCCGTGCTCGGTGTCGATCCACCCCACGGTCCGTGGAACGGCGGACAGACCGTCATGGTCCGCGGCAACGGCTTCACCAGCAAGGTGCGCGTATGGTTCGCGGGCAACGAGATCCCGTCGTCGGATCTGGTGCCTGTCGACGCCGAGCGTGTGCAGGTGGTGGTACCCCCGGGCAGCGCGGGGCCGGTGGACGTCACCGCCCAGAACGGCGAGGACGAGTCCACCCGTCGCACGCTGCTCGGCGGCTACGACTACGACTCCTTCTACGCCGAGCCGAAGAACGGGCCGACCTCCGGTGGCACGCTCGTCAAGCTCTACGGCCAAGGCACGACCTGGAACGACAAGGTCAGCGTGCTGGTGGACTTCCTGCCGTGCACCGACGTCGTGCTCACGAGCCCCACGGAGCTCGAGTGCAAGACACCCGCGAGCACGCCCGGGGTGAAACCCATCCGCGTGACGACGGAAGACAAGGTCAGCGTCGACGTGCTCGACGCCTTCACCTACGGCGACAGCGACAACGGTTTCAAGGGCGGGCTCAGCGGCTCGCCGTTGAAGAGTCAGCTCAAGATCCTGGCGCTGGACGGCTACACCGGTGAGGCCTTGCCGGTCGCCACGGCCATCGTGGGCGACGACCTGGCGAGCGCGCTGGTGCACAAGACCGACGCCAACGGCGTCACGGTGTTTCAGAGCACGGGGCTCGGCCCCAAACAGACCGTGACCGTCGCCAAGAAGTGTTACCAGCCCATCACCTTCGTCGATGTGCCCGTCGACACCGTCACGGTCTACCTCGATCCAGTGCTCTCACCTTCTTGCGCCGAAGACGGCGATCCACCACCGGTGGGAGGCACACCCCAGCTGGGCTCGGCCATCACCGGCCAGCTGGTGTGGAAGAGCCAGAAAGAGTTCGAGCAGCGCGCAGCCTGGACCAACATTCCCGACCCCAAGGGGCCGGACGAGAAGGCGGTTGCGTACGTGCTCTCGCTCGCGTCGGAGCCGACCTACGCGTTCAACCTGCCGAACGCCTCGGACGCCGTGACCCCGGACGTGAGCGGGACCATCGGTTATCAGTTCGTGATCAGCTCGCCGCCCGGCAACCTCGGACTCTACGCCCTGGCGGGCATCGAGAACCGCGTCGCCAACCCGCCCTACTTCAAGGCCTACGCCATGGGCATGGCCAAGGGGGTCTCCGCCACGCCTGGCAAGGTCACGAGCGACGTGTACATCAACATGGACATCCCGCTCGACCACGCGTTCAAGGTCAGCCTGACGGGCCCCAAGCTCACGCCCAAGGGGCCAGACCGCGCCAAGGTCAGCGTCGCGATCCGCGTCAACGAGCTCGGCTACGTGCTCTTGCCCGTCGGCGTTCAGCAGAAACTCCTGCCGCTCGGCGCGCCCATCTCGTTCGTGGGTGTGCCGCCGTTGATCAAGGGGCTCGCCTCGAGCCAGTACGTGACCACCGGCAGCGCCGTCACCGGAGTCGCCGGCACCGTGCCGCGTTCGGTCGTGGGTCTGTTGGCCACCACCAGCTCCGCCGAGATCATCAGCCTCGATCCCTTCGTCGAGATCCCGACCTTGCAGACCCCCGGCGCAAACGGCAACTGGACCGGCACCGAGCTCATCTTTGGCGGAGCACCCGGCGGCGCCAGCGTCGAGCTGACGGTGATCACGGTGCAGAGCGGCGGCGGGTTGATGAACTGGACGGTTGCAGCGCCGGCCGGGGTCAGCCAGACGAAGTTGCCGAACCTGGCAGCCCTCGGCAGCGAGCTCGCGCTCTTGCCCGGTTCCATCAGCATCAGCGTGAACCGAGCCCACATCGACCCGTTCGACTACGGCGCCCTTCGTTATCGGCAGCTCGACAGCCGCGGCTGGAACGCCTACGCGACGGACGTCTTCAATGCGCACCTGTGAGTCGAGCGGCAAACTCTCGCTCTTTCGCACCGCCCGCCTGACCCTCGGCGCCGCCCTCGGGTTCTTGCTCGTACAGAGCTGCGGCTTCGATCGTGCCGATCGCTTCCTGATCGGCGACACCAAGAGTCCTCCGCTGTGCACGGTCGATGACATGCGCTGCACCACCGGCATCGAGCGCTGCGAAAAAGGCGCCAATGGCCTGGTATGGGCCAGCGTCGAGGACTGCGCCGCGTCGGGGCTCGTGTGCGTGCCCGATGCCTTCGTGTGCAAGAAGTGCCTGCCCGGCTCACGCCGGTGCGACGGGCAGACCACGGTTTTGTGCGACTCGAGCGGCGACACTGAGGCCAGCGGTGAGACCTGCGACACCACCCAAGGCGTCGCCTGCCGCGCTGGTCAATGCGTGAACCTGTGCTCCAAGGCCAAGCAAGAGCGCAGCAACGTCGGCTGCGAATACTGGGCCGTCGATCTGGACAACGCCAACGTCGGGGCCAGCCTCAACGCAGCGGCGCAGCAGTACTCCGTCGTGGTCAGCAACCCGCAGCCCGACGTGTACGTGGACGTCGACATCGAGCGCGACGACAGCCTGCCCGGCGACCCGAACGCGCCGGCGAGCGTGGCAAAGGCCAAGATCCCGCCGCTCAGCCTGCGAGTATTCCAGCTCGGGCCGCGAGAGGTCGACGGCTCCCCGGACGGTGAGTTCAACACCGGTACACACACCGCCCTCACCCGTCACGCCTATCGCGTCAAGAGCACCTACCCGGTCGTCGCGTATCAGTTCAATCCGCTCTACAACGCGGCGGTTTTCTCCAACGACGCCTCGCTGCTCAAGCCGGTCGAGGCGCTGTACGTTGCGCCGGGCACCTTGACCCGTTCGTACGTCGCCCTCGGCTGGCCCCAGACGATTGCCAGCACCGACGATCCCAACACCAACTTCAACCCGTCCGACCCCGTCGATTTGCGGGCTTTTCTCACGATTGTCGGCACCCGCCCGAACACCAAGGTGCGCGTCGAGTCGCGCGCCAAGATCATCGGCGGCGGCCCGGTGAAGCCCACCGCCATCGGCGGAGTCGTGGAGCTCGAGCTCTCGCCCTTCGACGTCTTGAACCTCGAGACGGACGACTTCAACGCCGACTTCACCGGCTCGGTGATCTGGGCCGATCAGCCCGTCGTGGTCTTCAGCGGCAGCGAGGCCAGTGACGCTCCCTACTTCAAGACGCTCTCGGAGCGCCGCTGCTGCGCCGATCATCTGGAGGAGCAGCTCGATCCCATCGGCACCGCCGGCACGCTGTTCGTCGCCACCATTTCTGCCAATCGCTCACAGATGGTCGCTGCGGCCGGAGCGACCATCGGGGTCGTGTCCCAACCCGAGTACTTCCGGGTGATCGCGGTGACGGAGGCGGGCGCGAAGATCAAGACCTCGCTGCCGGGCGAGTTTGCCGAGCTCAGCCTGAGCGGGCGCGGCGCCTACGCCGATCTGGTCTCGACCCGGGAGTTCCTGCTCCAGAGCGACGCGCCGGTGATGTTCCAGAGTGTGTCGGCGAGCCAGGACGACGGAGGGGTACCGCGCGGTCTGCCCGGAGGCGATCCGAGCAGCATCATCATCCCGCCCGTGCAGCAGTTCCGAAAGAGCTACGTGTTCCTGACGCCGGACAAGTACAACTTCGACTTCGTGCGCATCATCGCGCCGCCCGGCGCCAACATCGTGCTCGACGGGACGCCGGTGACGAACATCGACGCCTGTGTTCCCGTCCCTGGCGACGGCCTCACGGAGGCCGAGCGCGGCGGCCCGACGCCGCCCTACGTGGTGTACCGCTGCCAGCTGAGTTTCCCGGTCATCGATCCGGCCCTGACCATCGACAAGGTGAGCGCGGGACTCCAGGACGACGGTGTGCACCGCATCGACGCGGACGTGCCCGTGGGGGTGTTGGTCGACGGCTTCGACGCCTACGTCAGCTACGCCTACGCCGCCGGCACCGAGCTCACCCAGATCGTGCCCGAGTAACCCAACCCCCGCCCCGGCCCTCGCCCTCGCCCTTACCTCTGCCCGCTCCCGCGCCCCCGCTCCCGCGCCCCCGCCCCCGCCCTCGCCCCCGCCCCCCACCCCTGATCGGTTCTCGCCGGGCCGAGCGTGAGCGTCCACCATCAGCTCGGGGTGGCGGCCCGAGCCGATGCGGCGGAAGCGCTTGCTGGCCGCACAGGGCGCACGCGCCAGCGAGCCACGGCGGGGGCGGTGGTCCGCGACCAGCCTGAGCAGCAGCGCGCTGGCCAAGAGCGCGCTCTGCTCCCACCGGCAGCCGCGCCGGTCGCGCGAGTCGGGGACCTCGTCGAGCCTCGCCTCGCCGATGCGCTACTGCAGCATGCCGGTGAGCCTCTGCCTGGTGCGTCCCTTTCGAGTCATGATGCGCTCCTCTCTCTCGCTCGCATTCGTGCCCACGACGCTGCCGCTGCCGAGACCACGAGCACCTGCCGGCACACCCTTTGTGCGGGTGTGCCCGGACTGTCTCAGGGCGTGAGCACGGCGACCGCGGCGCGAAGCAGGGGTTCGACCCGAGGCTCGACGCCTCGCAGTCGCACCTGCTCGACAGCGTGCCGTGCCTGGGCCCGCTTGAACCCCGAGAGCACCAGCGCCGAGCGCACCTTCTCGAACACTTCGAGCTCGGCCGCGACCGCAGGCGGCGGCACCGGCGGCGTTGGCGGCGCGGACGGTACCGCAGGCATGCGGATCGCTTCGCGGCGAGCTCGAGCCCCCGCGATCTCGTTCTGGATGTGCTCGTCGCCGAACACCTGTCGCGCTCGGTACGAGTTGTGAGCCGAGCAGAGCAGGCAGCAGTTTTCCACGGTGGTCGGTCCGCCCTTCGCGAAGGGAACGATGTGCTCGATGGTCAAGAAGCGGGTCTCCGAACAGCGACGCCCCTCAGCATCGCGGAAGGTGCACCGGTCAGCGTCCCGCTCCCGGACGGCGCGCTGGACGTCGACGGGCACGTGCCGCGAGCCCGGCTTCGTCTCGCGACGCTTGCGCGGCTTGCCCGCGCCCGAGCGACGTTGGATCGCGGCCGCGATCAGCAGGTCTAGGCCGAGCTCGAGGAGCGTCGCCAGGTCGCCGCTGGGGACTTCGTGGCTGAGCAGGTTCCGGGCTTGCTCGAGCTTGTCGCGGAGCTCGACGCGGGCGGTGAGCTCCAGCCGAACAGTCGTCGGCGAGAGGGGCTCGAGACGAGCACGATGCATCGAGGGCCGAGGCGCTGGCACGGAGTTACCTGCCCCGGACACTGTTGATAACTCCGTCTGCGCGGGCTCGGGCGCCATCGTGGTCAAGGTGGTCGGCACGTCCGGCTGCGGAGACCAGCGGGCGATGAGCTCTTCGAGCTGACGCTTCGACTTCCCTCGAGCCTCGGCGAGGAGCTGCTCGACGTTGTCCTCCGTGAGGTGCCTGGAGAGGAGGAACAGCCCAGTCAGGTGCACGTTGCCGGACGCGAGCTCGTCGAGGATCTGAGGAAAGCGCTGTGCCAGGCGGGCAACGCGCACGCGCTTGTTGGCGCCGTCCTCGGAGTACCCCAGGCGCTCCACGCAGTACGCGAAGAGCGACGAGCAGGCATCCTCAAGATAGAGCTTACGGCGGTCGAGCTCCGCCAGGTGAAAGACGACGTCCGTCGATGCAGCGCGCTCGGTGCTGACGGCAGCCGAGAGGCGTTCGCGGAGCTCGAGATCGGAGACCGAAGAGAGGAGAGGCATGCTTTCTGGCATACCACGCGATTTTTCGCCCTCACCGCTGCCACCAGGCGCGACGCTCACGACGTGGAACGCTTCGAACGTCACCGCGACGCGCAAAGCGCGCACAGCGCGCATCCTCGTGGCAGCGCGTGAGGATCTCCGCGTGACTCGTCGCAAGCGCGCGCTGCGCGCCCGGAAACCGGTCAAGAAAAATCGTGCTCGCGTCGCGCTCGACATGCTCTTTTCAAGCACGCGCTTCGGCAGAGCGCAGAGCTCGGAACCACGCCTCTCACACCCCTCGAACAAAGAGGGGTGCACGGATTGCCCTCGGGGGTCTTGGCAGCGGCAGCGTCCTCGAGCTCGCCCTCGCCCCCGCCCCCGCCCCCGCCCTCGCCCCCTAGCGCTTCTTCACCGCCGGCCGCCCCCGCTCCGACTTCGACGCGAGCGGCCACACGCTGAGCATCGGCACCGGCGCGCCAGGACCACTCTGCCGAAACGCCCGCTCACAGTCGGCGAGCGTGAGCCGCCGCGGCCCGAACACGGTCGGATCGGTGGCGTCGGCGTCCATCAACAACGACGGCCGATCCACGCCGTAGTCGTCGGGGTGACCGGGCAGATCGAGCAACACGTGACCGAGCTCGTGCGAGAGCGCGAACGAGCGCGCGCCAGCTCGGATCGCCGCGCGATCGATCAGCACCACGTTTCGGAGGCTCGCGCCCTGCCCGAAGATGAACGACTCTCCGATGCGACCGACGCTGCCAAACGCGGGGATCACCACGACCTCGACGGTAGTGGGGTCGCCGTCATCGAAGGCCTTGAGCAACGTGCGCTCTTCGAGGGTGCCGGCCGGCGCGTCGAAGTCGCTGAAATGCGCGAGCCCGTCCGACAGATCGACCTCACCCAGGCACACACCGAGAGTGGCGTCCGTCGAGCTCGGAACCGCGCCCTCGCTCAGCTCGGCAAACTGCCCGTTCGAGCGTCGGACCAGCACATCCACACTGCGGCGAGCGCCGGGGGAAATCTCCGCGTTCGGGCTCACGACGGCACGAAACCCGGCGGCGCGCAGCGCGCGGGCGAGGCGGTTCGCGACCTGAGTTGGAGTCTGTCCCGCGACGCTCTCGGAGCGAACCCGTCGCCCATCGACCATCAACTCGATCTCGCCGCCACTGGCCGGCGTGCCGAGATCACAGCCCACTGCCACCAGGTACGATGGCGGTGGATCCACGATCTGAAAGTCGAGCTCCGCCTCCGAACCAAACACGACGCCGCACTGCCCCCAGAGGGCGTTGGCCGTGGCGAGCTCGTTATCGATGACCGCACGGGCCAGGCGATCTTCGCCGCCGACGGGCGGCAACCCGCCGCGTGTCATGCGCACCAGACGGACCCGGAGTTTGCCGCGCAGGCGCGCGAGCGGGCCGACGGCAGAGCTGCGTGGCCCCCCCACCCGCAGGGTCGCCATCGCGTCGCCGACACCGACGACCCAGCGCCCGCCGACCTCGGACACGAGCGAGTGCTCGCGCGATTCCGGATGGCTGCGATCGACCACGTCGCCGGCGGCTCGAAGCGGCGGGGTCGTGCGACAGCTGAGCGCCGCGTCGACCCCCGGCGGGCACGGGCGGGTCGAGAGTGGCACGTCCCCGAGGCTGTCCAGCTGCCTCAGATCAGGACGAAAGCTGGCAAAACCGAGGGAGCTCGGCAGTCTCTCCGGGGCGCCCGTCACCACGAACGAGAGCGCCTCGAGATCGGGTGCGACGCCGTCGGAAGCGAGCGGCAACGAGCGGCTGAGCGAAACATGCGACTTCACGAGATCGATCGGCGCGCCGGTTCCGTCGAGCGCCAGCAGATCGAGCACCTCGACGGAGAGCTCGAGAGTGCCCCAGCGAATTTGGGTCGCGCCCGCCCGGATCCCCTGCACACCCAGCCGGGCGATGCGCCGGTTCCGGAGCGCTCCGGGTCGTACGACCTTGCCATCGACGATCAGGCGCACACTCACGCCGTCGACCGCGTCGAGTGTCCGCGGCCCTCCCTTCGGTTCGATCCACACCACATCGCCGAGCGCACTCGCCACGGGTCGGTCACTCTCGAAATCCGGAACGCCATCCCCATCGTCATCGTCGCGATCGACGAGCAGCGAGAGGCTCAGCTTGCCCTCGACGTTCTTCACGCTGCGTTCGGCTGGCTCGGCGCGCGCGACGCCGCTGGCTGCGAGGAGCACGCCCATCGCGATCGGGGCCAGCGAGCTCGGGCGGATCTTCAGCAGCTCTTCCTCGGCTCTCTTCATTCAGGCGACGCCATGGCAGAGAGCCATGGCCCGTCAGTCAATCCAGCCGAGCTGCACGCGTCGGTAAGCAGCCTCGGTCAGCACGCTGTCGACCTTGCCGGCCCCGGCGGCGGAGAGCAACACGGCCCACGCCGCGGTCGGAAGCTGCCGGCTGTCGGCGAGCGTCGGCTGCATGCGCCGCGCTTGGTCCCGCTCACCCAGATCCCACAGCGCCGCCGACGCCAACCCCCGAAGCGCCTCCCGGCGGGGATTCTGGGCCACACTCTCGAGCGCCTCTTTCAGATCTTCACGTCCGTGATCCCGCGCCAGGTACAGCGCCGCGCGCACCGCGCGTTCGTTGCTGAGCACACTGCTCTTCGCCACGCTCTCCAGCATGGGGCGCGCGCTCAGGGCTCGGGCGTCGGCCAGACGATACAGAAAGGTCGTGTCGCGATCCGAGCTGGGGCGATCCGAGAGTCGCGCCACGAGCTCGACCGTCGGGCGCACGTCCGGTGGCTCGCTCGCGCCGTCGGACAGCGCCCACGCGACCATGGCCCACGCGGCCCGCGCGCTCGATGGCCCAGTCAACGCGCGAGACGCGGCCTCCTCGCGGGGCCCGGGATCTCCGGCGCGAGTGGCGATCTGCCCGAGCACCAACCAGCGGCCGAGGTGTCGCTCGGCGTCGCGCAGCACGGCCAACGCCGGTGCGATGCCAATCGGCAAAGACGGATGGTGCAACAGAGGCACGAACAACTCCGAGCACAGCTCGATGCGATGACTCTCCTTGATCTTGGGCGCGAGCGACGCGACGTGAGCCCCATCGGATTCACGCCGCGCGACGCGAGCCACCTCCGCCGCGAGGGCCAGCTGGGGGTGACGACTGGTCGCGATGCGCGCGAGCGGCTCCGCCAGCGTCGGGTCGTCGCAAAAACAAGCGGCCGAGAGCGTGGCCAAGCCGCCACCGTCCTCCGCGCTGAGCGCGCGCTTGAGCTGCGCGCCGATGCGTCGCTCACCGGCCTCGGCCAGGGCGCGCGCGGCTCCGGAATACAGCGGCCGGGTGTAAGACCCCCGCACCACCAACGTTTCCAGCACGTCACTCAGCGTCGCCCGCAGGCTGGGGCAGAACGGGCACAGGGCACGCACCACCCCGGCCAAGCGGACCTCGTGGGCAGGTTTTCGTTTCAGGGCCGAGCGCAGATCGGCACCCAGCCGCTCTTCGGCACCACCCGCCACTGGCTCCGCCTGCCCCGCCCTGTTCCCCATCACCGTCCGACACACGAAGCTAGCACCGAATAGCGGGGGGTTCCCCCGAAACCCACGATTATCGAAGTTCTCCGGTCTGTTTGATGAGTTGACCGGGCTCGGTCGTCCAAGTACTAAATCCCGAGGAGATCCCGATGCGGAAAGCCCTGCTTGGTCTAGTTGTCACGAGTGTCGTTGCGGCGCTCGTCATCGTTGGTTGCAAAAAGAAGGAAGAAGAGCCGCCGCCCGCCTATGGCCAGCAGCCCGGATACGGGCAGCAGCCCGGCTACGGCCAGCAGCCAGGGTACGGGCAACAGCCTCAGCCCTATCCGACGGCGCAACCGACCGCCGCTGGCGGCATGTCGACGCCGGGAGCCATGGCGTTCCCCTGCCAGACGGACGCAACCTGCTTGACCCACCGCTGCAACACCGCGGTTGGAAAGTGCGCCTGGCCTTGCCAGACGAACAACGACTGCGCACCGGGCAACCAGTGTGTGTCTCCGGCGTGTGTGCCCTCGATGGGCGGCATGACTCCGGCGCCGGCACCGACGCAGTGACCCAGCTCTCGGAGCTCGAATACGAAGAGCGCGCAGTTCCTGAGCTGCGCGCTCTCATCGATGCCTTCGATCGGCTCGAGCTCGACGGAGTCGAGGCCGAGCTCTCGAGCGACATCCTGACGCTCGACTACGGCGCGGGCGGAAAACACGTGTTGAACTCCCACCGCGCGGCGCGCCAGATCTGGATGGCCGCCGAGCGGCACGCCTGGCATTTCGACTGGGACGCCGAGCGAAGCGCCTGGATCGCCCACAAGACCGGCGACGAGCTGTGGGCGACGATCGCGCGAGTGGTCGGCGAAAAACTCGGGCGCCCGGTCAAGCTCCGCTGAAGCGCGCGCGGCGCCGCCGCTGGGCGAGCAGCACCGCCGCCAAACCGACGAGCCAGAGCCCCGGCCTCGACCCGCGCCCGGTCCGGCAGCCACATCCGCCATCGTCGCTCGAGGCCTTGGCGGCGCCGCCGGTGCCCGAGGCGCCGGAACCGCCCGTGCCGGCCGCCGCGCTGCCGCCAGCGCCCCCGTTCGGGCCGCCGGCTCCTGCCCCCGTGCCGGTTGCGCCAGCGCCCGCAGCACCGCCGCCTGCGGCCGCCCCGACGCCCCCAGCACCCCCGGGCCCCGCGCCCCCGGTGCCCGCGCCGCCGAGGGGCTTCAGCTTGGCGTCGAGCACAAAGCCCGGATTCACGCCTTCGCCCTGATACGCCCCGCGATAGGTGAAGTCTCGCTGCACCGAGTTGAAGTCGCGGTCGTAGTCCGTGTCCGCCTTCACACTCCCGAGAGCCACCGGCGCCCCGTGCAGAGCGCTGCCGGCCTTTGGATAGAAGTCCATCTGGCCCAGCGTCTTGCCGGGTTTGACGACGTAGTTGCCAGCCTCGGCAACCGGGCCCGTGACGTTGTCGACGCCCCCGGTCACGCCGACCAGCGGCTGCGCGGAGAAGATGGCGTTCCCGGCCACGAGCGCCTGCCCGGTCGGAGCGTTGCCGAACGAGATCCCCGACGCGGTGTCGTAGAGCGTGTTGTCGTACACGAACGCGTCGATGAGCGTCTTGCCCGAGTGATTGACGAAGCGCGCGGCCGCGTTCTTCGAGTCCACCAGCACGTTGTCGTGAAAGTGCAGCCGGCCGTTGCCCTGGAACAGCGCGTCGCCGTCGTTGTGAAAGAAGAAGTTGCCGTAGATCTCGTAGTGATCGCTGCTACCCGGACCCGAGTCGGGAAAACCGTCGACCAGCAGATTCGGCCGAGCGCCGTCCGGGCTCGGCAGATCTTGTTTGATGAACACGTTGTGACGAATCACCGTCACTCGCGCGTCCGTCGGCACACTCGGCACGTCCGCTTGTTGGCGGTGCAGCTGGTGTTTGATCTGCATGTTGTAGCCGAGGGTCTTCTTGAACAGGTTGCCCTCGATCAGACCGCCGATGAACGCCCGCGTGCCGTCGGAGTTGCCGAGATAGGCCCCGGTCCCTGCCCCATCGATCACGTTGCCGCGGATCACCCAGTCCCAGGCCACGATCTTGGTGCTGATGCCGACGGTCTGCTGGTTCGTGAGCCCGCCGTCGTGACCGGTGATCGTGCAGCCTTCGATGCTGATGTGATGCGCAAAGTTGGTGGCCTGCCCGCCGGCCTTGATCGCGTCCACGCCGTCGATGTCCTGGCCGTCGAGCACGAGATTTCGAATCGTGACGTAGCTCGCGTCGCGGATGTCGATGGTGTTCTTGCCGTTCACACCCAAGAACCGCGCAGGGGTGCCGGTCGCGGGCCCCGCGATCACGATGGGCTGGCCCGCCGCGCCGTTCAGGTCGAACAGGTTCATCCCGGACTTGTAGTCGCCCGCTGCGAGGCTGAGTGTGTCCCCGGGTTTGAGCCCGGCCAGCTTCGACGTGTAGTCCGCCGGGGTCGCGGGGACGTCGGCGGCTTCCGCCCCAAGGGCCGCCAGCAAGACCGTGGCGAACGCGCGGACCGATGCGCTTCGCATGGCTCAGATCCCGACGGCGATCGCGATCCAGCAGATGCTCACGGTCCCGTTCTCGGCCGGGCACTTGAACTGTTGTTCGACCCCGTTGAGCTTCACACTCACACTCCAGCTCTGCCCGGGGAACGGCTTCGAGGTTGCGTTGAGCATCAAGGCCACCCCGGAGGCGTCGGTCTGCCCGCCCAGCTGCCAGCCGCTCAGACCCGGAAAGGCCGGCGAAGCCGCGGTGCCCATGTGCACCTCACCGCCGGCGACCGGGCCGCCCGTACCCGGGTCGAGCAGCTGCACGATGACCGTGCCCTTCTCGGGATCCCGCGTGGTGCCGGTCTGGCTGTAGGCCGCGTCGACGCCCTCCGCGCGGATCATCCCGAAGCCGTCTATGATCTCCTGATCCTTGGTGGCGTTGACCGCAACCAGCGTCGGGTAGACCGCCTCGTTGCTCTCCGGCAGCTGGTAGATGTGGGTGTAGCTCGTCTCCTGCGGCTCCACACTCTCCAGCTGGAACAGCGGCGGGCCGCCGTCCTCCGACGGTGACGTGGCCGCGTCCCAGGTCGTCGAGACCCACGGACAGTTCGCTCCGGCGATGCGCAGCTCCGCCGCGCCCGCGAACGGCTGAATGTCGGAGAGGTACGCGTCGTAGGTGATCAGGTTGCCGCGGATCTTCGAACCCTTGGCGGGATCCGGCGTACACGGCACACCGCCGCTGCCTCCACCCCCGCTGAAGCCACCGGAGCCGCCGGAGCCGCCGGAGCTCACGAAGTGATGGTTGCCGGGGCGACTGTCGCCCCCACAGCCGGTGGTCAGCACGGACCAGAGCAGGATGCCCCCAGCTTGCGCGAGTTTGCCCATGAAGCGGAATCTTACGCGACCCCGCAGGAAGGGGCCAATCACCGCCGCGCTACGCTCAGCCACAGGGTTTCTTCGCCGATCGAGAGCTCCTTGGCGGACGCGGGCCGGGCCTCGGGCGCGCCAACCGCGAGCTCTTCGGCCAGGCACTCGGACTCCAGATGCGCACAGCTCGCCTGGGCGATCCGCACCACTCGCTCGCTGCCGTAGACGCCCAGACCGACGCGGTCGGTGAACTCGAGCCCGAGCTCCTTGCGGGCCGCCTGCACGCGACTCACCAGCTCGCGCAAGAGCCCCTCGTCGAGCAGCTCCGGGGTCAGCGTCGTGTGCAGGACGACGACCCCGACCTTGCCGGTCTCCGCGGCAAAACCCTCGGCGGCGGACACACTCACCTCGATCTCTTCCGGCGAGAAGTCGAGCCTCTCCCCGTCCAGCTCGAGGCTGATCTTGCCGGCGCTGCTGAGCTCGGCGAACAACGTCGAGCCATCCAGACCGTCGAGCGCCTTCTTCACCTCTTGCACGCGTTTGCCGAGCCGCGGACCCAGCGTGCGGAAGTTGGGCTTGAGCTTGAAGCTGACCGCACCCTGCTCGTGCCCCGGGAACATGAAGCGCACGTCGTGCACGTTTAGCTCCTCGGCCACCAGCGAGCGATGGCTCTCGAGGCGCCCGAGCGCGTCCTTGTCGTTGAACACCACGTCGGCGCGCGACAGCGGCTGACGCACCTTGAGTTTGTTGGCGGTGCGCGCCGTGTGGCCCAGGCTCACGACCTGCCGCACCAGCGCCATCTCGCGCGCCAACGCCGCGTCGATGGTCGAGGGCTCCGGCACCGGGTAATCGGCGAAGTGCACGCTCTCCTTGGCGCCGACGACGCCCGCCCGCACCACCAGGTTCTGGTAGATTTCTTCGCTGAAAAACGGCACGAACGGCGCCGACAGCTCGGCCAGGGTGGTGAGCGCCTGATACAGCGTCGCGTAGGCATCACACTTGTCGGCCTCGAGCCCCTTGGCCCAGAAGCGCGGCCGGCTGCGGCGCACGTACCAGTTGGACAGCGCCTCGACCAGCTCGACCAGGCGCATCGCGGCGTCGTACGACAGGTACTCGTCGAGCGCGGCGCGCACGTCCCGCACCGTCAGCGCGACCTCGGACAGCATCCAGCGATCGAGCAGACAGCGCTCGGCCGGCGGCCGCCCCGCGTGAGCTGGGTTCGTCGCACGCCAGCCGTCGATGTTCGCGTAGATGGTGAAGAACGAATAGACGTTCCTGAGCTTGACGTGGAAGTCCTTCTGCAGAAGACGCACGTTCGACAGGCTGTGGCGCGTGTTCGACCAGGGTGGGCTGGCGGCGTAGAAGAACCAGCGGAACGCATCGGCGCCGGGCGCGGGCGTGCTCTCGTCTTCGATCATCACGCGCTCGGCACTGACCGCGCGCGGGACCTCGACCGGCATCGTCTGCAAGCCGGTCCGGATCGGCTCGGCACCCAGCGCCGCGCGGTCGCCTTGTGACAAGAGCACCACCCGGCGCGGCAATTTTTTCTGCGCCTTGAGCGTGACGCTGCGTTTGTCGTTCGGGGCGTCCGCGCGGTAGACGACGACCTTGGCCCCGTCCGCCAGATCCATGCCTTCGAGATCTTCTCGAGCGATCAGCGCCTCACCGTCCGCCGCCACTGCGCCGTGGGCCTCGGCGAGCACGCCGAACTCCATGCGCACCCGGTCCAGGATGATCTCCGGCGGGGTGTAGTTGCCGCGGCTCTTGCTCTCTTTCTTGCCCTCTTTGTCACAGACGTGGCCGAGCACGATGCAGTGTTTGTAGGGGTGCGGGAAGCCGCGCACGGCGGAGAGCCCGAGCTTCTTCTGAGTGGGCTCATCGAACACCAGCGCCGAGATCATCAGCAACGAGTAGAACCAGCCGCGGGTCTGATCGATGGCCTCGGAGATGAAGTCCGCCGGGAAGGCGTCGTCGAACTTGGCGACCGAGCCTTCGGCGTGGGGGAAGCCCCACTGCGCAAACGGCATGCACCCCGAGTCGAACCAGCAGTCGATGACCTCGGTCACCCGGCGCATCTCGGCGCCGCAAGTCGGGCACGGAAATACGACCTGGTCGATCCAGGGTTTGTGCACGATCAGGTGCGGGCTCAGGGTCGGGTCGAGCTTCTTCGCTTCGTAGAAGTGCTTGAAGGCGACGGGATTGAGCTGCTCGATCTGCGCCACGCTGCTCGGCGCGTGTTTGTGCTCCGCGTCGGCGCTGCACACCCAGATGTTGAGCGGCGTGCCCCAGAAGCGCTCGCGGGACAGCGCCCAGTCCACGTTGTTGCGGAGAAAGTCGCCGAAGCGCCCCTCTTTCAGGTGCTCCGGCAGCCAGCTCACGGCCTGGTTGTCGGCCATGGCGTCGGCGAGGCGCTCGGTGGTGCGGATGAACCACGCCGGGCGCGCCATCTGGATCAGCGGGTCTTCGTCCGAGCGCCAGCAGAATGGGTAGTCGTGGCGGTAGAGCTCCTCGTGCAGCAAGAGCTTGCGCTCGCCGAGCTCCGCCAAGATATCCTTGTCGCAGTCCTTCACCCAGCGGCCGGCGTATTTGCCCGCCTCGACCTTGAAGCTGCCGTCGGGGTTCACCGCGCTGATGAGCTCGACCTCGTCGGGTCGCGCGTAACGCCGCAGCTGTTTGGCGTGGGCTTTGTTGTCGTCCTCACCAAACGCCGGCGCCACGTGCACGATGCCCGCTCCGGTGTCGAGGGTGACGAAGTCTTCGGCGATCACCCGCCACCACATGGAGTCGTCGCCGCCGGCCCTGAGCTCGACCCGGAGCTCAGCGCGTTCGCGGTGATAGGTGTCGAAGGGCGGAGTGTAGCGTTTGCCCACCAGCTCTTCCCCGCTGAGCGTCTCGAGCACCTCGAGGTCGTGCCCGAGCTTCGCCGCGACGGCCTCGCGCAGCTCGCTCGCGACGATCAGGTTGGGGGTGGCAAGCGACAGCGCGCGGGCGGGTTTGCCCTTTTGCTCGCGGGGCGCGCCGACCTTCACGACGTCGTAGCGAGCGCCCGGGCGCACCGCCGCGTAGCCGTTCGAGGGCAGGGTCCAGGGGGTGGTCGTCCAGACCACGAGGGAGGTGTCCGGCTGGTCGACGAGGGGGAACAGCAGGAACACGCTGGGGTCGTCGACGCTCTTGTAACCGAGGCCGACCTCGGCGCTCGACAGCGCGGTGCCACCCTGTGCCCACCACCACACGACCTTGTGTCCTTGGTAGAGCAGGCCCTTGTCGAACAGGTTCGACAGCGCCCACCAGACGCTCTCGACGTAGGTCTTGTGATAGGTGACGTAGGCGTCGGGCAAGCTCAGCCAGAAGCCGATGCGCTCGGTGAGGCGCTCCCACTCGGTGGTGTAGCGGAAGACACTCTCGATGCAGCGGGCGACGAAGGGCTCGACGCCGTACTGTTCGATGGCGGCCTTGCCGTGGATGCGCAGTTCTTTCTCGACCTCGACCTCGACGGGCAGGCCGTGGGTGTCCCAGCCGCCCTTGCGCAGCACGCGTTTGCCGAGCATGGATTGGTAGCGCGGGAAGAGGTCTTTCATCACGCGGGTGAGCACGTGGCCGTTGTGCGGCACGCCGTTGGCGGTAGGGGGCCCTTCGTAGAAGACGAAGTGGGGCGCGTCGGGCCCGCGCAACTCGAGGGACTTTTCGAAGATGCGCCGGGACCTCCACAGATCGAGGATCTGCCGCTCGTAGCGCGGAAAATCGAGCTCGGTGGGGACGGGTTCGAAGGGGGTCTCGGCCATGATGTCGGTCGGGGCTATAGCGCGCTTTGTGGGGGGTTCCTAGCGTGCGGTGCACGCGAGAACCGACGCCGGCGCGAGACCAGCGGGCGCGGCGCGGCCATCGATCAGTTGCTGGACGCCGAGACACGCCGACGCTCCGGAGCAAACACCGCTCGCAAGCGTCGCGCCCAGAAGGCCGGCTCGCGCCACGTGCCGGTCTGCGAGGGCGAGGTGCGAAGTGCGAGGTGCGAGGGCGAGGGCGAGTGCGAGGGCGAGCGCGAGGGCGGGTGCGAGGGCGGGTGCGAGGGCGGGTGCGAGGGCGAGGGCGAGCGCGAGCGCGAGCGCACCGTCGAACCCTGCGCGCGGCGCTGCTCGAGCCGACCCCCACGTGGGCGCAGCCATCACCCGCAACGCCAACCCCCACGTGGGCGCATCCATCACCGGCAAGGCCAACCCCCACGTGGGCGCATCCATCACCCGCAAGGCCAACCCCCACGTGGGCGCATCCATCACCTGCAACGCCGACCCCCACGTGGGCGCATCCATCACCTGCAACGCCGGCTCCCACGTGGGCGCAGCCGACTCCGCCCCTACCTGCGGCCGATCCCCAGCGCATCGAGCAGCGCGCCCGGGTCGTCGTGATCCAACACCGCCCCAATCACCGCAACGCCATGCGCACCCGCATCGAGCGCCGACGCCGCGTTGTCAGCGTTCACGCCACCCAGCGCATAACAAAGCGCCCCCCCCCCCCCGCCCCGCACCCGCACCCGCACCCGCACCCGCACCCGCACCCGCACCCGCACCCGCACCCGCACCCGCACCCGCACCCGCACCCGCACCCGTCCCGCCCCCGCACCCGCACCGGCTCCCAGCACCCCAACCCCCCGCGCCGACCTCCCATGCCGCCCCTCGAAGATCGGCGACACGAGCACCGCGTCCACCCCACCCGGCGCCGGCGCCCCCGCATGCCACGACCGCGAAACAAAAACCTCCGGCAACAGCCGCCGCGCATCGGCCACCTCCACGCTGGCATCCCCCAGGTGCAACCCGTCGGCGTCCAGCAGTCGCGCAACGTCCATCCGATCGTTCACGCCGAACCACTGGCCCTGCTCACGCGCGAGCGCAGCCAGCGTGCGCCCGAACGCCAGGAGCTCGCGAGCCCCGAGCGCCGGCTCCCGCAACTGCACGAGCACACTGCCCGCGCGCGCCATCCGGAGCACCCCGCCAATCCGACGCACGTGCGCTTCTCGGGAGACCCGCGCCAAATCCGTCACCACGATCAGCCGCGGCGCCAGCCCGCGATCCACTCGCGTCACTTCTCGCCGGAGGCCTTGGCGCCCGCAGGTTTCTCCGGCACGGCAGCCAGATCTTCCTTGGCCATCACGGCGTGGCGACTGTTCGGGTAGCGCGCGACCAGATACTCGAGCGTCGACCGCCAGGCCGCCGCGTCTCCCTTGGCCTTGAACTGCTGCGCCAGACCGTACAGGGCTTCACCCGGCGTCTCCTGGCGCCGCAGCGCCGGATCCGGATCCGACGCACACTGCATGGGCGCCCAACCCAGGGCAGCGCACAGACCGAGGAACGCAAACCGCACGCCGATCATCTTTCCGGTTCCGGCGGGACCGCGCAAGCTTCCTGTCGCCGAAACCGCCACTCGACCAGCGCCGCCACGATCCCGGCGCCGATGGCGTCGGCGACGAAGTCGAGCAGCTCCGCCGAACGATAGGTCGTGGTCATCTGCACCAGCTCCAGGATCCCCCCGACCGCGCACACGAGCACAAAAGCCAGCCGGTTCTGCCCCGAAAAACTCAGCTTCGAGCCCTCGTACCGCACCGCGCGCAGCACCACGAGCTGCATGAACCCGAACGCGCAGGCATGCAGCACCTTGTCCATGCCAACGACGTTCGCACCGTCCAGCGAGGGAGGGTGCGACATGCCTCCATAGAAGATCGCGAACGTGTAGAGCAGCGCCGGCACGACGTGCATGAAGAATCCGCCACCACGCGCGGTCGACGCATCGACGGGGGTCACAGCTTCGCCGTCTCCTCGAGCTCGCGATTGCGCGTCTCGGGCAACAGCCAGAGGATGAGTGCCAGGGCCAACAGCGGGAACAACGCCGTGACCCGCACCGCGCTTCCCCAGCCCACCCGGTGCGCAAACCAACCGACCAGCGCCGGCGAGGCCACGTAGCCGATGCGACCGATCAGGTTGTTGCTCCAGGCAAAGGCGTCCGCCCGGAGATCGGTCGGAAAGAGCTCGGTGGTGTAGGCGTTCATCACCGGCAAGAACGCGCTCGCGCCGTAGATGCCGAGCATCAGCGCGCCGGTCAGCGCCCAGCGATTGTCCAGCGTGTAGGCCAGAAACACCCCGAGCGCCGTCAGGCCATAGATGCCAAAGGCGCCACCCCGCCGGCCCACGACGTCCAGCATCTTGCCCGACAAGAACACCAGCGGCATGGCCACCAGCGCGGCGATCGTGATGGCAAGACCGACCTGCCCGTCCGTCATGCCGCGCTCGCCGACCGCGAACTCCTTCCAGAAGGTCACGCTGGTCTGCGTGCACACGTAGGTCAGAAGCCAGATCAGCCCCAGCTCGACCACGCGCTTCTTGTACGGCGTCCGCCAGATGTACACGAGCGGCCGGGCGTTCTCGCTGTGCACCTGCTCCTCGAAGCGTTTGGTCTCGCGCAGGCTGCGGCGCGCAAAGGCCAGGACCAGGAGCGGCACGATGCCCACGAAGTATACGGTGCGCCAACCCCACGGAGCCTTCAAAAGCAGCGGCACGAGCCCGGCGCACATCACGGAGCCGAGGCTGCCCGAGGCGCTGATCACCCCGATCACCATGCCGCGGCGCTTGGCCGGGAATTCCTCGGCGGCGATCACGCTGCTGATGGCCCACTCGGCGAGCAAGAAGATGCGCGCGACCATCTGGAACGCGGCGAACGCCCAGATGTTCGGCGCGAGCCCGCTGGCAAACGTGAAGGCGGTGTAACCCGCGATGGTCACGGTCAGGACGCGACGCCGCCCCCAGCGGTCCGCCTTCCGCACCAGGAAATAGGCGAGCACCGTGCCGAGGTTGATGAAACCCACCATGAACCCGGCCTGGGTCTCGTCGAGGCCGAGGGACGCCCGCAGGTTCGGCAGGATCTGCGTCAGCGCCATGAAGTCGTAGCCCTCGAAGAAGGTCGCCACGCTCAGGAACGCAAACAGCCGTTTCTGATACGGGCTCAGGGGCTCGACGGACATGGGAGTCCGAGCACTCTACTCGATCAGTCCGGCGCTCGGGCTCGACGCGTTCGCGTGCAGGCGCTTCGGCATGCGGCCCGCCAGAAACGCCTTGCGACCGGCGCTCACCGCCTCCCGCATGGCAGTTGCCATCAGGACGGGATCCTTGGCCTCCGCGATGGCGGTGTTCATCAGCACCCCGTGGCAGCCGAGCTCGAGGGCGACCGCCGCGTCACTCGCCGTGCCGACCCCCGCGTCGACGATCACCGGCACCTTGGCCTGCTCCAGGATGATCTGGAGGTTGTAGGGGTTGCGGATCCCGAGCCCGGAGCCAATCGGCGCGGCCAGTGGCATCACCGCAGCGCAGCCGGCGTCCTCGAGCTTGCGACACACGATGGGATCGTCGATGCAATACGGCAGCACCGTGAAGCCCTCCTTCACCAGCTGTTTCGCCGCGGCGACGGTCTCTTCGTTGTCGGGGTAGAGCGTGCGCGGATCGCCGATCACCTCGAGCTTCACCAGATCGGCGATGCCGAGCTCGCGCGCCAGGCGCAGCGTGCGCACGGCGTCGTCGGCGGTGAAGCAGCCGGCGGTGTTCGGCAGAATCGTCCAGCGTTTGCTCATCAAGAGCTGCATCAGCGAGCCCTCACCGCGCTCGTTCAGGTCCACGCGCCGCAGCGCCACGGTGACCACCTCGGCGCCGGAGGCCTCGAGGGCCGCGCGGGTCTCGTCGACACTCTTGTACTTACCGGTGCCCACGAACAAACGCGAGCCGAAGCTGTGCGGGCCGATCTGCAAACGATCTTCGCTGGACATGCGCCCGGACATAACGCCGCGCCGACAGCCGTGCAAGCGACTCAGGCGCGGAACACCACGACGCCGGGAGCAAGCTCCGAGGCCGCGTGACCCAGCGCCTTGACGCGCGGCACGTCGCTCTTGGCCACCATCAAGAAGCCCCCGTCCGCCAGGCTCCTCAGCATCAGCGACACCGCGCGCTCCGCCGCTTCGTTGCCGAAATAAATGAGCAGGTTCTTGCAGACAATCAGCTCGTATTGCCCGGGAGGCGGACCCACCATCGCATCCCGCGCGACGAAGCTGACGTTCGCGCGCAGCGGTTCGGTGATCCGCCACGCGTCGTCCGCAGCCTCCAGGTAACGCGCCGCCAGCTCACTCGGCAGGTGGCTCGCTTGTTCTTTCGAATAGCAAGCCGCGCGCGCCGTTTCGAGGGCCGGCTCGCTGCGATCCATGCCAACCACCCGAAACGTCCGCCCGCGCTCGAGTCCCGCATCGAGCACCATGGCCAGACTCCAGGCCTCTTGCCCGCTGGAACAACCCACCGACAGCGCGCGCACCCGCTCCAGCTCCGCCAGACGCGGCACCCCGAATTTTCCGAGCGCATCCCACTGGGGTGGATCGCGAAAGAAGCGCGTCTCTCCGACCCGCAACCGCTCTGCGATCTCTTCGAGTCGCACGGCGTCGGTCCGGAGCAGCGCAACGGCGCCTTCGAGCGTGCCGTCGGCGTCCTCTCTCAGCGCATCGAGCGCGCGATCGAGGCGCGCCTCCATCCAGGCGCTCACCCCCGTGCCCTTCGAGCCGACGCCGTGGCGTCTCTCCAGCAGCTCCAGCACCGCGGCGTGGGCGTGTCGCCGTTCGGCGCTCGCCGCCATCAGTCGACCACCTCCAGGCGCCCGGCGATCTCCGATAGCAGCGGCGAATCGAGCAGGCCCGGCACCTCGAGCACGGCGCAGGGGGGTGATTCGGTGATCACTCCGCGGATCACCGCGCGCGCCCGCTCGCTCGCCGTCGACGGAGCCGGCGCCAGCTCCGACGGCAGCTCCCGCAGCCCCGACAGCTGATCCACCCGCAGCCCGGCGCGGCGCTTCTGCCCGCTCGCCTCGCGCACGACGACGATGCGAGCGTCGGCGGTCGAGGCCTCGATGTCGGCACCGAGCAACACCCCGAGCTCGAGCACCGGCAGCACCTCGCCGCGCAGATTGGTGACGCCCGCCAGCGCCGCCGGCGCGTGGAACACCCGCGTCACCGGCCGCATCGAGATCACCTCCTGCACGTGCTCCACCGGCAAGCCGTAGAGCGCGCCGCCGACCCGCACCGCGATACAACGCGCGCGGGTGCGCGTGCGCAGCTCCCGCTCCTCGGTCGGCTGTCGCTCGCTCATTCCGTCGCTACCTCTCGCGGTTCACTCTCGGCCCCGAGCGAGCTCTGCCCCGCCTCGAGGACCGCAACCACCGCTCGCCCCGACGCAGCGTCACTCTGCACCGGGGTGCCGTCCAGCACACTGCGCACGAAGTGCTCCGCCTCGAGCTCGAGGGGCGGGCGCCGATCGAGCGGCACGACGAGGCCGGGACCGGTCGGCAAGAACCGCCCGGGTCGCACGCCGTCGAGCACGTCGAAGCGAGACTGGCGCGCGGGGTCGAACTCACTCGCCTTGCCCACCAGCTCGTCGATGCGCCCGCGCCCCAGCTCCGCCGCGGAGTAGAAACGCAACATGCGCTCCGGCGACAGATCGTCGAACACGGCAACGCCCTCGCTGCCCACGACGACCAGCTGCCGGACCTTGTCGCGATCCACCAGCGAAAGATGCAACACCGCGCAGGGTTTTGCCCCGACACTCACCCGCGCCGCGACCACGTCTGCGCCCGCGTCTCCGGCGTTGTTCCAGCCGGCCACTCGAACCTCGGTCGGTGCTGCGGATGCCAGCAGGCGGACGACCGAGAGATCGTGCGGCGCCAGCGACCACCACGCGTTCTCGTGACGCCGGGGGCTCGAGCCGAGGCGCTCCGACACGATCAACCGGAGCTCACCCAGCTGCCCGAGCGCGATGCGCCGCCGCAGCTCGACGATGGCCGGGTGATACTCGAGGATGTGCCCGACCATGAGCAGCGAGCCGGTCTCCCGCGCGGCGCGCTCCAGCGTGCGTGCCTCTTCGAGGGAGAGCGCCATGGGTTTTTCGACCAGCACGTCGCGACCCGACTCGAGGGCACGCAGCGCGAGGCCGGCGTGGGTTGCGGGCGGAGTGGCGATGATGACCGCGCGGGCCTCTTGCCGGCCGAGCACGTCATCGAGGTCACACACGACCCTGGCGCTTGGCGCGAGCACCGCCGCGCGCGCCCGCGCCGCCGCCGACACGTCGCAGATCTCCGCCAGCTGAACCCGCTCGACGCGGGACAGGCTGTGCGCGATCTTCTCGCCCCAGTTCCCCACGCCAATCAGCGCGACGCCGACGGACGCGCTCTTGGCCAAGGTGGGCGGCGGGACCAGATCGACGGCGAGCATCACGGGTTCGGGGTCAGTGGGCTTCTAGCGTGATTTCGCGGCTCGGTCGACGATCGCTCGCGGGGGGCGCGTCCTTCCAGCGGCGGTGCATCCACAGCCACTGATCGGGGTGGCGCAGCACGAACGCTTCCAGCCAAGCGCTGGCCTGCCGCATGGCGGTCTCGGCCCAAGCAGGGCCCGCGTGCGCCGGGGGTTCGAGCACCCCCGCGAGCTCCGCGACGTGGCGACCCGAGGACGTGCGCCGGGCGAACACCACACACAACGGCACGCGCGCTCGGGCGGCGATCAGCGCGGGAGCGAGATCGACCCGCGCCGGCTGACCCAGGAACGTGACCACGGTGGTCGCACGCTCGCGCTCCGGGGCTTGATCGATCAGCATGGCCACCGCCTCACCGCGCCGGAGCAGCGCGCCCGCGCTGACCGCCGCGCTGCCCGCGGCCACGGTCTTCAAACCGTGTCGGCGTCGGAGCGTCTGCCAGACTCGGTCGAGCACGCCGATCGACAGGTGTTTCGTCACCACCGTGAGCGGCACCCGCTCGGCCGCCGCGCAGGCGACCAGATCGAACGCGCCGGTGTGGGCGGTGGCGATCACGGCGCCGCGCGCCGCCAGCACGTCGAGCACACGCTGGTCCAGGCTGACGTTCTTCACGGCGCGCCGCGACAGGAACAGCTCCATCAGCGAGGTGCCGAGGCCGCGATACATTTCTCGCGCCGTGGCTCGCGGCAGCGCGACACCGGCGCGACGCATGCACGCCTCCACGTGGCTTCGGCGGATGCGCAGCAGATCGCCGACGAACCACCCGAGGAAGACCCCCACCCAGCGGGCGAGCGCCATCATGCTCGGCTCAGACGAACCCGGCCTTGCGCGCCTGACCTGCCGCGGCCTCGATGGCGCCGGCGAACAGATCCGAGAGTGAGAGCACGTAGGTCTCTCCCTTCACGGTGCGCGCGTGCACCAGATCTCCGTCGCGCTTGAGCTGTGCGACGCGCGCGACGTTCAGCGCGGCGCCGTTGAAGGCGGCGTAGAGCGTGAGGTGGTGGCCCTCCGGCAGGTGGAACCAGCCCTCTTTGTCCTTCTTTCCGGCTTCGCAGGCGGCAAGCAGCGCGCTCAGGTGGTCTTCGGTCATGGCCCATCGCCAAAACCCCCGAAGCGCAGCCGCGTCAAGCGACATCGGAGCCGAGGCGGGGGTCCGCCGCGGAAATTGCCCCCCGGGTGGCCTCAGGTATGGTTGCCGCAGTGAACGACGAGCGAGCCGACCACATCGTCGTCCGGGGCCTGACCAAGCGCTTCGGGGACTTCGAGGCGCTGTCCAAGATCGACATGTCGGTGGCTCGCGGGCACATCGCGGTCATCATCGGCGGCTCCGGCGCGGGCAAGACGACCCTGCTGAAGATCCTGATCGGTCTCGACAAACCGACCAGCGGCAAGGTGCTGATCTCCGGCACGGACATCGTGCCCTTGTCGGAGCGGCAGATGAACACCGTGCGCAGGAAGATCGCCATGGTGTTTCAGTACTCGGCGCTCCTGGACAGCATGAACGTGCTCGAGAACGTGGCGTTCCCGCTCAGAGAGCACACGCGGCACTCGGACAAGGAGATCCGCAAGCGGGTCAGCGAGAAACTGAGGATCCTGGGGCTCGAGGGCACCGAGAGTCGATTTCCCAGCGAGCTGTCCGGCGGCATGCGCAAGCGGGTCGGGCTGGCCCGGGCGTTGATGCTCGAGCCGGAGATCATCATGTACGACGAGCCGACCAGCGGGCTCGATCCGATCACGGCGCGCATGGTCGACGAGCTGATCGTCACGACGCGCAATCGCTTCGACGTGACCAGCATCGTGATCTCGCACGACATGGCCGGCGCGCTGCGGATTGCCGACTACATCTACCTGATGGACAAGGGTCGGATCATCACCTCGGGGACGCCGTCGGAGCTGGTGCGGGGGCAGAGTGAGCTGGCGCAGCAGTTCTTCGATTCGAGCGGGATCGAGGCCGAGAAGCTGATCCCGCGCGAGGAGTGAGGGCGGGCACCGGCGAAGCGCCCACGTGGGCGCTCGGCGCGGGCGAGCCGCCCCCGTCAGCCCTCGAGCACGACCACGTTACCGTCGAGCATGCGCCGGTAGCGCTCGCCGGTCGCCGAGCAGGTGGCCATGTCGTCGGCGTCGAACACCAGACGTTTGCCGAAGCGGCTCATCCAGCCGGTCTGCTTGGCCGGCACCCCCTGCACCAGCGCAAACGCGGGGACGTTGGTCGTGACGACGGCGCCGGCCGCGACAAAACAATGCGAGCCGAGCGTGCGTCCGGGCGTGATGGTCGCATTCGCGCCGATCGTGGCGCCGCGACCGACGACGGTGCGCTGATACTCCGCGCGGCGCGAGACCGCCGCCCGCGGGTTCATGACGTTGGTGAACACCGCGCTCGGGCCGACGAACACGTCGTCCTCGAGCACGACGCCGTCGAACAGGCTCACGTTGTTCTGCACCCGCACGCCGTTGCCAACCCGCACGCCGGCGGCCACGAAACACCCTTGACCGAGGGAGGATTCGTCGCCGATCTGCGCGCCGGCCATCACGTGACAGAAGTGCCAGACCTTGGTGTTTTCGCCGAGCGTTGCGCCATCGTCGACGATGGCGGATGGGTGCACGAACGCGCGGGGGTGGATGGCCATGTTCACTCGGTCAGGCAATGGCGCGGGCCGCCTCGTCGAGGCGCACGAAGGAATAACCGGCCCGTTTCAGGCTCTCGACCACCGCGCCCAGGGCATCGAGCTTGTTGCGCAGCGGCACACGCACGTCGGGTTGATGTCGAGTGAGCGCCGCGAGCCCGTCGCTCGAGTCGAGCACGTCGATGCCGTGCAGCTCCAGGTTCACCAATGGCTCGCCGATGACCATGCGGGTCAAGAGGCGCGCGCGGCTCGCGCCCGCCAAGGTCAACGTGGTGCCGATGAACGGCAGGCGCAGGCCGCGGGTCACCTGGATCGGAAGCTCGACGAGTCCGCTGCCGCGGCGAAAATACGGGCGACCGATCCGATAAGGTCGGGTCGGCGCGCTCAAGACGCCGGGGGCGTCGAGGATGGAGCGCGAGCGACGCCCGCGCAGGCGAATGGCGCCCATCGCCGCGGCCTTTGCCAGGTAGTAGGGCGGGCACGGGAACACACTCGAGTCGTAGGCGACCCCGAGCTCGGCGAGCACGTCGAAGAGCTCGTCGGTGGTGGTGTAACCGGGTGCGCGGAAGCCAGTGGGGCGATGGCCGGTTGCGCCGGCGAGCACGGTGATGCCGGAGTCGACCTGTCTCAGCATTTCGCTCCGAGGTTGTCGGGTCAGATCGTACAGGTGATCGAGAGAGTGGTTGGCGATCTCGTGACCGCGCTCTCGGAGCTCGCACAGGCGCAGCGCGTTGGAATCGCGGACCATGTCGGCGCCGATGGCGAACAAGGTCAGCGGCAGCCCATGCGCGCGGGCGAAGTCGTCGAGTCGGGCGAGGGCGAGATCGTAGACCGCGTGGGCGGCGGCGCCGGTGGGCGCGGGCAGGCCGTGGATCCCGAAGTAGTTCGGGACTTCGTCGAGATCGACGGACAGGGCGGCGAGTCGCACGGGGGCCGGAGCGTAGAGGATTTTCGGGCGCGCGGGTCGGCGGGAGTGCAGCCGAACGGCCGATGAAAATGGCGAACGTACGGGCGGCCCGCGACGGGGACCGGTTTGTGCTGCAGGGACGCCGCGACCCACGTGGGGGCTCGCCGCGCGCGCCACCGTTCCGGCCCCAGCGCGTCGATGCCGCGACCCACGTGGAGTGCTCGCCGATCCCGCCACCGTTCCGGCCCCACCGCAACGACGCCGCGACCCACGTGGGCGCTCGCCGATCGCGCCACCGTTCCGGCCCCAGCGCGTCGACGCCGCGACCCACGTGAGTCTCGCCGATCGCGCCACCGTTCCGGCCCCGGCGCAACGACGCCGTGACCCACGTGAGTCTCGCCGATCGCGCCACCGTTCCGGCCCCAGCGCGTCGGCGCCGCGACCCACGTGGGCGCTCGCCGCGCGCAACCCTCCACCGCCGATGCCCGGCCGCACGCCGAGCGCGCCGACGTCCCCGCTGCCGCGTCGACGCCGCGACCCACGTGGGGGCTCGCCGATCGCGCCACCGTTCCGGCCCCGCGGCGTCGACGCCGCGACCCACGTGGGTGCTCGCCGCGCGCAGCTCTTCGCCGCCGCGCCGCCAGCCCGCAGCGTGTGCCGAGCCGACGCATGCCGTGCGCAAAATCTCCGCGCCGTACGATTTCTCTGGACAGGTTTCTGCGACACCGCGCGCGCCAATCACTCGCTCGCGCCCCGAAGCCTGCGCCGCGCACGCTCACTGGCTCGCTGAGGCGTGTTCACGCACGAAACGATTTGCGCGCCGGCAAGCCCACCGAAAGCCGCTCCTAGCGCCAATGGGAGAGCCAAAAAACCTCGTGTTATGCCGGAGGAATGCAGGAATTCAGCTCAACCCCAGCGTCCAACTCAGGCCCTCCGCCCGCAGCGTCCGCGCCCGACGCATCAGCGTCCGCGCCCGACGCATCAGCGTCCGCGCCCGACGCCTTCAGCGTCCGCGCCCGACGCATCAGCGTCCGCGCCCGACGCATCAGCGTCCGCGCCCGACTCCCCTTCACCCGCAGCGTCCGCGCCCGACGCGTCCGCGCCCGACTCCCCTCCCCCCGCAGCGTCAGCGTCCGCGCCCCTCCCCGACTGGCGCGCCGCGCACGAAGAGCTCCGCGCGCTCGCCCATGCCCGCGCCGCACTCGACTGGCAGGAAGGCCGCGCGATGCTGCGCGCACGTCGCGCCCAAGCGCATCGCGCGCTCGGCTTCAGCTCCTTCGCCGAGTACATCGCACGACTCTTCGGCTACACGCCGCGCTGGACCGCCGAACGCTTGCGCGTGGCCGAGGCCCTCGAACACCTGCCGGAGACCGAGCAACACCTGCGCGACGGAGTCGTCAGCTGGTCCGCGGTCCGGGAGCTCACGCGGGTTGCGATCCCGCGCACGGAATCGGCGTGGCTCGCGCGGGCGCGCGACCGCTCCCTGCGCGAAATCGAGCGCGCCGTGGCGGGCCGAAAACCCGGCGACACCCCGGATTCGCCGCCCGATCGGAGTCTGATCCGCCACGTCTTGCGCTTCGACGTGAGCGCCGAGACCTTGGCCTCGTTCCGCGAGGCGCAGTCCGCGCTGGTCCGCGATGCCGGCGGCGCCCTCGACGACGACGCCATGCTGCTCGAGCTCGCGCGACGCGCCCTCGGCGGACCCTCCGAGCCCGGACGCGCCAGCTACCAGATCGCGTTGACGCTGTGCGAGAGCTGCGGCCGCGGCGCGCAGAAAGCACGCGATCAGGCCATCGAGGTCGACGCCGCCATCGTTGCGATGGCGTCCTGCGACGCGCAGCTCATCGGCAACACGAACCACCACGCGCACGGCAACAGCCCACCCGCCGAGCCCCGCACCCACGTGGGCGCACCCCCTCGACCGCCGGCCGCCAGCAAGCGCACAACGCAGACCCTTCCCCCACGTCTGCGCCGACACGTCCTCGCGCGCGACGGCGGTCGTTGCACGGTGCCCGGCTGCTCGAACGCACTCTTCCTCGACGTACACCACATCGAGCTGCGCTCCGAAGGCGGACGCCACGAAGCCGACGCGCTCACCACACTCTGCGGCGCGCATCACCGCGCCCTGCACGAGGGGACCCTGCTGCTCAGCGGTCGCGTCTCGTCCGGTCTCCAGTTTCGACACGCCGATGGCACAGCGTACGGGCGCAAGATTTCCCCCGAGCGCGTCGACGCGTGCATCAAGACCCACCAGGCTCTGCGCGCCCTCGGCTTTCGTGAAGGCGAAACCGCGCGCGCGCTCGAGGCTGCGCGCCAACACGCCCCCGGAAACGCGGACACGGAGCAACTCCTGCGCGAGGCGCTGCTCGTCCTCACCGACGCGCGCGCAGCCTGATCTCGCAACCCGCCCCCCGCCGCGCCGGCGCCCCCGCGAGCCCCGCCGATGCGCCTGCCCCAACGCGCGCGATCCCCCGGCCGCGCCCCCCGCCGCCCCGCGAGCGCCCCCCCACAACCCCGCCCGCCCCCACGAATGCCCGCGAACCGACGTGCACCCGCTCACGCACCCGTGCAAAGCTCCCGTCCCGTGCGAGGCAAGAGCTGGGATCTCGGCGTGTACCGCTACGGCGGTCGCGCGATCCGCCTGGTCTGGGCCACGAGCCCCCGCCTGGCTCTGGCCCTCTCCCTGCTCAGCCTCGCCGCCGGCGTCCTCCCCGCCGGCGTCGCCTACGTCGGCAAGCTCATCGTCGACGCCGTCGTGAACGCAATCCAGCACACCACCGCCGCTGATCCTTCCCTCGCCCTGCGCTGGGTCGCCCTCGAGATGGCGCTGGTCGCAGCGCTGTCCGCGATCCAGCGCGCCCTCGAGGCGGTGCGTTCGCTGCTGCGCGCGCAGCTCGGCAACCGCGTCAACGTGATGATCCTCGAGAAGGCCCTCACCCTCTCCCTCGAACATTTCGAGGACTCCGAGCTCTACGACAAGATGACGCGCGCACGCCGCGAAGCGTCCAGCCGACCGCTCAGCCTGGTGATCCGCACCTTCGGCCTGCTGCAAAACGGCGTCTCCCTCGTCACCTACGGCGCTCTCCTCTGGACGTTCTCCGGCTGGGCCGTGCTCGGCCTGATCGCCGCCGCGCTGCCGGCGGTCTTCGCCGAGGCGCGCTTCTCCGGCCAGGCCTTCCGCCTCTTCAGCTGGCGCACCCCCGAGACTCGCCAGCAGGGTTATCTCGAGACGGTGCTCTCCCGCGAGGACTACGCGAAAGAGGTGCAGCTCTTCGGCCTCGGCCCGAAGCTCCTGCACCGCTACCGCGACATCTTCGATCGCCTGTACGTCGAAGACCGCAACCTCACGCTGCGCCGCGCGTTCTGGGGTTTTGTGATGGGCATGCTCAGCACGGCGGCGTTCTACGGCGCCTACGCCTGGATCGCCGTGTCGGCCGTGGCCTCCACCATCACGCTCGGTCAGATGACCCTCTACCTGTTGGTCTTCAAACAAGGTCAGAGCGCGCTCACCAGCTCCCTCACCGCGGTCGGCGGCATGTACGAAGACAACCTGTACCTGTCGAACCTGTACGCCTTCCTCGAACAAGAGGTCCCCCCGCCAACCGGCAAAGCCACCAGCGGCACGTCGCCCGGCGACGGCATCCGCTTCGAGAACGTCTCGTTCGTGTACCCCGGCAGTGAACAGCCCGCGCTGGACGCCATCGACCTCCACATCCGTCCCGGTGAGAAGCTCGCGCTCGTCGGCGAGAACGGCTCCGGCAAGACGACGATGATCAAGCTCTTGACGCGTCTCTACCTGCCGACCGAAGGCCGGGTGTTGCTCGACGGCCGGCCCCTCGCCGAGTGGGACACGGCCACGCTCTACCGGCGCATCGGCGTCATCTTCCAGGACTTCGCGCGGTATCAGATGCTGGTCGGCGAGAACATCGGCGCCGGCGACGTCGAGGCGTTCGAAGACGAAGCGCGCTGGGCCGACGCCGCGAACAAGGGCCTCGCCGCGCCGTTCATCGACGAGCTGCCGAACAAGTACGAGACGCAGCTTGGCAAGTGGTTCATGAACGGCCGCGAGCTCTCGGTCGGCCAGTGGCAGAAGATCGCGCTCTCCCGCGCGTTCATGCGCAAACGCGCCGACATCCTCGTGCTCGACGAGCCGACCGCGTCCATGGACGCCGAGGCCGAGGTGCAGATCTTCGATCGCTTCCGGGAGATGACGAAGGACCAGATCGCGGTGTTGATCTCACATCGCTTCTCGACGGTGCGCATGGCACATCAGATCGTCGTGCTGGCCGGCGGCCGCATCATCGAGCGCGGCAGCCACGAGGAGCTCGTCGAACAAGACGGCCACTACGCGCGTCTGTTCTCGTTGCAGGCGGCCGGCTACCGGTAGGCGGGAAGATCCGGGCGGGGGTGCCCCCGCCTCGTCCGTCCTCGGCCGCTGGCGCGGCCTGCGGGCGGCCGTTCCCCCCCTTGCGTCCGTCCTCGGCCGCTCGCGCGGCCTGCGGGTGGCCGCGGGGGGGAAGAGGCGCGCGGGCGCAGGGAGCGGGAGCCAGGGCGGGGGCGGGAGCGCGAGCGGGGGCGGGGGCGAGGGCGGGAGCGGGAGCGGGAGCGGGGGCGAGGGCGAGGGCGCAGGGCGAGAGCGGGGGCGAGCGTGAGAGTCGGGAGGGGTGGGCTCGCTCGGCAGTCCCATTCTCTCACCGTGCTCGGCGGCGTCCAGGCCGCGGCCGCGACTGCGTCGCGCTGCGCGGACGCTTCGCGCCCGCGCAGCCTGGACCCCGCCTCCGCGCGGTGAGCCGCCCTTGCCGGTCGGGCGAGAGGCCGACGAGGAGAAAAAACATGCTGCAAATCTATCCCATCATTCTCGAGACCCTGCACGACCTGCGGCCCGTCATCGCTCTGCTCGAACGCCGCGACTCCGATCTGACCCGGCAGCTCCGTCGCTGCGCTTCCAGCATTGCCCTCAATGTCGGAGAGGGAATGTATTCCCGTGGCAAGCTGCGGACCGCGCGCTATCACACCGCGCTCGGCTCGGCGCGCGAGACGCTCTCGTGCCTCGAGGTCGCCTGCGCCCTCGGTTACGTCACCGCGCCGGATCCGAAGCTCGTTGCCAAGCTCAATCGGGTCATCGGCACGCTCGTGCGCTTGGTCGGCAGCTGAGGCGCGGCGGCAAGCGGCTCAATTGACGACCCAAACCCCACGCTCGACGACCGCGTCGTACATGGCGTCCGGCGCCAGATCGGCCCCATTGGGCCAGGTCACAACTCCATGTTCGACCCGCAACTGCGCGAAGAATCCCGCACTGCGAAGTGCCTCGAAGACGGTGCCGGAGACCTGCTGGCTTTGCAGGAAGACCCGCATGTCGACGCTTCCCTGGGTTCCGTCCGCAAACACCACGCGAAACTGGAAGTCCGACCCTGGGGCTGCCGTAACGACGCGCCAAGGAGCAGACGGCGAGGCTACTCCAGCGGCGGGATCGGGAGCGGGGGCTTGAGTGCGCTGCATAGGTTCCAATCCTCCATCAGGGCTTCGCGGTTGAACGCGGCCCATTCGAGCACCAGCGCGAGCGCGCGGCGCGGAAGCGTGCCGCGCGTGACCCGCAGTTCATGAATGTCGATGATCGCTTCGTGCTCGCCGTACGTTGCGTGGAAATGCGGTGGCCCGTGCTCGCGCCAAAACATCTGGATCGTGATCCCGAAGAAGGCGCTGATGGTCGGCATTCGTGCTCAGTCAAGGGTTAGCACTCTATGCGCGAGAAATCTCGGCTGGGTTGGCGTGAGGGAGTGGCGCGGGGACGGGTTTGAGCCCTCGGAAGCACACGCAAATTCGCGAGCGTGTTTGCCTTTGGTGCCCTCGCCTCGTCCGCTCTCGTCCGTCCTCGTCCGTTCGGGCGGCCTGCGGGGGCGAAGGGCGAGCGCGATGAGCGAGCGCGATGAGCGAGCGCAATGAGCGACAGGTGTCTGCGGGCGCGGGGCGGGAAGAAGAAACCGTGAGAGCCGGGATGGGGTGGGTGGCTCGCTCGGCAGTCTCATTTTCTCACCGTGCTCGGCGGCGTCCAGGCCGCGGCCGCGGCTGCGCCGCGGTGCGCGGACGCTTCGCGCCCGCGCAGCCTGGACCCCGCCTCTGCGCGGTGAGCCGCCCTTGCCGTCGGGCGAGCCGACAAAGGAGAAAGAACATGCTGCGGATCTATCCCGTCATTCTCGAGACCCTGCACGAACTGCGGCCCGTCATCGCTCGGCTCGAACGCCGCGACTCCGATCTGACGCGGCAGCTCCGCCGCTGCGCTTCCAGCATTGCCCTCAATGTCGGAGAGGGAATGTATTCCCGCGGCAAGCTGCGGACCGCGCGGTATCACACCGCGCTCGGCTCGGCGCGCGAGACTCTCTCGTGCCTCGAAGTAGCCTGCGCCCTCGGTTACGTCACCGCGCCGGATCCGAAGCTCGTTGCCAAGCTCAATCGTGTCATCGGCACACTCGTGCGCTTGGTCGGCAGCTGAGGGGCGGCAGGCGCAGGTTCCCGCTCAGCAGAGCCCAGCGAGCAACGCGTCGACAGCAACCTCGACCTCGGGGAACGCCAGAGGTCGCGCGATCTCCCCTCGCACGAGCGCCTGCACGGACTCGTACCGACCGTCCACTGGCACCCGGTGCACCTCGATGGCGCGCTCTGCCAGGTTGACGATCCAGTACTCCGGCACGCCGCACTCCGCATAAAGCCGCGCCTTGAGGCCCCGATCCTTCCGGAGCGACGTCTCCGCGACCTCGATCACCAATAGCGGGTGGGCCGGGTGATCGAGGACGTCACTACTGAGCGGCGCGACGACGACGTCCGGCTCGGGCTCCGAGTCGTCCGAGGCAGCGACGGGCATCTGGATGCGGACCCGCGCGCGCCCGATCAACTTCGACACAAACAGCTCGTTGAGCCGCTCGACGGCCACGCAGTGCGGCGGCCCGACGGGGCTCATCGGAACGAGCACTCCGTACAGGAGCTCGATCTTCTCGTCCTCGAACGCGCCGAGCTCGGCGAGCTGGTGGTACTCCTTCCGACTGAGCGGTCGGATCCCCTCTGGAATGATGGCCTGCAAGTCCGGCACCTCCTGCAAGGTAGCATGTGCGGAGGACGCGGAGGACGCAGAGGACGCGGAGGACGCAGAGACGCAGTGAGCGGAGGAGCGCGGGGCGCGGAGATTTTCTCGGTAGGCAACTGAGCGGGGTGGTGATCGATGGGGTCGGGCGGACGCCGCCTGGAGCATGGCAAACCGAATCACGGAAGAGCCCCCTCCCAGGCTCAATGAACTCTCGGGCGCCGTGCTCGACGCTGCTCTCGAGGTCCACCGCGCGCTGGGTCCCGGGTTTCCCGAGTCAGTCTACGAACGCGCGCTTGCGAGCGAACTGGGCCTGAGGGGCTTGCCTTTCGAACGGCAGCAGCGAGTCCAGGTTGTGTACAAGGGACAGGTCGTTGGCGTAGGGCGAGTCGACCTGCTGGTGGGCGAATGTCTGATCGTCGAGCTCAAAGCCGTCGAGGAACTAGCCGCCGTCCACGTCGCACAGGTTCTGTCGTATTTGCGCGCTTCCGGGTGCCAGCTTGGTCTGCTCATCAACTTCAACGTGAGCTTGTTGCGCCACGGCGTTCGCCGCATCGTGCTGAGTGGGGTTTCTGCTGGCGAGCGGTGACGCAGAGAACGCAGAGAACGCAGGGAAGAGAAAAAGGCTGAGTTTTTATGAATTTCCTGCAGCGTCGGCTTAGAGGCCCGCGAAGCGCAAAAAAACTCTGCGTCCTCTGCGCTCTCTGCGTCCTCTGCGCTCTCTGCATCCTCCGGGTCTCTGCTAAGCTCGCATTCGTGACTGCTGGTCAAGCCCTTCCCGTCGAAACCGAGCGCAGACTCGCCGCGCTGGCGGAGGCTTGGCCTGAAGTTGACCTGCTGATGCTGTTTGGTTCGGCTGCGTCTGGCCGCCTGGGTTCGGAGTCCGACGTCGATCTGTACGTGCGCCTCGCGCACGACACTCCGCGTGACCAAGCACACGAGGAACGCTTCCTCGCCGCCGCAGTGCACGCCTGCCACCGAGAGGTAGATCTAGTCGTCGAGACGCCGGCGATTTCGGTCATTCTGCGGCGCGAAGTGGCGGCACATGGGCGCCCGCTGTTCGAGCGTACCGCGAGGTCCGCCCATCAATTCAAGGTCGACGCCATCCGTGCCTACGTCGATCTCGAACCCCAGCTTCGATTGATCGGTGCGGCCATTCGCGCGCGAGCAGTGAAGGAAGGAGCGGCGGCCACCGAGCGGTTGGTCGGTCGCTGAGTCCAACATGGTCGATGCCCACCTCGTCGAGCAGCGCCTGGCCGCCATCCGCGACCGGCTCGCCCGCATCGAACAGAATCTGTCGGGCGATCGCGCCCAATTTCTCGCCGACCGCACGCGGCAAGAAGTCGTTGCCTTCAATCTGTTTCTCGCGTTTCAGGAAGCGCTGGATCTGGCGGCGCACCTCATCGCCGACCGCGCGCTGGCCTTGCCGGCGACAGCGCGAGAGCACTTCGATATCCTTGCGGGCGCAGGGCTCCTGTCGCCCGAAGTCGCCTCGGCCATGGGCAGTTGTGCCGGGCTCCGAAACCTGATCGCTCACGCCTACGGCAGTCTGGATCTCGGTCGTTTGTTCGACGAACTCCCCCGGGGACGCGACACGCTTCTGGCGTTCACGGCCGAGATCGCCGCGCGAAGCTGACGCCGCCGGTCTCGCTCGCGGGGGCCAGAGGGCGCGGATCTCGCTCGGCGTGAAGCCCGCGCTCACCCCCCGAAGAACCCCCGCACGCCCTCGATCACCCTCCCCCGCTCCGCCTCCGTCAACCCCGCGAACATCGGAATGGCAAGCACCTCATCAGCGGCCCGCTCCGCATTCGGAAAATCGCCGCGCGCATACCCGAGCCCCGCGAACACCGGCTGCAAATGCAGAGGCCGCGGGTAATACACCGCCGTCGAGACGCCCAACGCATCCAGGTGTCGCCCGAGCTCATCGCGCCGCCCACCCTGCACGCGCAAAACGTAGTGCGCCCAAGCCGGCTCGGTCCCTTCCCGCGTCGCAGGCAACACGAGCGCGTCGATCCCCGCGAGCCCCTCCGCATACGCCGCGGCGATCGCACGCCGCTCACCCAACCACGCTTCCAGATACGGCAACTTCACCCGCAAGAACGCCGCCTGCAGCGCATCCAGCCGGTGGTTCCCCCGAGCTCGCGATACAGGTGTTTCTCCGCCGCGCCGTGCTGTCGCAGCCGTCGCATGCGTTCCGCCAGCTCGCCATCGCGAGTCACGACCATGCCCCCATCCCCCAACCCACCGAGGGGCTTCGATGGAAAGAAGCTGAAGCACCCCAGCCTGCCGATAGTCCCCGCCGCGCGTCCCCGCTCCCGCGCGCCGATGGCCTGCGCGGCGTCCTCGACGATCGGAACACCCGGCGCCGCCGCACCGAGCGCGTCAACGTCCGCGGGATGCCCAAACAGATGCACGGGCAACACCGCCCGCGTCCGCGGCGTGACCGCCCGCGCCACCGCGACAGGATCGAGGTTCAACGTCACCGCATCGATATCCGCAAACACCGGCCGCGCCCCAACGCGCGCGATGGCCTCGGCGGTCGCGATGAAGCTGAACGGCGTCGTGATGACCTCTGCGCCCGGCCCGATGTCGAGGGCGAGCAGCGCACACACCAGCGCGTCCGTGCCCGAAGAGAGGCCGACCGCGTGGGCGCTGGAGAGGTACCGCGCGAGCTCAGCCTCGAGCTCGGCGACCTCCTCGCCCAGAACGAACTGGTTCGACGCGAGCACGCGCGCGAAGGCTGCGCGGAGCTCCCCGGCGCATGTTTCGTGGGCGTCCGCTGGCATCGAAAGGCGGATCCGCGTCGGCATCGTCGCGGCAATACACGCTCAGGCTGCGCGCGGCCACGCCCGATCGCCGAGCGCGCGCCCAAACACGCGCAGGCCACCCAGGTTCCAGCTGAGATCTCCCACCTGTCCCGTCACCTCGATGCGCCCGCCATGCACTCCCTCGAGGTGGCACCACGTGCAGAGCGCGGTCACGTTCTCGTCTTCATCACTGCCACCCATCGATCTGAATCTCACGTGATGCGGCGTCACGTCGTGGCGCGAGCACACCGGGCTCGAGCAGGTGTAACGATCGCGAGCGTAGATGTGGGCGTAAGCTTCGCGGCGCTGGCCAACGTGCCTCCACGCATCCCAGAACAGCTCACACAGCAGGCGGATGAAGCTCACGGTCCGCGGCAAGTACCGTCTCACGACTGCCTCGAGCCCTCGATAGAAGCGCGCGGTGTCGCGGGTCACGCGCAGACGCAGCTGGACCGTCCGCACCTTCGGCGCCAGGCGCGCGGACAACTGTCCGGCGTCCGTCAGCACCGCGTCACGGTCTCCCCGCAGCAACCGCGCCTCCAGCTCGTGGAGCTCGCGCAGCGTCTCTCCCGTGGGCGGGGACGCTGGCCCTCCGAGCCCGCGCACGAGCTCCGCCGCGCGCACCTCTTCTTCGAGGTGCTTGACCGTGCGCTCGCGTGCGCGTGCGACCCAAGCTTCCGCGGTCTCCGGGCGAGCGACGCGCGAAATGAGGAGCGCGGCCTCGTGGCCAATCTCACCCTGTTCGAGCGCGACCCGCACCCGCGCGACCCAGCGCCGGGCGAGGGCCACCTTGGCCTTGAAGCTCGCGTGCGACACGCCCAGTCGTTCCCGGGCGTACTGAGCCTCGGACGAGTAACCCAAGCGTCGCGCGCCCTCCGCCTCGTGAAACGCCAGCGCCGTGCGGGCGAATTCAACCTCGTGGGCCGCGAATTCGGCCGAAAGCCTGGCGATCCGCGCATCGAGGTCGCAGCTGGCCCCCGCGCCCGGCGGCGCCAGCAAAGCGTCACCGGCTCCCCCCGGTCCGCGCTCCGCGAAGTTCGCCTCACAGCGGCGCTCGGACTCGGTGCGCCACTCGGCGAGCTGTGCCCGCCACGCGCCCTCGCTGGCGCGCGGCTCGACCCCCAGCCAGCCTTCCACGTCATTCGAGGGCAACGCCCCGCACAGCGTGTTGAAGCTTTCGGCCAGGAGCGCGCCCAGGGTCCCCTCCGCGTCGGGCTTGGCGCCCAGGTGCTCGGCAAAGCGGCGCGTCCACTCGAAGAGCCAGGCGTCTTGCTGGCTCAGGGTCAGCGTGAGGGTGCAGCGCGCGTCCGCTTCGTCGGCCGTGGACGCGGACATCTGGCTGACGGCCCCGTTGAGCGCGTTGCGCATCTCCCGCACGGTCGAGCGCAAGGCCAGGTCTAGCAGCTCGGCTTCCGTGTGCGGTGTGGCGTGGCGCGCGACCAGCTCGGTCATGCACCAACCCAGGGCCCCCGACCCGAGGGCGGCGCGCAACAGCGGAAGGTTGGCGAGCCGGCGCGCGAGGGTTCGGGACTCGAGGGCCCAGCGCCCGCTGCGCCCGCAGCGCTCGCGAGCGTACGCATCCAGAGAGGAGAACCCGAGCTCGTGATGACCCGCCCGACTTGCCAGCTGCTCGAGCAACTCTCCGAGGCCGAGGCGCGCGCGGCCGTCCCCACGAGCGAGCTCCGCGAGCCGCACGTCGAGCCCCTCGGCCGCCGCCCGGGACACGCCGACACGCGGCGCTCGCGCAGCGCTGCGGTTGCGCCTCACCACCCGGCCGCTGAGGGCGAATCCAGCAGAAATCACCGGCGCAATCTAGGCAAAGCTGAACGCACGTCAACCCGAAGCACGACACTTTTTTGTCCTAGCACCGGCCCCTGGGATCAGCGCGCAGGGCGGCCGCTCCCCACCTCGGATCCCCCGCCGTCTCTCGCTCGCTCTGGGTCCGACGTCGACGCCGCGCGACGCGCCGCGCTCAGCATTGACTCCCGCCCGTCGCGGTGAAATCCGCCAGTCATGGCACGCTTCAATCCAAAGAAGGCGCGACGCCGCACGGATCTCGAATGGGTCGGAGGCCGCTTCACCTCGCCCAGCTTCGTCACCGATGAGGGCGAGCCCTACCGACCCGAGATCTTGGTCTGGCTGGAGCCCGAGAGCGCGAGCATGGTGTACGCCGAGATCACCGATCCCCGGGAGGGTGGAGCGTCGCTCGCGGACGCTCTGGAACTAGCCATGGCGCAGCCCATGGAGGGACCCAAGCGCCGCCCGTCCAAAGTGCGCGTGGCCAGAAGCGAGGACGCCGCCGAGCTACGTGCTCGCTTCGAGCCTCGCTCGAGGTCGTGCGCGCGCCGACGCCCGAAGTGCTCGATGCCTCCGCCTCGTACGCGGAGTTTGCATCCCGCGACCTGCCGCCGGACGTCTGGCTCGAGCACCTCCCAGCCGACGCCCCGGAGGTCGCGCGCTTCTTCGAGGCCACGCGGCGCCTCTACGCAGCGTCACCCTGGTCCGATGCGGACGACATCGACGAGCTGCGGGTGGACGTACCGGACCTGGGGCTCCACGGAGCGTGCGCGTCTCTCCTCGGCTCCACGGGCGAGGCGTTCGGGTTCCTGCTCTTTCCGTCGTTCGCAGGCCTCGAAGCCTTCCTCGACGCAGCGGAGCTGGTCGCGGAAGGCGAGCCGCCCGCCGACTACGGCACGACCTGGCTGGCCCTCGAATTCGAGCCGAGCCCGGCCGTTCCACGGGAGCTTCGCAAGCTGATTGCCTCGCGCGGATTGCCGCTCGCCTCCCCGAGCGCGGTGCCGTGGCCGAAGCGGGTCGAGCGCGACGGCTTGTGTGCGCCGCTCACGCTTCAGGATCTCGGCGTGCTCGCCGCGGTCGCGAACGCCATCGCACACCTCTGGACCCAACACGCCGACGCCATCGCCCAAGGCGATCCACTCAGCGTGACGCTCGAGAGCCAGGACCATCCCCCCGTGCGCCTCTCGATTCCCTACGAAGCGGGCGCTCGGGACGAGGTCGTCGCGCCCCTCGCGGCGCCGGAACCCGGACGGCGCTCGCCGGCCCACGATGTCGACGAGCGGCTGATCGGGCCGATGCTGCGCTTCGGGACCGAGCGCTTCGGCCAGAGCTGGTCACGCTTCATCGACGACCTGGAGAACAAATCCGAGTCGCTGGCCGTGCCCTGGGCGCAATACGTGTTCGAGGTCGACGGGCGCCCGTTGTTCGAGCACTTTCTCGACGAGCATGCCGAGCTCCTGTCGCCACACGAGCGCGCGTGGCTCGAGGCGCAGCGTCCGGCGTGGGCGTCGTTCTGGGAGGTCACGCGCGTCGACCCCGGCCGCGCGCTCGCGCTCCGGGACCTGCTCAGCGGCGAGACCCGCGAGGTGATCGAGCTCGCCGCCTCGCGCGACCTTCCCGTGCGCAGCGTGCTCTTCGGTCGCGTCGTCGAGTACGGCGATCACTCCGTGCTCGCGGGGATTCACCCGCGGTCGCTCGGGCCTATCGAGGCCGAGCTCGCGGTTCAGGAGGCACGCCGCCGCTTGCGCACGAAGCGCGCTCCGCGCGTCGCGCCGGACAAGCTGCGCCCGCACCCGGCCGCGCGCGTGCTGCTAGAGGAGTGGGAGCGAGCCGTCGCGGTGGACGACGTGCGCCGCGCCGCGCCGCCCGAGCTCCAGAACACCGACGGCGACGCAGTGTTGATGACGGTGGACCACTACCGCTTTGCGCCCGCAGATCGGCGCGAGGTCGTGCGCAAGCTGGCGCTGGTGCCCGGCGCGGAGCCCGAAGATGAAGCGAGCGAGGCGGTCGTGTTCATGAAACCAGGCAACACCGTCCACGCGAGCTGGCACAACACGGTGATCGGCCGCGCGGAGCCCCGAGCGTCGAGCCTGCGCATCGAGACGAGCTCGGTGCAGCGCGCCGACGACCTGCGGCGTCGTATCGAGGACGCGCTGGGCGGTCTGATTCAGCACCGGGCGCGTGAGCATGCTGACCCGCCGGCCTGCGTCCCTGCGTCCTCTCATGACCCCGGCATCGGCTAGCGCACGCCTCGACGTGACGGGCGGACTCGACGAAGTCGTCGAGGCGATGGTTCAGCACGCCGTGCAATAGCGCGAAGTCCACCGCGAGGTAGCCGTGCACGAGGATGTTCCGGAATCCCGCGATGGCGCGGAACCGAGCGGCGAACTCCCCGGGCAGGGCTCAACGCCCGAGCTCCCCCGCATCGGTGCGGCGCGCAAACGCACTTCGAATCTTCGCGAGCTGGGGCACGTAGTCGCAGTAGCGGGAGAGCGCGTAGCCCTCTCGCGTCGTAGTCTCCCGGAGATCTCGCGAAACCACACGAACGCCGTCCCGAAGCACGCGGTGGTACAGAAGCGGCGGGGCGGTGTTGAGGACGACCAGATCCACGCGGCTCTCTCCGAGCGCTGCCATCAAGTGCGAGGCGAGCTCCGCGGCATATCCGTAGCCTTCGGGCGGGATCGCGCCGGGCCGGACGAAGACCGCAACGTCCACGTCGCTGTGGGCCGACGCTCGACCCATGGCGCAGGATCCGAAGAGGTACGCCTCGAGAACCTCCGCTCGCGGCTCGAACGCGGCCCGGAGCCGCTGGATCAGCTGCCCTCTCCGCTCGTCGTCCACCTCTCGAGGATGAGCGCGCGACCCCAGGTTGGCAAGTCCCAAGCCCACTTCGAGCCCGACAGGCGGCCGAGCGCGGACATCTGGCTAACGCCGCGGGCGCGGGTACTTCCAATCCGGCTTCGTCCAGGCCCTGCCACGCTCCCGCTCGTGACTGATGGTCAGGCGCGTTCCCCCGAGACCGAGCGCGCGCTCGCGACCGCGGTGCACGCCTGGCCCGCGGCCGAACTCGGCCACGCGCGTCACCAGGTTGACGACCCAATAGTTGGGGATGCCGCACTGATGGCGCGGCGCGAGCCACCGGCGGCGAGCCCCGACTCATACGCCGTCGAGTGACGTGGGCGTGCCCCCCCGGCGCTACTGCCCGGAACTCGAGTCTTCAAGTTTCATCGCGACGTACCGGTCGAATTAGCGGGTGATCCAAGGCGCGCGCCGGCACCCCCGCGACCACCTCATTCGCAGCGACGTCCCGGGTGACCACGGCGCCGGCCGCCACAACCGCACCTTTGCCGATAGCCCGCCCTGGAAGGACATTCGCCCCCGCAGCGATGAGCGCACCGTCTCCTATCTTTGGACCAATCGACTGCGATCCCGTCGGACCCCGTGCTCCCAACGCGTTCTCGTTGGTGGTTGCCACTAGCACGCTGATAAAGACGTCGTCTCCGATCTGGGTGTCTCCGGTAATGTGCGTGAGATCCATGATTCCGGAACGAGACCCGACATGAACGTCGTGGTTGAGCGTGACATAGCGACTTATCACGCACCGCTCCCCCACGCGGCACCCCTCTCGAATCGAAGCGCCGTCTCCGATCAGGGTTCCGTCACCGATTTCAACGTCGTAGTAGACGACCGCACCCGGCCCAATCGTGCAGCCGTTCCCGATGCGGACTTTGCGCCCAAGGGCGGTATCCGGCGATCAGAGAACGGCGCTGGATCCAGCCCGATGACGGCTCCGGGCATGATCTGGACATCATCACCGATAATGACGTCACCCCCGATCACGCAGTGCGGGTGGACCACTACTCGTTTTCCCAGTGTCCGCCGACGACCCCGGCGGCACGGCGGGGCCAAGCCTCGGCGGCTCGAGTGGCGACGCGAGCGTCGGCGGTGGCTCGGGCGGCACGAGCGCGAGCGGCGGAACCTAGACGAGCGGCGGCAGTGGCGGCGGCCTCGTGATCCCCGATGCCGATGGGGCTCACGACCGCCGAGGCGGAGCGCATGGGGATCCCCTCGCGCTGAGCCTCCCCAGTCCGCAGCGCAGGCTGGCTCAGGGGGTGGACGCGGACATCTGGCTCTCTGCCCCGTTCAACTCAGCAACGCTTGGCCCAGACCGAGTCCTGTTCCCGACGACGACTGAAGCGCACCGGGACCGAAGGCGGAGCTGGTCAACGCATCGAGCGCTGCGTGTACCGGCGGGGAAACCGAGCGCACATGCCGTTTAGCCTCGATAGATGCACTGTTTACTGCCCTTGTGGATGCCAACGGCAAGCACCCGCGCTTGATACTTGTCGTTGATGCCCACAGGTGTCATAAATTATATGCCTTGTGGATACGAACGGCATAGTACATGAAACCCGTCGACTACTTCGCCACCCACCCCATGTTCCGGTTCGAGGACTTCGCGTCCGCGCACCGAGAGGGTGACGCGCGCAAGCCGACGGCGAGCAAGGCGGTCCTCCAGCAACACGTCCGCGCTGGGCATCTGCTGCACGTCCGGCGCGGCCTCTACGCGGTCGTGCCCCGCGGCGCCTCCGCAGAGAGCCTCCAACTCGATCCATTTCTCCTTGCGAGCCGGCTCGCACCGGACGCGGTGATCGCCTACCACGGAGCGCTGCAACTCCACGGCCGGGCCCATTCGTTCTCGCGGCGGGTCACGTACCTGACCTGCACACGCGCAAAGCCGTTCGAGTTCCGCGGCACCGAGTTCGTCCCTGTCCCGGTGCCACCTACGCTGCGCCGCCTTCCGGACCTGGGCGGAGGCTTCGTCGAGGTTCCGCGCAACGGCCTCGGGGTACGCGCGACGACGCTCGAGCGGACGCTGGTGGACGTGCTCGATGCGCCTCGCCACGGCGGTGGCTGGGAGGAGATCTGGCGCTCGCTCGAGTCCGTGGAGTTCTTCGACGTCGACGCGGTCACCGACTACGCGTTGAAACTGGGCTCGGCGGTCACGGTGGCGAAGGTCGGCTTCTTCCTCGAGCAACACCGAGAGCAGCTGATGCTCGAGGAGAGCCATCTCGAGCGTCTACAAGAGCACGCACCATTGCAGCCGATGTACTTGGAACGCGGCAAGCGTGAGTCGGGCAAGCTTCTCGCCCGCTGGAACCTCGTGGTACCCGAACGCGTGATGAACCGAACCTGGGCAGAGGTCGCATGAACCTGACCCCGCAAGATCTGTCACGCGAAGTCGCGTCGACCGGCTTCGGCGGCGAACAGCTCGAGAAGGTCTTTCGTCTGATCGCCCTGCTCGACTCGCTGAACAGCCATCCGTTCCTGAAGACCCGGATCGCCTTGAAGGGCGGAACTGCGCTCAACCTCTTTTACTTCGACGTGCCGCGCTTGTCGGTAGACATCGATCTCAACTACATCGGCGCGGCTGACCGCGAGACGATGCTCGCGGAGCGCCCGAAGTTGGAGCAGGCCGTGCAAGCCGTCTGCTCCCGCGAGGGCCTCACGGTCAAGCGGATGCCCTCCGAGCACGCTGGCGGCAAGTGGCGGCTGACCTACGTCGCATCGACGGGCGGTTCGGGCAACCTGGAGCTCGACGTGAACTTCATGCTCCGCGCGCCGCTGTGGTCTCCCAAGATCGCCCAGTGCTTTCCGGTGGGTTCCTTGAAGGCGGCTCCCGTTACGGTGCTCGACCCTCACGAGCTCGCCGCGGGAAAGCTGACCGCACTGCTCGCGCGGAGCGCCAACCGCGACATCTTCGACGCCCATCGACTCCTCGTTGCCCCCGACCTCGACCACGCGCGGCTTCGTCTCGGCTTCGTCGTCTACGGTGGGATGAACCGGAAGGACTGGCGGACAGTGTCGCCCGAAGATGTGAAGGGCGATCTGGCCGACGCGCCGCGCGACCTTGTCCCGATGCTTCGCGCTGACCTCGCGCCGGCGCGCGGGGACATCACAAGGTGGCTCGACCAGCTCGTGGCCGAGTGTCGTGAGCGGCTTGCAATCGTTCTCCCGCTTCAGGCTCGCGAGCTCGAGTTTCTCGAGCGGCTCAACGGCGCCGGGTGCATCGCGCCCGAGATCCTCACCGACGATCCAGCAATGCAGGCGCTCATCCGGGACCAGCCCGGCCTCGAGTGGAAGGCGCTCAACGTGAAGCAGCGTCTCGGCGTCGCGGTCGACAACAACGAATCGCACGAGTAGCCCAGCCCGGCCGGGCTCGGGGAGGCGCACGCGGACATCTGGCCAACGGGGCGCCGTCACGCGTGCGCGCCACACTCCACCCCCCGGGCCCCCGGGGCATGCCGCACTCGGCGTAGGCGACGTAGGCGGCAGCCCGACCCCGGACCCTCTCGTTCTTGTCGCGGACCACCTCCGAGAAGGCCCACGTGTCCCCCGGCAACCAAGGGAAACCCCTTCCCCCGGCATCGCACGGCCACCGCCAGGGCTCCCGCGTTTCCGCTACACTAGCCAGGTGAAGCCGCTTTCCTTCCTGGGCGTGGTGGCATCGACGCTGTGCTGCGGAGCAGCCGCCCTGCCAGCCTGCTCCGCCGACGACCCCGGCGGCACGGCGGGCCCCAGCCTCGGCGGCTCGAGCGGTGACGCGAGCGTCGGTGGTGGCTCCGGCGGCACGAGCGCGAGCGGAGGCAGCTCGACCAGTGGCGGCACGGGCGGCGGCATCGTGATCCCCGATGCGGATCCACCCGACAAGGACACGGACCAAGACGGCATCTTCGATGTGGACGAGAACAAGGGCGACACGGACGGGGATGGCAAGCCCGACATCGACGATCCGATCAACGACGGCCCGCCGCCGGCGCTGACGTTCACGGCGATCTCGACGACGTTCAACCAGCCCATCGGCATCGACTATCACGAGCCGACCAAATCGGTGGTGGTGTCGGTGAACTACCCCACGGGCACGCCGAGTGGATTCGAGCGCATCGAGCTCGACGGCAAGCACCAGCAGTTCTCGGATCTGACGGGCCTGACGGACGAGGTGAAGATCGCCACGGCGCGCTCGGGCAATCCCGGGGGCTTCGTGGCCGGCGATCTCTTCGTCGGCAACGGCGTCGATGGACAGATCGTGCGCATCTCGAACAACGGTGCGACGGTGACGAACCCCTGGGTCGATCTGCCGGGCACGGGCAACGGTCTGATGCGCGGCTCGTTGTACGTGGATCGAGTCGGCACGTTCGGCGGTGATCTGTGTGTGGTGACGACGGTCGGCGAGGTCTGGCGCATCACGGCGGCCGGCGCGCCGACGAAGATCGCGTCCGCGGGCGTCCACCTCGAGGGCGCCGTCGTGGTCCCCGACAAACCCGCCCGCTTCGGCCCCATCGCCGGCAAGCTGATCGCGGGTGCCGAGACGGAGGGACTGCTCTGGGCCTTCGCCCCCGACGGCACCAGCACGACCTACGATCTGGGCGCCAAGGTCGAGGACATCGACCTCATCAGCCCCAAGGAGAACTTCTTCGGCGTGAACTACGGCACCTCGAAGCTGCTCGGCGTCCCCGCGGAGCAATTCAAGCCGATGCTCGGCGACGTCCTGCTCACGACGGAGACGGTGGTTGCCGGGCAAAGTGGTTTGTTCCGGCTCAAGTGGGACGGCACGAAGCTAGTCGCCGAGCCGATCCCGGTCGGAGCAGGCTCCGCGACGGTCGACCAGTGGGAGCACACGACGTTCGCGCCGACGGGGATCGTGGAGATCCCGCCGCCGCCGGCGTGAGGGGGTCAGTGAAACACGTACAGCCTTCCGTCCCGCGACGTGATGGCGACCTCGCCGAACGCGCCGATTGCGGGTGAAGAGTGGATGGGGCCGCCGGTGGTGTGTTCCCAGATGAACTGACCGTCGGAGCTCACTGCGTACAGCTTGGAGTCCTGGGATCCGAAGAAGATCGTCCCGTTGGCGGTCAGCGCGGGTGACGAGCTGACCGGCCCCTCGGTCTGGTAACCCCACTTCAGCTTGCCGTTCCCGTCCAGGGCGTACAGCGCACCGTCGTCGCTCCCCACGTACACGGTGCCGTCGGCCCCGATGGCCGGCGACGACCAGATGGGCCGGCGCGTCTGGAACTTCCAGGACAGTCGCCCGGCGCGGACGGCGTACACGGCGCCGTCATCCGCGGCGAACACGACGGTGCCATCGGCGGCAATGGCCGCGCTACTCCGCACGCCGCCCGTCACGGGAAACTGCCCCACGACGTTCCCGACGAGATCGAGCGCGATCAAACGTGCGCCGGTGGTGCCGACGAAGAGCTGCCCCACGGACTCAAGGCAACGGATGCATCGACTGGCGCCCCGACCCGCGTGGACCAGCGCAGCGACCCATCGGGTGCAATCGAGTGGACGCGCGCGTCATTGGAGCCGATGTAGAGGTTCCCCGCGCGGTCCAGGAGTGGTGACGAGAACGCGCAGTTGCCGAGCTTGACGTTCCAGACCAGCTGCCCGTCCCGCACGGCATAGACGTTCTTGTCGATGCTCGCGACGTACACGGTACCGTCGAGCGCGATGGCGGGAGTCGACCAGATCGCGGCAAACGTCTCAAACCGCCAGCGCAGCTTCCCGTTCTTGTCGATGGCATACAGAGCGCCGTCGAACGCGCCTACGTAGATGGTCCCGTCCGCATCGATGACCGGCGAAGCCATCACCTCTGCGCCAAAGTCATAAGTCCACGCCAGCCCCGGCGCCCCCACGCGATACTGCGGACTCCGCCCCCCCCGCAGCTGGTCGTGACGGAACATCGGCCAGTGCGGAGTGGCGTAGTCGATGAGCTGATCGGGAGGGGGGGGTGCGGGGGCAGACGCGGGGCCGGCGTTGTGCTGGCCGCAGGCGACCGCCGTGGCGAGCGCCAACAAAACCGCAAGCACCGCGGCTTGCGCCAACAGGTTCGTCCTCACTCGACTGGTCTGACCGTCCACGTGAATCAGAAACGATAGCGCGAGGGTCGCACAGCGCAAAGGCGGCGAACCAGGCGGCGACGCAACTCAAACCGCGCGCGCAGCGAGCTTCCGCGACGAGTCCAGGTCCCCTCGCCCCCCTTCGACCTCGACCCGCTCACTGGCTGGGGCGGCCGCAGGAGCGGCAGCGTGGCAGCGTCGTCTTGCGTATCAGGCACCACCTGTCCGAGCACGCGACGCACTTCCTCGCTCGATTGCGTGCCGGTGAACCCGGCAAGGCGCTCCAGATCCCGCTCGATCTTCTCGAAAGGATACGCAGCCAGTCGGCCAACGAAGATCTTGGGGTGCACCGTCTTGCTCATCTTCTCGCCGTCGAAGCCGAGCTCCTCGAACAGCTTCTCGCCGGGGCGAATGCCCGTGTATTCGATCTTGATCTCGCTCTCCGGCTCGAAGCCGCTCAGCCGGATCAAGTCCCGCGCCAGATCCGAGATCTTCACGGGCGTGCCCATGTCGAGCACGAAGATCTCGCCACCCTTGCCGAGCGCTCCCGCTTGCATGACGAGCTGGCAAGCCTCCGGGATGGTCATGAAGTACCGCATCATGTCGGATGGGTGACGGTGACGGCCCGCCCGCTTCGATCTGTTTCTTGAAGGTCGGAATGACCGATCCGGCCGAGCCCAGCACGTTGCCAAAACGAACGGCGACGAATTTCGTCTCGGATTGCTGAGACAGCGACTGCACGTACATCTCGCCGACCCGCTTGGTCGCACCCATGATCGAGGTGGGATTGACGGCCTTGTCCGTGCTCACCAGCACGAACGCCTCGGCGCCGTGCCGGTGCGCGGCATCAGCGACCTTGCGCGTTCCGAACACGTTGTTCTTGATGGCCTCGCCCGGATTCCACTCCATCATCGGCACGTGTTTGTGCGCCGCCGCGTGAAACACCACCTCGGGTCGATCGGTTTCAAACACTGCTCCAAACGTTTGCTGTCGCAGACATCGCAAATCCGAGGCTCGATCCGCGCCTCGCCGTGGTTCTGCACGAGCTCCGAGTGGATCTCGAACAGCTGGAACTCGCTCCGCTCCACGAGCACGAGCCGTTCCGGCTCGAAGCGCACGATCTGGCGGCAAAGCTCCGAGCCGATCGACCCACCGGCCCCGGTCACGAGAACGCGCTTGCCGCGAATGAACCGCTCGATGCCTTCGTGATCGAGTTGCACCGGCTCGCGCCCCAGAAGGTCTTCGATGGAAACCTGGCGGATACGCGACAGGTTCACCCGGCCGTCGGATCGTAGATGCCCGGAATGATCTTGACGGGCAAGTCCGCCCTTTCGGCCAGCGCCAGCACCTGACGCACGGCCTCACCCGGCGCACTGGCCATGGAAATAACGATCTGCTGCAGCCCCCGCCGCGCGGCGTGTTCGGTGAGACTCTCAATCGGCCCGAGGACCTTCACTCCGTGAATGGCCAGGCCATGCTTCATCGCGTCGTCATCGAGGAAGCCGACCGGGTCGATGCCCAGCTCGGGCCGCGCCAGGATCTCTTTGACCACCAGCGCGCCGGCCTGCCCGGCGCCAACGAGTAGTGTAGGAATTCGCGGTGTCTGGGACGACCGGAGGCCGTTCTTCTTCGAACGTTCCGCCAGGAGACGGCGCAAGCCCCGCACGCCCGCGATGCCGAGCAACGCGAGCGCGAAATCGATGATGATCACGCCGCCGGGGATTGCGGCGTATCGGGCGCGACCGGTGAATGTAAAGAAGAACGGTGCGGAAAAGCGCGCAACCAGCAGCGCGGCAGCGCTCACACCGAGCGCCACGGCAATGAGGCGAATCTCACGCAAGCTGACGTACGACCACGCGAACCGCGGCACCCAAACCCGAGCAGCACCAGGTACTGGAAGCCGACGACGTAAGGCAACGCGAAGACGAGGCGTTTCAGCATCTCGTCGTCCAGCCGCCCGTCGAAGCGAGCTGCGAAGGCAATTACGAGGGCCAGGCTCAGGACCAAGAAGTCCACGAGAACCTGTGCGCTGCGCAGGGCTAGTCTTCGCATCGGCCCCTGGGGTCTGCGGCGGTGGCCTCAGGCCGCGGCATCCGTCTTGTGCTCTGCGTCGTCCGACTTGTAGTACTCGCCGTCGCGACGATAGTAGTAGTAGTGATACATGTACTCGTGGCGGTCCAGGTTCACCGCGTTGAGGACCACCCCGACTGTCTTTCCACCAACGTCCCGGATCGCACGAACTCCGTGTCGAGCGAGTTCTTGGCAGTTGAAAACGCTCGAACCACCAACACTACGCCGTCCACGAGCGTCGAAAGCAGTATCGGCGGCGTCAGTAACGGTTACGACGGGCGGGCTATCGATGATGACCCGTCGAATTCCTGCGACACGTTGCGGATGAAAGCCTGGAAACGCTCGCTGTGGAACAACTCCGCCGGGTTCGGCGGCAGCCGGCCGGAATCACCCAGAGGTTGGGCACCTCTGTCTGCTGGGCAATCGTCTGAATGCTCGCGCCATCAACCAGGGCGCTCGTGACGCCAAGCGTACTTTTCTTGCCAAAGACCCGATGCACGCGAGGCTCCGCAGATCGCAATCGATGAGCGCGGCGCGTTGCCCAGCCTGCGCCATTGCCAGCGATACAAACGGCGACCGTGGTCTTGCCTTCGGAAGGGGCGGGGCTGGTCACAAGCAGCGTGTGATACGGCTCATCCGGTGCCATGAACATCAGGTTGGTGCGGATCGCGCGGGCCGCTTCCGCCACACCGCTGTTGGGGGAGTTGTGAACAATTAGCTCCGGCGTCGTAACCTCAACCTTCTGTTTCCGGCGCCGACGGGTCGAGTAATACGTGCCCGTTCCGCCCGTGCCGATCTCCGGCAACAAGCCAAGGAACACTAGCCCCAGCTCATTTCCACGTCGTCCGGAGTCTTGAGGGTCCGATCGAGGCAAGGCGCGGGCCATCGCCGCCCCAATGCCCAGTGCGATGCCGGAAAAATACCCAGAGCGATGTTGATCGGAACACGAGGCGATAGGACTACGCGGCTGGGTTGGACGGTCAACGACTCGGATGTTGTTGACCTGCATCATCCGCGCCAGGTCGCTCTCCTTGGTCCGCTCGAGCAGCATCCCGTACAGCTTTTCTGAGTTATCCCGGGATCGGCGCAGCCGATTGTAGTCTACCTCTAGTAGATTGAGGTCCAGCGCGCGGCGCTTCGCGGCTTCGAACAGGCCTGAGAGGCCCGCTTCCTGACGGCCGACCGCGGAAAGTTCGCGGTCGGTAGCTCGCTGCACGTTCTTCACCTCCGCCAAGAGGCCGACGCGAGTGGCGTTCGCCCTGGCGTCGGCTGACGCAACGTCGGGATGCCCTTCACCCTTTCCAATGCCCACGAAGCTCGCCCGCTCGCGAACCGCGTCCTCATAGCGCTGGCGCAACTGCTGAACTAGTGGGCTCTGCAGTAGTTCGTTGGCGGGCAAGTTCGACGGGTCGTCCGCTTTCACTTTGGCAAGTTCGTCGCGCTGCGCTTTGACTTGCTGCTTCTTCGCGCACGGAGGTCAGCTCGTTGTTGAGCTGCTTCATCTCCTCGCGCAACATGTTGGACTGCGCGTCGGGATCAAGCGACAAGATGTTCTTATCGAGCTTATACTGATGGAGTGCGCGTTCATTCGTTTCGAGCTCGCCACGCACTTTGTCCAACTGCTGGCCAAGCCAATCCACGGCGGATGTGGTCGAAGACTTCGAATAGTCGAGGTTTTGTTCGACGTACGGTCCAGAACGGCCGCTAGGATCTTCTGCGCACGCATCGGGTCCGCGTCTTCGAGGCGAACCACTGCGAGGCGGCTCTCTTTGACCGGCTCTACCCTGAGACGTGAGCGCAGATCTCTGCGGCGGCTTCCTCGGGGGCAATAGTTCGGCCGGGGAGCGCCCCTTGGGCCTTGTTGCCGATGAAGGAAGCGTCGTCCTGGAGCCCCAATTGCTGGACAACTGGCAGCGCCACCCGCATCGATTGAATGATCTTGTACTGCGTCTCGTAGTATTCTCGGTTGTTCCAGTAGGTGCCCGTGCCGAGGTCGACGACCATGTCGACGCTCTTGCCGAGAGGCCGAGGCGGGTTCGGGTCGAACTGAATGATCGCGGAAGCTTGGTGGATCTTGGTCTGCCCGAGCGTGTAGAACGTAACTGCCAACGACACCGCGACGGCGGTGGCGAGCGCCAGGGCCAATACTTGCGCACGATGCGCCAAACGACGACTGGGTTGAAGTCGTCGCCCGACTAACTGGGCCCGCATCGGGGGGAAAAGTGGGGTTCATGGCGTGAGCGTTCGAGGCAGGTACGTCAGCATTTGGTGCCGGAGACGTCAGCCCGATTCATTCGGGCAAATTCCGCCAAAATTCCAAGAGTTTTCCGAATTCTCACCATGCTGCGCAACTGTTCAGACCGGTCTGGTGGGAGGCAGCCACAAGGCGCCCGCATGCGATAGTACCCATTGCCAGTGGGCAAGCACACTCGACCGCCCAGATCTTCGCTGCCAACCGGGAACCTCCTTGCGTTCGACCGGCATGCCAGGCTTGCACCCGTTTCGATGGAGCGGCCCGTGGGCGCGCTGCTCAGCGCATCGGTCGTCGGCTCTGTGCTCGCAGTCGGCGCGGTCCACCTACCGGTGCTGCTCGTTACTGCTGCACTGGCGACCGCGGCGGCGTCAATTGCATTTCGGGGGAACCTAGGCTGGAGGGTTCGCTGTGGCCGGCGGCTTTCGGATTGGCACTGGCCGCGTACACCGCCCCTCAAGCGATGCCTATTTCCCATCGGCGCGCTGGTTGCGCTCGCGCCCAACAGCGCAGATGTATGGCAGCGAGCGCTCGCGCCGTTCGGCGAGCCCGGCCCGCGCTGGGCTTCCATCTCGGCTGACCCAGGGGCCACAGCAGTCGAAGCGCTGAAGTGGATGACGTACGCCTCGGTCTTTGCTTCCTCGGCATTCATGGGTCTCAAGCGCGGGGCGTCGTGGGGGATCAGGCTGCTTTTTTCTCTGGATTCGCGGCGGCTCTTACGACTCTCCTGCACGGGTTGACCGGGGCGGTGGAAGGTCTACGGCGTACTGAGCCGAGCTTCACCGTTGCCGCGTGGCACGTTGGCCCGCTGCTCAACCCGAACAACTTGGCCGGATACCTAAACCTCGCAGCTCGCGGGCTCGGACTAATGCTGAGTAGCAAGACAGTCGGGCCTCGATGGGTCATCGGTCTTGGCGTCGCGGCGTTGGTCGGCGTTGGTATTACTTCGGCGTCGCGCGGCGGCGCGTGACTGCCCATCGGGGTCCTGGCGCTCGCTGCGCTACTCGGTTCAGAACCGTCGGAGCTCGAGCCGCGGTTTGCCACGGGCTGTCGCGGGACTTGTCGCCACCGCCGTCGGCGGCGGGCTAGTACTCGCCTCACTAGGCGGGACCCGGCAGACCTGGCGAGCTGTTCGGCAGAACGTGGGTCAAGCTGAAGATGTTCAGCTGGGCACAGCCGATGATTTCGGGCATGCTTGGTTCGGTATCGGACGAGGGCGTTCGAAAGTGTGTTTCCTGCGACAGGTCCGAGCGCGGAGAATCTTGATCTACTCTCATGCCGAGCGTCCCGGTGCAGTGGGTCGCCGAGTAGGGGGTGCACCGGTCGGAATACTCGGACTAGCGGCGTTTGCGTGGCTCCTGAGACCAAGTTCCCTCGGGGTCGGTAGGAGCACCGTGGCAGCGGCGGGTCGGGATCGTGGTGGTGGCCATTCACAACTTGGTGGACCTCGGTATGGAGGTACCGGCCGTCATGGTCGCGCTGGCGACGACCGCGGGATCGCTTGCAGGCGACGCCAGCCTCCGCGGCCGAACCCCGCGTGCCGAAAGCCAGTCGCGCGCGCTTCTCGGCCGCCCCTCCTGGGGCCGCGTTGGCTTGCTCGCATTGCCCGTTGGGTAGTGCGACCGCCATCGCGGCTGCCTGTTGGTTCGGCTGGCACGACCTCAAGAGTGATCGCGACCATGTGTTCGCGCTGTACTCGAACGGAGCTGCAACCCGTGCGGTCGGACAGCGCGCGGAGCTCCGAAACGCCCTCCGCGCGGCGATGCTGCGGCATCCAGCGGAACCCTATTTCCCGCTCATCGGCGCGCTCGCGACATGGACGAGTCGCGAGGGAAACCCGCTCCGTG